>JACSRU010000079.1 GCA_014879575.1 Chthoniobacterales bacterium | reverse complement strand
ATCCCCGCCAACCGCCACGGACCAGACGGAGCTGGTCCCTCCAGGGCAGGGCGTCTCTTCTGGAGGGATTGGCCCTACATCAGGCGGGTGCGCCGCCGCAGGAGAAGGAGAGCGACCGCGCCGAGGCCAGCGAGCACGGCCACCGACGGCTCCGGCACGGCCGTGACCCAGATGTCGTCGGCGTCCTGACGATAGGTAAAGTCGTAGCCGCCGAGCGAGAAGGTGGCTCCATCGCCCATCGTTGCGCCGTTATACACAAAGCTTCCGGTGATGCTGGTGCCGCTGCGAATCAGGTAGAGCGGGGTGTCGAAGGCGGGGGTGCCCGAAACGGCGAGTTGGAGGATCGCGTTGCTTTGCAGGGTCACCGCTCCCGTGACGGACACGTAATCCGACCCCGAGCCCAGCGTGAAGGCAAACGCGGAGTCGGACTCCAGCGTGAGCGAGCCGCTGATGGCGAGCGCGGAGGTGGACGTGCCCGCGAGCGTGCCGCCCGCATAGACGCGGGTGGCCGTCGTCGTTGCGCCATAGCTTCCGCCGCCCGCAAGGGTCGCCCCGTCAAAAACCCTCATGACGCCGGTGGCCGACAGGGTGCCGTCCAGGTCGAGCCTTCCGCTTTGAACGCGGGTCTCGCCGGTGTAGTTGCTGTTGCTGGCGTTGCTGATGAGGACGGTCCCCGGGCCGGTCTTGATGAAGCCCTGGGTTGCGGCGTTGGACAGCAGGGCGGAATGAAAGATCATTGTGCCGCTCGTGCTGTATTGATGCACGGCGACAAAGGCGGGGGCCAGTCCGTGCTGCACGATCCGGGCATTGGAGAACACGTAGTTCCCCGCGCCTTCCTCCATGAGAATCTCCCTCACGGTCAGCTCTTGGGTTGCGCCGCTGATGGTGCCGCCGCCCGCCCCCTGAAGGGTCAGCGAATTGACGGATTTGCTCGCAGTCAGTACCAGATTTCCATTGAGCCGGGTCTGAGTGTTCTGGCTGGTTGCCGGGTTGGACGATAGATCCGTCAGCTCCCCATCGGTAAACCGCACCACGTTGTTGCTGCCGTCCTTTCTGGCAAATCCGGTTTTCGTGCCATCGGTGACCGTCGCCAGATGGATCCTGTTGAGATCGCCGGTCGAGGGCACCGCTCCCGTCAGAACGATGGAGGAACCCGCAGCGGCGACATCAAAATTGATGGTCCCGTAGGGGGTGTTTGTAAAATCCGTGAACGTCAGGGCGACATTGGCTCCAGCTTTCACCCGGTTGGCACCGTAGTTGTAAACGCCGAGCGTGTGGTTCCAGTTGTAGTTTCCCCCCTTGACCTCAAAGGCCGCATTGTTTCCCACGTCGTAGCCTCCGGTGACCTGCCCCAGTTGGAAGGCATAGGTGCCGCCGGGGATGGTTCCCGTGGAGGCATCCAGAACCAGCCGTCCGGCCATCACCTGGGTCCACCCCGTGTAGGTGTTGCTTCCGCTCAGCGTGAGGGTTTCCAGACCGGTTTTGCGGACATTGTAATTTGCCGAGATGATGCCACCGATCTCAATATCGCCATACCGCGCATTGAACTCCCGGTGAGCCGACAAGGCCAGATTCAGAGAGATCGTCTGTTTGGCAGTGCCGCTGTTCAGAATATTCCCTCCGAGCGTGAGGTTGCTTCCGCTCAGAGTAAACGCCGCCGCGTTCTCACTGAAGGTCAAGCCGCCCACTTGGGTAAGCAGGCCATTGTTGGCGGAGGCTGTTTGGCTGTTCCCGGAAAAGACGAGGACGTGTCCCGTCCCGGAAGGCGCGGTGTCACCCACCCAGTTGGCTCCGGTGGACCAGTTGCCATTTCCTCCTCCGCCATCCCAAGTGTAGGTTGCCGCAGGCGATGATACAGCGGTCAAGGCAAGGCCGATGGTGGCGAGGGCGAGGGGTTTGAATCGGGGTGGCTTCATGGTCGTTTCCTTGGGGTGTGGAGGGTTACGTGTAGTGGAACTGGGCGGAGGCACGGCAGTTTTTTGCGACCCGGAGGCGCACCCAGTGGGCACTGTAGCCATCCGGAAAGACAAAATACCGATAGCCGCCTGCGGGCACGGAGACCGTCTCCATGACATGCCATTGGCCGTTGCCCTGGAAGTCCGTCTCGATGACAAAGTCCACCGACTCGTTTGCCTTGTGCGTGAGGTGCAGGACCTTCTTGTCGAATCCGGTCATCAGATAGGGATCGGAAGGCTCGTTGGCGCGCACGTCATCCTCCCACCACGGACCGCCCCAGCCCTGGGGCTTGCCGAACTGCCAGAGATCATCGGTTTTGCCGAACCACATGCCGGATTGAGGTTCCGCGCACAGGCTGTTCTGTCCGTGAGCGGGCGAGGCGTTGTCCGCGCCCATCACGAGCATCCCCTTCCAGGAACAAAAATCGCCGAGCACCCAGAGGTGTTGGGAGATGGGTTTCACGCCCCACACATGGCCGTCGTAGGCCCACGGGGACAGCTCGTAAAACATGCCGTGCAGATCGACCATGAAGCGCTCGTGCTCGATCTCGCGGATGCGCGGCCATTCGCTCTGCCACTTGTGATCGTGCGTGTGCGAGGCCTTGGGCAGCCGATAGCGGCGCCAGGTTTTGTCGCTGTCCGTATAGACTTTCAGGATGGCGGAAGCACGGTCCCAGCCCGTCGCAAAGATGGTGTTCGTGAAATGCCCGCGCCCCTGCACACTCACAAACGGCTTGCGCTCAAGCACGGTCCAGGTTTTCCCGTCAAACTCGGCCAGCGTGCCGCTGGTGGTCCGACCCTGAAAATCGGCCTCCGAGTAGTCGTTGTTCGTCACCACCAGGCGACCGAAGGCCGTGTAGCAATCCTTGAAATGACACCCGAACTCTCCCGCTGTGTCGAGCTCCCGCGTGAGATCGAAAATCTGCGTGGCTTCGAGCGTATAGACGTTCAACTCGAACAACTCGCCTTCCATGCCGAGCATATACACGAAGTTGTCGGGATCGGTCAGGTGCCGGGCCGTGCCGCAGAGGCGCGTGTCGATCAACTTGTGGACCGTGCGCACCTCGTGCGCAGCGTCAATCATATGCGGGCCGATGATCAACTGATTCGACGGATAATGAATGAACCGGTTCGCATACGTGCCGTCCACCCCGTCGGGATGACGCTCCATCTGAAAATCCCCATCAATCACCCGCAGCCCGGTGCCGCTCCCGTCCTTCCTGCGGTGCGATAAATAATTCAGCACATAAAGTTTCCCACTCCACGGCATCAGACATCCGATGCCGCACTCGGACCGCGGCGGCCCCAAGTCCGCCGCCTGCGCCAGGGAGGGCACCACCCCGGAAAAGGAAACCGGCCCTTCGCTACGACGCGCACCTGACACTCCAACCTGTGACGTGATTACCATTCGCCCACTCTGACCCCCTGCCGAGAGAGGGAAAAGGAGAAATTGATCTTAACTGTAAGACAACCTTCCGGGACGACCCTGAGGAAACGTGTCGCGTGCGGCTATTCCGGCAGAGATTGACGACATCCTCCGGTGAGGGATCCCGGGGGATCAGTTCGTCGGCTTCCGGGTCAGGTGATCCATCAGCCATTGGTCAGCCTCCTCGTGACTGCGAAACCGATACACGCCCTTTCGGATCGGGGCGGCGAATCCGGCCTTCCGCCACAGTTCGTTCGACCGTTTTTCGGAGGGAACCACACGCAGCGGATCGGGGACACGGCGGCGTCCCACGGTTTTTCCCACAGGATCTTCCAGATTGATAACCGGCTTCATGACGGAGTCGCTCTATCCTGCCAAAAGGAAATGGGCTAAGCCATTGTGGTTTATCGCGCATCCCCGCGCGGTGCGGCGAGGCGGCGCAGAGCGGGCAGGTCGCCCCAGGGCAGGAAGCCGGGAAGGCACCACACGAGGGAATCGTTTTGGGGATCCGCTGCGGAAGCCGGGCAATCGGATTCGACAAGTTCAAAGGCGGCGGCGGGATGCAGGGCCTGGCACAACAGGGCGGCGAGGACGGCTTCCTTCTCGGCCACCACCCGCATCCGCGCACCGGGTGCCCGGGCTTGCAACGCCTCGCACAGGACCGCAATCGCCCCGGCCCACTCCGCCGCCAGGGAAGAGCCCAGCCACAGACGGGCGCGGGCGGTGTCGTGCAGCCGGACATCGGCCACGGGCTCGGTCTCCCACGCGAGTTCGCCCACGCCGGGCAGGTCGGCTGCCGCCAGGGCAAGGCCGGTTGCGGCGGCCTCCCGCCATTGGGTGCGTCCGAAGGTGCCGGCTTTTCCGAAGGGGGAAAGCACGAGGCGAAACTCGGCACCCGGCGCGGGCCAGGGTCCGTTCACGGCGACCGGAAGCGGTAACATTTGCGGGGAAAGGATCGCGCCGACCCGGGTTCCCTCCGGCAGAGCGCGTTTGGACACCCACTCCGCGCCGCCCGCCGGGGGCGTCCACCCCACCAGGCGGGCCAGTTCGGCACGGGCCTCATCGGGAGAGGCAAAGGTGCGGTCCGGCAGTCGTCCCGCCGCGCGCACGGCGGGGTATCCGCATTCCGCCGGACGTTCTCCGGGAGGAAAACACAGCAGTTCCTCCTCGGACACCTCCAGCCAGTCCGGCAGGGCGTGCGGTGAGGATCCCGGCTCCCCGGCCAGCCAATGGCCCATCCATCCGAGCAGCGCCTGCAGCATCGGAGGATGATAGCCGTGGGTGGTTTCGAACACCCGCCAATCGAGTTTCTCCCGGGCATTGTGCAACAAATACACTTCCTCCACCTGTCGGCAGGTCGCGTCCATCGGCGCGTGGCCAAACGCCGGACAGATGTCGTGCAGCGCATTGAGAATCAACAGCGGACGGGGGGCGATCAACCCGAGCACCTCCCATTCCTCCGCAAGGAGCAATCCGCCGGGAAGCGTCTCACACAGGCAGTTGCGCTCGGTGACATAGGCCTCGAAACTTCCGACCGAAACCACGACCACCGCCGCCTTCACGCGGGCATCCAGCGCCGCGAGCCACATCGTCTGATTGCCGCCGCCCGACGCGCCCGTCGCGCCGATTTTTTCCCCGTCCACAAACGGCAGGGACTGCAACACATCCAGCGCACGGCGATTGTCGCGCACCTGGCGTCCCATCAAAGAGTCCCCCGCCAGAAACATCTCCGCCGCCTTGAGCGCGCCATGATAGGTCCAGTCCCGCTCCTTCTCCGCCCGTTCCCCCGTGCCCGCCGCATCCACGGCAAGCGTGACCATCCCCTGCCGGGCCAGGAGATGTCCGCGGGCCTGGACCTTCGCGGCAATCTTCCCCTGCGGCCAATGTCCGTGCATGTTCAGCACGGCGGGAAACGGGCCCGTGCCGTCGGGCACATAGAGGTTGCCCGTCACGCGAACCCCGGGTTCGCTCAGAAAGGACACCTTCTGAATGCGATAGCCGTCCCGCGCCACCTCGCCGTGCATCCGCACATCCAGGGGCGTCGGCTCCCGATCCAACGCCAGCTTTTCCTGAAGCGCTTTGCGGAGGCGGCGAAACCGGGTTTCCAGTTCCGACAACGACAGCGGCAGGGCATGGGAGAGGGCCTGCTCCGAAGCCTCCCGACGCAAACGCTCGCGATGAAGGTGACCGTGGGACGAAGCCCAGAGCGCGGGAATCGGGGTGTGCGATTTCATGGGGTGACTTTTGTGACGAAAAAATCCAAGGATCCCCCCACCCTGCACCGCATCGGAAGGACAGTCGAGCGGTGACTTGCGAAATTTTCATCTTAACTTTAACATGCGCCGCCCGTAGCCTTTTCCCCCATGAGCAAGCGAGTCTCCCTGCGTGATGTGGCGCGGCACTGTAACGTCAGCGCCATGACGGTTTCCTGCGTGGTTCGCCAGGTGCGTTGTGTCAAGGAAAGCACCCGCAAGCGGGTGGAGGCCGCCATCGAGGAATTGGGCTATCAGATTGATCCGGCCTTGCGCGCCCTGGCCGCCTATCGGTCGAAATCCGCCGCCGCCACAGTTGCGAAATACAAGGCGAGTCTTGCGTTCTTTGACTCCGAGCCTTCGGACTTCAGTCGCTCCATGTATCAGCACTGCCGGCAGGAGGCGCGCCGACGAGGGTATGATTTGAAATACTTCGAACAACCCCAGACCCACGAGGAACAGGCCAAATTCAGCAAACTTCTGTGGTCTCAGGGCATCCGCGGAATCCTGTTCGGACCGTCCCAGAAGGAATTTGTTCTCGAGGGGTTCCAATTTGAGCACTTCGCCATGGTGAGCCTCGGCGCCTTCCAGCACTCTCCGGCCGTGGACTCCGTGTGCGCGGACTACTTCCAGGGGTTGTATTTGGCGGCGCAGCGGTGCGTCGAGCGCGGACACCGGAACATCGCGCTTTTTTTGGTGTCCTACCTGGAGGCGCGCACCGGCCACCGCTGGCTGGGCGCCTATCATTCCTTCTGCCACCACTATCAAATGAAGCCCGTGTTCTGGATTTACAAAGACAAGGCGCGCCCGGACAATCGCATGATTCGCGCCTGGTTGAAGGAAAACCGGGTTGACGCGGTCCTAACTCTTGCGGAGTTCCTGCCCCCCGCCGCCTGCCCTCCCAAGCTGCGCCAGGTCTTTCTCAACGACTGGCATGTGGCCTCCGATGCCTGGTGTGTGAGCGTGCCGCAACCCCTCATCGCCCGGGAAGGCATCCATTTGCTGGATGATTATCTGATCCACATGAAATATGGCATCCCGGAATACCCCAAACAAATTTCCATCACCTCAACATTCCACGAGGGAAATACGGACAGCCGGTTTGCAACAACCTGATGGTCCGCGCGGCTCCACGGACAATCTCGGCGGATCGCAGCACTCGGAGGTAATTATAAATTATGGGACTGACCCCTTCCGCCTTTCCTCGGACCAGACGGAGCTGGTCCCTCCAGGGGCAGGGCGTCTCTTCTGGAGGGATGACCTCCGTGTCGTCCGCCTCGGGCCGTGCCATCCCACGCCAACCGCCCACGGACCAGACGGAGCTGGTCCCTCCAGGGTGCGACGTGATTCCGGAGGGGCGACTTGGCATCCACCCCATGCGCGAAGTGCCACTTCTGGAGGGACTGAGGTGCAATGACATTTTCGGACGCTTTGAACAAGGTTCGCTCGAAAGCCTCCGCCGACCGGCCTCCAAAGACGTCCTTGCGGGAGTTTCCCCGGTCGATGATGTGGCAGATCGCCCCAGCGAACACGGGACGCGGCTTTCTGCCCACACGGACAATCTCGGCGGATCGCGGCGCTCGGAGGTAATTATAAATTATGGGACTGACCCCTTCCGCCTTTCCGCTGCAAAAATATCCTTCCCATCTTTTGTTGAGGTGACAACGTGGGGATCCTTTTTTCCAATGAAGCCTCCCCGTTTGGTCGGAACAGAGAACATCAAAATCGAAGGCAATGACTTCCTGATGGAGTTTTCTCCGGCAGGCGGGGTGTTTCCGACAGATCTGCGCTTTGCAGGTGACTCGCGCCCCCTGGTGCAGCGCGGAGATTGGGGCATCGAGTGGGTGGAGAAAGGGCTTCCCTACCACCCCGCAAATGCCGTGAAGCCACGCACCGCGCAACTCGCCGAAAGCCTCGTGGTGAATTTCGACGGCGTCCCTTTCGTGCGCACCGATGGAGCCCGGCATCCCGACCTGAAAATCTCGCTGGAATACGAAATTTTCCGCGACGGCACGGGATTCTGCACCTTTTTCCTCCAGGGAGAGTCGCTTGAGGGAGTGGCCCTTGACCGCCTGTCCCTGAGACTTGGCTTCACACCCGCTTCGAGCTGGGACACCGACTGGGCCTACTGGCAATTTCCCCCCGCGATAGACGGCTCAACCATCCAATCTGTCCTGGCCCGCTTCGGACGGAAGATCCCGGTGTCCGAGCCCCGCGACTTCCCGGGCGAAATCACCCCATTCGTGGGTTTTGATTCCGGGGATTCCTGGCGGCGCACCCACCACATCGAGTTTTTTCTCGAAGGTTCCGGCGGCGTTTCAAACACCCGGGGAGAAGTTTCCACCCAGGTCAGGGAGGAGTCCGGCAAGCCGGGCGTGACATGGAATCTTCAGGATCGCCTTTGGCGGCGCAAACCCGGACGGGCGATCATTTATCGAAACATCTTCGGTTTCTGCCTGACACGAAGCCCCCGCACGCTCCCGCGCCCTCCCCTGCGGATTTACCATTACTTCGACAACTTCCGCCCCTACCCCTCCGAGACCGACGTGGCAGACATCCGGCAGGCCGGTGCCGACACCTTGATCCTGCACGAAGCCTGGCGGCGGGACGTTCGAAACGGCGAGTTCCCCGCCGACCCGGAAGCCCTGCGATCCACATTGGACGCCTGCCGGCGGCAGGGCATCCGCTGCGGATTTTATTTCCGGGGAAATGAGGATGCCATCCGGGATCGTCACGCCGAAATCCTGGCGCCCTATCTCCGCAAAAACCATGATGGCCTCTACCTGGATTACGGCACGCCTTTCATGTATCTGAGCCACGAGGAATTCTCACCGGACGGACGCATTCGATTTCGGGAATACCACCGTGTGATGCGGAGGCTGCGGGCACTGGTCGGGGAAGAGGGGTTCCTTTTGAGCCACTCCGGCTCGTTCTTTTGCGCGCTGGCCCATGCCTCGTTGGATGGCTACTACGGCGGCGAACAGGAGCAGGGGAAATTGCTCGCCAGCCGAGAACATCACGCCTACTTCGCCGGCCTTGCCGTGGCGCCCGCCTATTGGTGGACCGCCGCCTTCCCGATTTACCGCTCCCAGGAAGCCGTGGCCCTTATGGCGGCCACCCTGCACGCTCCGGTGGTCAATCTGGGAACACAGTTCCCGTGGAGCTCGCTGCATCAACCCCCCACCCCGGGAACCAACACGTTTGCCCGGGGACTCTGGATGCTTTGGAGCCTGATGGATGGCCGCGGCCCGCTCCAGGTCCGCGACACGCACCGCGCTCCGGAAACGTTTTCCGGCACACCCGAAATCGTGGCGCCCGCAGCTCTCTGGGATCGGGAAGGCCACGGGATCATCACCGCCTCCAACCTTTCGGACAAGCCCGTCGCAACAGCCCTGACCCTCCACGAAAAGGAACTGACCGGCACCGGAGAAAAATTTCTGATTCCCCTGCGCTGGAAAACCGACCGTGCCGAAGCGGGTGCCCCTGAGCCGTTCAACCGGGGAATCATTCCAGAATTTCCCCTTGCCCCCCACGAGGTGGCGGGCTGGCTGGTCACCGACAACCCCTCCGCATGGAAAAAATCCCTCGAAGAACGATGCCGTCCGGCGATATGGGCCAACGCAACCGCTGAATGGAATGCCTTCGTGAATGAGCAACGCGCCTTGCGCAGGGAAGCCCCACCCTGGAAGGAATGCCACCTCCAGGTCTCCCTGCCCTGCTGGCCGAATACTTATGAAGACTCGATCTGGGAGGACCTCTTTGACAACGACCTTGCGCTGGATGCGGTGGATTCCGATGGAAAATCCCACAGCCTCGGCTTTCTCGACCGCCACGGCCTCCATGCCACGCCCGGCCAGCCGTCGGAACGTCTGACCGGCGGCGGGAGATCCCCCTGGATCAGCCTCCCCGCAGCCCTGCAGCAGATGCCCGGCAGCTTCCAGCCCACACACATCCGCCTCGCCGCCCGAAAAAACGGCATGCCCTTTTATCTCTTTGCCCGCATTCACCTCTCCCCCGAACCCGAAGAAATGCCGGAAACACGCACGCTGGAATTTTGCGTGGATGTGGATGGCGACTGGTCGGCACTCACTTTCGGATACCGGCGATGATCGTATCCGACGGGCTCATGGAGAATGCCCCGGAGCCGGATTGCCAATGCAACGCCCGCTGGGTGACATGGAATGTCGTTGATTTTGGAAGGCTCAACCTGTAAGCGGTGAAGAGCCAATTTTTTCCAATCATGCCCGCGACGCTTACGCACAGGCCCCCCTCTTCCCTCCTCGATTCAGCGGCAGCAATATTGGGGGTGGTGGTCCTGTTTGCGTTTTGCCAGATTCTCGTCGCGCAACAATCGCCCGCGAAGCCCGCCAAAAAACAAAAGTCCGCCAGTGAGCTGATCAAGAAACAGGCGCCTCCCAAAGTCATCCCCCGCGTGCTCGATCAAGCCACTGCGGAAAATCTCAGCGTCTATATTTCCATAGGCAAACAGCGGGTCTATCTCAAGGTGGGAGATGAGGTCGGGATCGACTCCCCGATCTCCAGCGGAAAGCGGGCGGGAATGACGCCCTACGGGAATTTTCTCATCGTCCAAAAGGATGCCGATCACCGCTCGAATCTCTATGGGGCGTTCGTGAATAAAAACAATCAGGTCGTCAAGGCCGGGGTAAGCACAAAAATCGACTCCGCACCCAGCGGAACCCGCTTTGTCGGAGCGCCGATGAATTGGTTTATGCGTTTTGGAGAGGACCTCGAGAGCCATCGTCCGGAGGGCATGCATACCGGCATCCTTCCCGGTTATCCGGCCTCGCATGGATGCGTGCGCCTCCCCGAGGAAATTGCCAAGTTGATCTACGAAAAGGTGTCGGTGGGAACCCCGGTAATTATCGGCGACTGACGGGACGCATTGCGCACCGGTGGACCGGGAGCCCGAGGGCGACAAAAGTCTTTTCAAAAGCGGTCACCGGACGCTCGCATTCCTCCTGCCAGTCGAGTTCCTCCCAATGAGGTCTCAGGAGGGCTTTCATTTCGGAAAAATACGCCGCATCGTCCGTCATCACCCGTAAAATCCCCCCCTGCCGCAGGACGCGTGCGATTTCCTCCAGGAACCTTGTGCTCATGAGTCGCCGGGTGGCGTGTCTTCGCTTCGGCCAGGGATCGGGAAAGGACACATGAAAGACCGAGACGGATTCCCCCGGCAAAAGGGCCGCCAGGGCTTCGGCACCAGTCCCCGGAACGGCGTGGACATTTGCCAGGCCCAGAGCGCGGATTTTTTTCAGGCACTTTTCCACACGCGCCGTTTGTTTTTCGATGCCCAGGAAATTTCTGTCGGGGTATTTCTCCGCCATTCCGAGCAGGAAGGTTCCCCGATGGCATCCGAAGTCCACCTCCAGGGGGGGCGCGTCCGCCGCAAACCAGGCGGAAGGAATCGCGGGGGCGTCAGACATTTTCCAGCAGCGCGCGCAAATCTGCGCAAGTGGATTTGACGTCGAACATCTCGCGGCAACGTGCCTGGCCGGCCTGTCCGAGGGACTCTCCCAGGGGGGGATTTCCGAGAAGCAACCGCATTTTTTCGGCGAGGCGGTCGGGGGATTTTTGCGGCACGAGAAATCCGCTGGCGCCTTCGAGCACCATTTCCGGAATGCCGGCCACCGGCGTGGAGACGACGGGCAGACCCGCCGCCATGGCTTCCATGATCACCGTGGGCAGATTGTCGCTGTCCCCCCGGGCATCCGTGATACAGGGAAGGACAAAGAGCGCGGCTTCGTGCAGTTGGGCGATGATTTCCCCCTCCGAAGCGGGACCGGCGATGACAACCCGTCCGTCCAATCCGAGATCCGAAACTTCTTTGCGCAAACAATCTTCGAGGGGCCCCTCCCCGATGATCCGGCACTCAAAGGCCAGATCCCGCATCTGCGCACAGGCGGCAATCAGGTCGCTGAAACCTTTTTTCTCGATGTATCTGCCGACGGTCAGAATCCGTGGGGGCTGGCATTTTTTTTGGGGAGCCTGGTAGCGCGCGCTGTCGATTCCGTTATAGACGCGCACGATTTTTCCGGCTTCATCCGGGAAGCGGTCCTGGAGCAATTTTTTGGAAAACTCGCTCACCGTGGCAACATTCCGGGCCTTGGAGAACAACTCCCCGAGCCCAACGGGCGACTTCTCGTTGGCGCCCACAAAAAAGTCGTTTGCATGGGCGGTGAGGCTGAATGTGATGCCGTGGTGGACATTCAGCCAGTAGGCGGTTCGTGCGGCCAGTCCGGCGAAATGCACATGCACATGGGTGATGCCGCGCTCGTGAAGCCGGGGAGCCAGCCAGAGAGCTTCGAAGACACGTTTCCGGTCACTTTCCTGCGCCCGCCGCCAAAGTTCCCACCGACGACGAATCCGTGTTCGCAACGGCGCGGATTCCGTTCTCAACGCGGCTTCGATGTCGGAGGGGAGGTGGGTGACATCCTGGAGAGCCGCCTCCGGAAAATCCTGGCGGGGCTCTCCCGAGGGCGTGCGGATGGAGAACACCGGAACATCCCCCGCCTGGCGGCGCATTTCGACAACTTCACGCACGCAAAATGTCTGCGAAAATGTCGGGAAACGTTCGAAGAGATAGGCGAATTTCATGCAGAGGGATTCTTGAGGGTGCCGGAGAGTCGCCTGCTATTTCAGACGGTTTGCTTCGATGGTTGCGATGGCGGCGCGGATCTCACGAGTCTCCGCATCGGGGGGTGCTTCGGCCAGTGCCATTTTGTAGGCGCTGAGAGCCTGGACGGGAAACCCCCGCTGGGCCCAGGACTGGGCGAGGAGGATGTGGATGCGAACCGTGGGCAGTTGGTTCGCCCGAGCCAGCTTGAGGAGCTTTTCGAGGGCTTTTGTTTCCTCGGCAAATTCCCTGGCGGCTCTTGCGGTTCGGGCGTGGAGCAGGAGGATCTGCGAATCCTCCGGGTATTCCTTCAGGAGTTTTGAGGTTGCCTCATGGGATTTCTCAAACGCCTGGGTTTCCAGGAGGGAAAGAGCCAGCATGTATTCGGCCTCGTAGCCGGCATGCGACTCGAGGGCTGCCGCAGCCTGTTTCCTGGCGCGTTCCCATTTGCCTTGTGAAGCGGAAAGCGAGGAGGCCCGGGACAGGATTTCGTAGTCCTTGCCGGCGAGACTCAGCGCCTCCTCCATGCGCGATGTGGCCAGCATTTGGAAGTCGGCGGCTTCCAGGTTGAGGGCATACTGGGCGAGGAAGATTGCCCGATCCCTGGGTGAGGAAAACTCCGGAATGGAAATGGCGGTCGCATCCGGATTGGTGCCGCGCAAGAAGAGCAGGCCCTGGTTGTCGAGCCGCGCGAGATACCAATCCGGAGATTCCCGCAGGTGCCGGATGAGGGGGGAGGCTTCGTGGACACGGCCTGCGATCAACACCGCGGAAAACGGGACAGCCCGGTTCTCGTTCCGCCAGTCTTCGGGAGATTGCGCAAGAAGCGACGCTTGTTTGCCGGTGAACGTGCGGTCAACAAACGAAATACCGAATGGTGCCACAAGCGGTCCCGCCGAGGGATTCATAAAAACTCTGCCCGACTTCCCCTTCAGGGTTTCGACGAGCTGCACGGGTGCCAGCAGGCGGAAGTCCGAAATCGGACGGGTTGCCGAAAAAAGCCCGCTCCAAACCCCCAGCGAGGAAACCCCCAGGCAGAGGAGAAAAACCCCTCCAAGGCAGACTCTCCGGAAGCGCCCCCCCCATCGCACGACGCCCCAGAAAAGGAGAAGCAATCCCAGAAACCAGGGCATGGCGGCAAAAATCAGACGCAGAAAATCCCCCAGGCCCCACCCCCCGATTTGAAACGCAAAAGCCACGAGGGCATCCCTCCAGGAGCCGATGGAGAGCAGCCCCCTTCCCACATCCCGGATCGCGTCCGCGCGGTCTCTCACCACCGGCAGGGCGGCAAGGAGCCCCGTCAGCGCGCTTGCCAGAACGATCAGGACTTTCCCACCGACAGAAATGTCATTTGTCTTTCGCACTGCCCGCCAATATGACCGCCACAGGCCGGTGCGTGCAATCGTATTGATTTAAGTGAGGCGGAGGGATTTGACGCTGCGGGAGAGGTCCGTATAGTGCCGGGGATGAAAGGAAACGGCAGACGCATTCTGGTGGGCATGAGCGGTGGGGTGGATTCCAGCGTGGCGGCCTGGCTGCTTCAACGGGACGGCTGGGATGTGGTTGGAGTGACGATGAAGGTCTGGCCCCAGGATTGCATCAGCCGCGCGGAGGACAAATGTTGCGGACCCTCGGCGATTGCCGATGCCCGCGGGGTGGCCCATCGCCTGGGAATCCCACACTACGTCGTGGACGAAGCCGATCAATTTGAGAAAATCGTCATTGATTACTTCTCCAGTGAATACCGGGCCGGACGGACCCCCAACCCCTGCGTGATGTGCAATGAACACCTGAAGTTTGGAAGTTTGCGCGCGAAGGCCCGGGCTCTCGGCGCGGATTTTCTCGCCACCGGGCATTACGCGATCATCGAACATCACGGAGACCGGGCAATCCTCCGCAAGGGAATCGATCCGCGAAAGGACCAATCCTATTTTTTGTTCAGCCTGAACCAGGACCAGCTCCTGCACTCGCTGGCTCCACTTGGCGGAATGACCAAACCGGAAATCCGGGACATCGCCCGCGAACTCGGCCTCAAAGTCGCGGAAAAAGTGGACAGCCAGGAAATTTGTTTTGTGCCCGGCAACGACTACCGGGCGTTTCTGCGCGGACACCTCGGGACGGAAGAATTTCTCCGGGGCGGAATCTTCGATACCGACGGAAATTTTTTGGGAAATCACGAGGGGATCGAGCTGTTCACGATCGGCCAGAGGAAGGGGCTTCCCGGCGGCTCGCCGAAGCCGCGGTATGTCGTGGACATCGATCCGGAATCCGCCCGGGTCATTGTGGGGGGGGAGGAGGATCTGGTGCGTGAGGAGTTCGAGGTGGATCGCGTGACATGGCATGCCGGGGTGCCAACGCAGGCTCTGCGGGTGAATGTAAAAATCCGGTATGCGCACGCCGGAACCGATGCCTGGCTGCACGCCCTGCCCGGACACCGTGGAAGAGTTGTTCTCGACCAGCCCCAGCGGGCGGTGACGCCCGGCCAGGCGGCCGTGTTCTACGATGGGGACCGGGTTGTCGGCGGGGGATGGATTGCCCGGCAGCCCGCCCCGGTTCCCGCATGATCCGGATCGTTCTCAGCACGTTTGCGGATGCCGATTCGGCGGCCCGGATTGTGCGGACTCTTGTGGCCGAGAAGCTGGCGGCCTGCGGGACTCTGATCCCGGGCGCGCGCTCCATCTACGCGTGGAAAGGCACCGTGGAGGACAGCCCGGAGGTGCTGGTGATTTTCAAAATCGCATCGGCCAACGAACAAAATTTTTTCCTGCGTCTCAAGGCGTTGCACCCCTACGAAACCCCCGAGATCGTTTCCCTGTCCCCCACCCTTTGGGAGGAGAGCTATGGGCGCTGGGTGGCGGGAGGGGAATGAGGAATTTTACAGGCCCTCAGAGCAACTCGTGCCGCAACATGTCCAGCGCGGTCTGGGTGGCGAGTTGTTTGAAAGTTTCCCGGTCGCGGGGAAAGAGATGGTTCTTGCAGAGGGTGGGTTTCCCCCGTCGCGCCAGGCCAATGAAGAGGAGGCCGAGAGGTTTTTCCGTGGAACCCCCTCCCGGGCCGGCGATTCCTGTCAGGGATAGGGCGAAATCCGCCCCGGATTTTTCCAGGGCCCCTTCCGCCAGGGACCGGGCGACCGGTTCGCTGACCGCTCCCCAGTCTTCCAGCATCTTTTGGGGGACTCCCAGCAAAGCCGTTTTTGCTTCGTTCGAGTAAACAATGAACCCATGAGTGAAAACTTCCGATGCGCCGGGCACGTTGGTCAGTCGATGCGCAAGCAACCCGCCGGAACATGATTCCGCCGTCGCGACACGTCGTCCCTGTTCGCGCAGCCTTGTGACCACCCAATCCTCAAGGTTTTCCGCCGTTCTGGAAAAGAGGTGGTTCCCCACGGCGGCCAAAATTTTTGGTTCCACCTCGTCCAAGGTCTGTGGCGCCCCAATGAGCCGGAGATCGACTTCATTTGGACGGGCGCAATATCCGACATCGAGGTCGCCACGCTCCGAGAGCCCGAGCCCGACGCACTCTTCGACCGCGCTTTCCCCCATTCCCACGATCCGATAAATCCGGCACTCCCGGTGCGGGACACTCCCGTTCAGTTTTTTTAGCAGGGGCAACACGGAGGCCGTGAACATCGGCTGCATCTCGCGGGGGGGACCCGGCAGAAGAAAAAGGTGCGGGGATCGCGGCGACTCCTTCCCGGGGAGGTAGAGTCCGGGAGCGGATCCGAAATCATTCGGCAATACGGTGGCCCCCCGGGGAATCATGGTTTGTCTTAACATCCGCACCCTCATGGTGGAGCCCCGCTCGACCACCAGGGCCTCAATTTTTCTGCGGACCTCGGCGTCCGCCACCAATTCCAGCCCAAGCAAATCCGCCGTGATTTCCCTGGTCAAATCGTCCGTTGTGGGGCCAAGCCCTCCCGTGACCAGGATGACATCCGCACGCGAAAAGGATTCCCTGAGCGCGGAGCGGATGGCCTCCCCGTCCGGAACGGTCGTTTGGCGGGAAATGCTCAAATCCAGGGCAAGAAGTTGTTTGCCAAACCAGGCGGCATGGGTGTTCAGGACGTCGCCGAGCAGCAACTCCGTGCCGGTGTTCAAAACTTCAACAACCATGACACTTCAAGGCCTGCATCCAACACCGCACCAGCGCGTGCTTTTGGCAATCCCCCCGCAGGTCGTAAACGTAGAGCAGGTTGGCCAGCATGCGCACGAGCATCTGCCGGGGATTGGAGGGACGCAGGTGACAGTCCTTCAATTCCAGACCCTGCCGAAAAAGGATGCGCTCCACATCGCAGCGGGAAAGGATCCTCCCCCGGTGAAACGGATCGAAATAGACCTCGCCATGCCGGGCGATAAAGTGACCCGGCAGATTGATCCCCTCGACCTTCATGGCGGCCCGGGAGGCCACCATCATGTAGAGCAGGGTGAGAGTGAGGGGAATGCCCGAGCGCGTTTCGATGACCCGCGGCAAAAGGGAGTTTCTTTCGCAGTAGTAATTGCCTGTGTTTCCGCGAAAATCGAGTTCGTCGGCCAGAAACTCGGTGAGCCGGAGGACGCGCTCGCGATTGCTGACAGCACCGGTCAGCTTGACGAGAAACTGGCGTCCCCAGACGTTCAACTTGTATTCGAAGGGCAGGATGCAGACGCCCGGCTCCAAGGCGCGGGCCAGTGACCAACAGGCTTGTTCCAAATCAATCCCGTCCCCAAAAAAATGGCAAAGCAGGGAAAATTCCTCCTCGGCACTGTGTCCGCTGATGCTGGTCAGAACGTCCCGGACATGCTCCGAGACACAATCATCGTCGGTTTGCAGGAGTTCCTGAAGCTCGGGAATCTTCTCCTCCCCGGCAGATGCCAACTGTTCTTTGACAAGCCGAACCGTTTCGGGATCATCATCATGCAGCAATCGGATCAGTGCCTCTTTTTGGGCGAACATTCTGCACCGAATAAAGCGAAAAACTGTCGGGATGCAAGTGATCTCCCCAAATCCGCACGCAAGGACGGGACTTTGAGCGGACGGGTTATTTGCGGGCGGGAAATTCGTGTCTCATTCTTCCCATGTGCTACGGAGTCCCTTTTCCCGCACCGCGCCGGGGGGGAAATCCCGCAATGCTTTTTGAAGAGTTTCGAAAAGTGATACAGGTCGTCGTAGCCGACGCGCTGGGCCACATCGGCCACGGTGAGGCCGACGTCCCGGAGCAGGTGGCGCGCGTGGGCCATTCGTTGCCGGAAGTCACGCGCATCGGTCAACCCTGGGAACCCAACGGCTGTCCCTGATTGTTTGGAGACCGACATGGAGAGCCGCGGGTTGCTGGACGATCTGTTTGTCGGCAAGAACATCCTCGCTGTTCAGGGTGAAGACCACAGCCCGCCACTCCCAGGGGATCACGCCAGGCGGTGGCGGAAGAGCCAGGCGGCGAGGGGCAGGGTGATGGCGGCGATGACGAGCAGGGGGATGAAGTCGAAGGCGACGTCGGAGAAGACGGCTCCTTCGAGATAGACGCGGCGGACGAGGTCGATGCCGAAGCGCAGCGGGTTGGCGTAGGTGAGGGTCTGGAGGATGCCGGGCATGTTGCCGACCGGGGTGAGCAGGCCGGAGAGGAGCATGAGCGGCATGATGAGCATGAAACTGTAGAGCATGGCTTGCTGCATGTTCAGGGAAACCGCGGAAATGGACAGGCCGATGCCGACGGCGGCGAGGGTGAAAACGAAGAGCGCGAGATAGAGCAGCCAGAGCGAGCCGATCATCGGGATTTTGAACCAGAAGAGGATGATGAGGAGAATGGTGGTGGACTGGAAAAGTCCGACGAGGATGGAGGGCACGGCCTTGCCGACGAGGATCTGCATGGGCCTGAGCGGAGTGACGAGGAGCTGGTCGAAGGTGCCTTGCTCGCGCTCGCGGGCGACGGACAGGGCGGCGAGCATGAGCGTCTGCATGACGCTGATGGAGGCGATGAGGGCGGGCATCATGTTCCAGCGGGATTCGAAGTTCGGGTTGAACCACGAACGGCGGTCGATGGCGACGGCCGCGGGGTTTCCCAGGGACTCGTTGTAGCTGGTGACGATGGAGGAAACGTAGCCGGCGGCGGAGGCGGCGGTGGTGGAGTTGCGGCCGTCGAGGATGACCTGCAAGGGCGCCTGGCTGCCGGAGGCGAGGCGTTGCTCGAAGTCGCTGGGAATGCTGATGACCAACAGCGCCTCGCCGCGGTTGATCATGCCGACGATCTGGTCGGACGAGGTGAGGGTGGCGACGCGATGGAAGACGCCGGTGCCGTCGATGCGGGCGACGAGTTCGGTGGCGGCAGCGGCGCGGCTCTGGTCGAGCACGGCGTAGGGGACGTGGGTGAGGTCGTAGTTGGCACCGTAGCCATAGAGCAGGGCCTGGAGCAGGGCGGGGAGCAGCAGCAGACTGCGGTTGGCCGGGTCTTTGAACAGGGCGAGCAGTTCCTTGCGGATGAGGAAATGGATCTTCGCCAGGTATTCGATGAGGGCGTGCATGGGGGTTATTCCAAGGATTTGCGCAGCTTGCGGCGGGTGGCCGCGACGAGCACGACGGTGTAGAGCAGGAGGACGCCGCAGCTTTTCCAGATGCCCGGCCAGATGTCGCCGGCCATGAAGAGCGTCTTGATGAGCGACATGAAATGGGTGGCCGGCAGCAGGTGGCTGATGACCTGGATGACGACGGGCACGTTGCGCAGGTCGAAGACGAAGCCGGAGAGCATCATGGCGGGCATGAAGCTGGCCAGCAGCGCGACCTGGCTGGCAGCAAACTGGTTTTTCGTGGCGGCGGAGATGTAGAGTCCGAGGGCGAGCGACACCATCAGATAGAGCATGGAGGCGACGATGATGACCCAGAGCGAGCCGAGCATGGGAACTTTGAAGAGAAACTTCGCGGCGAGCAGGCACATCGCGAGGTCGATGGCGCCGACGATGATGTAGGGCGCGAGCTTGGAGAGGACGAGTTCCAGCGGCCGCACGGGGGTGACGAAGAGCGATTCGAGCGTACCGCGCTCCCACTCGCGGGCAACGAGCATGGAGGTGAGGAAGGCGCCGATGAGCGTCATGACCAGGACGATGAGGCCGGGGACGAAATACCAGGTGCTTTCGCCCGGCTCGTTGAACCAGGTGCGCTGGACGATGGCGACGCTGGCGGTGCCGGCGGGCTTGTTGCCCGCGCGGTCGGCGGCTTGTTGGGCGGGGACGGCGAGCGCGCCGGCGACGTAGCCGTCGATGGCGGAGGCGGTGGTGGAATCCACGCCGTTGAGGAGCAGTTGGACGCGGCCATTGCCGGCGGCGAGCTGGCGGGAGAAATCGGCGGGCACGCGCAAGATGGCGTCGGTTTCCCCGGCCCGGATCATGCGCTCGGCCTCGTCCATGGTGCTGATCCAGACGGGGGAAAGATAGGTGGAGCCTTGCAGGCCGGCGACCGTTTGGCGGGCGGTGGGCGAGCTGTCTTCCTGCACCACGGCGATGCGGGCGTGTTTCACGTCGAGCGACAAGCCGTAGCCGAAGAGCAGGATGAGCACCACGGGCAGCAGCAGCCCGACGATCAGGTTGCTGCGGTCGCGCAGCATCTGGCGCGTCTCCTTGCGCGTCAGGGCGACGAGGCGGGTGGTGAAGCCGGAGGCGTTCATGGGGTGGCTCCGTGGGGTTCGCGGCCTTGCTCGACGATGGCGATGAAGGCGCTGTTCATGTCGCGGGCGCCGGAGCCGGCGGCTTGCTGGCGGACCTGGTGCGGGGTGCCCAGCGCGAGCAATTTCCCGGCGTCCTGGATGGCGATGCGGTCGCAATATTCGGCCTCTTCCATGAAATGGGTGGTGACGATGATGGTCACGCCGTGCGCGGCCAGGCTGGTGATGGTGCGCCAGAACGTGCGGCGGGCGAGCGGGTCGATGCCGCTGGTCGGCTCGTCGAGGAAGAGGATGTCCGGCTCGTGGATCAGGCCGGTGGCCATGGCGAGGCGTTGTTTGTAACCGGCGGGGAGGAGGCCGCTGCGGGACGCGGGGTCGAGGTCGAACTGGTTGAGCGAGGCGGCGACGCGCGCCTTGAGCGCCGCGCCGCGCAGGCCATAGGCGCCGGCGAAGAACTCCAGGTTTTCCCGCACGCTGAGGTTGCCGTAGAGGGAAAACTTCTGGGAGACGTAGCCGATGCGGCCGCGGGCTTCGGCGCGGGCGCGGCGCAGGTCGAGTCCGGCGACTTCGAGGTGGCCGCTGGTGGCGGGCAGCAGGCCGCAGAGCATGCGGAAGGTGGTGGTTTTCCCCGCGCCATTCGGGCCGAGCAGGCCGAAAATCTCGCCGCGAGCGACTTCGAACGACGTGCTGGCCACGGCGGTGAAGTCGCCGAACTTGCGGACGAGGTCGCGCACGACGATTACCGGCTCGCCCTTGTCGCCGTTGATCGCGACCTGGGGCGCGGAGTCGTTGCCGTTGGCCGGCTCCGCGTGGCCGCGTTCCTTGCCGTGCTCGCGCAGCAGCATCATGAATGCGTCCTCCAGCTCCTCCGGGCGGGGCGTGGCGGGCGCGTCGTGGAGCAGCTCGGCCAGCCGCGGGTCGTCGCCGGTGGCGCGGCGGATGAAGCGGACGTCGCCGCCGCTGGGCACCGCGTCGATGACGAGGTCGGGCCGGTCGATGAGCCGCGCCTGCAAGTCGCGGGCGGGCGTGCCCTCGGGCGGCCGGGCGGTGAATGTCAGGCCGCGGGCGCGGCCGCGCAGGGTTTCCGGCGATCCTTCCGCGAGCAGGCGGCCGTGGTGGAACACGAAGACTTTCCCGCAGCGCTCCGCCTCGTCCATGTAGGCGGTGCTGACGATGACGCTGAGTTTTTCCTCATCCACGAGCTGCTGGACGATCTTCCACAAATCGCGGCGGGAAAGCGGATCCACGCCGACGCTCGGTTCGTCGAGGATGAGCAAATCCGGCGAGCGGACGAGCGTGCAGGCCAGCCCGAGTTTTTGCTTCATGCCGCCGGAGAGCTTGCCCGCCGGGCGGGCGGTGAAGCGGGCCATGTCGGTCATTTCCAACATGCGGGAGAAGCGCTCGCGCCGCAGCTCCAGCGGCACGCCGTGGAGGTCGGCGTAGAGGTCGAGGTTTTCCTGGACGCTGAGGTCTTCGTAGAGGCCGAAGCGCTGGGGCATGTAGCTGATGCGGTTCTGCACCGCCTGCGGGGCCGCCGCGACGTCCGTGCCGAGGACGCGCAGCGTGCCGGCGTCCGGCTTGAGCAGCCCGGCCATCATGCGCATCAGCGTGGTTTTCCCCGCGCCGTCCGGGCCGACCAGCGCCGTCAGTTCGCCGGCGCGGACGGCCAGCGAGACCTCGTCGATGGCGGCGAACGGCTTGCCGTCCGGCCCGATGAAGGTCTTGCGCAGGTCCGCGGCGATGACGGTTTCGTTCACGGTTTGTGGGAAACGGGCAGGTGGACGGTGGCGGGCTGGCCGAGGCGCAGCGTGTCGCTGGCGTCGTCCACGATGACGCGGACTTCGTAAACCAGGCTGGTGCGCAGCACTTCCGTCTGCACCGCCTTGGGCGTGAACTCGGCGACCGAGGAAATGTAGCCGACCGTGCCTTTCACCGGCTGCTCCGGGTGGCTGTCGGTGACGACCCGCGCCTCCATGCCGGGGCGGATTTTCCCGAGGTCCGGCTCATGGACATAGACGCGGATCCACTTCGGCCGGGTGATGGCCAGCGCGAACACGGGCTTCTGTGGCGTGACCATGTCGCCCGGCTCCAGCAAGCGCGAACGCACCACCGCGTCGGTCGGCGCGCGCAGCGTGCCCAGCTCGATCTGGTGCCGCAGCAGCGCCACCTGCGCCTCGGCGGCGGCGAGCTGCGCCTCCGCCCCGGCGATTTCCTCCGCCCGCGGCCCCAGCTCGGCGAGGCGGAGCAGGGCGCGCTGTTCATCAGCTTTCGCCTTCGCCACCTCCGCAGTGTTTTTGGCAAGATCGACGTCCTGAACACTTACCACCCGTGCCCCATGAAGGTTTGTGATGCGTGACAGATTGAGTCGCGCGCGCTCCACATCCGACTCGGCGGCCGCCAGCTTGGCGCGGACCTCTGCGATCTCCTCCGGACGCGATCCATGGCGCAGCCGCAACAGCGTCTGCCGCTGGGCCTCCACATTGGCGTCCGCCTGATCGGCCTGGAGTTCGAGTGTCCGGGTATCGAGGACAGCGATCACCTCACCCTTTTTTACCGAATCGCCCTCTTCGGCGCGCATCTCACCAATGCGGCCTGTGCCATCGAAGGCCAGCGACACCTGCCGGATGTCCACGTTGCCGTAGAGGACCAGTTCCTCAGGCTCCTGCCGGGCTCCCCGCCCGTTCCACCAAAACCAACCGCTCGCCAGCAATGCCACCAGAAGAAGGGAAAAAATGGTTTTTTTCATAAGATTGTGGACGAGAGGCCGAAGACGTTGAAGATTAAATTTGATTTAAACTAAATTGAATTTATAGTCAACTCGAAATTGCGTTCACTCTCTGCGCCACATGACATCCCACGTTTCCAAAAACCCCCTGCGCCCCCGCCGGGCTGACGGGGAGGCGACCCGTTGGCGTATTCTCGAAGAAGCGGGGAAGCTGATCGCGGTCTCCGGCTTTGCGGAGACCAGCAGCAAAAGCATCGCACAAAAGGCGGGAGTGGACCTCGCCTCGATCAACTACCATTTCGGCAGCCGGGCCGGCCTCTATCAAGCCGTGCTGGCCGAAGCGCACAGCCGTCTCATCAGCATGAAGGTGCTCACCGAGGTCGGCGCCTCCGGGTTGCCCGCCCGGGACAAGTTGAGAAAGGTGATCGAAAGCATGGTGAAAAGTGCCACCAGTCGGCAGAGCTGGCACACCCGCGTGTTGGGGCGCGAATTGCTCTCGCCCAGTTCCCATCTCGCCGTGCTCCAGACGATGGAGGTTTTGCCCAAGTTTCAGGTCGTGCTGACCATCCTCAGCGAGATCACCGGTCTTGCGCCGGATGACCCTGCTTTGTCGCGCTGCCTGATCAGTGTCGGCGCCCCCTGCGCCATGCTTTTGGTCGTCGGACGCCACGCCACGATCTTTTCCGACATCGTCACCGCCACGCCGAAAGAGATTCTCGTGGAACACCTCTACCATTTCGCCCTCGGCGGCCTGGAGGCAATCGCCAGAAAAAGATCAGGTCACCCGCTTTCCCCAGCGGTCAGGATGTCGGGAAATTTTGATCAATAGGATTGAATTCGATCAAAAAGAGTTGAAACTTGCGTCCTCATGAGGGTTCCTCTCCATGTTGTCGAGGCGCGCCGGGAAAAACTGGCCGCGCTCATCGAACGGCACCGTTATTTGCCCATTCAGGAACTTTGTCGCCACCTCGGGGTCTCGGAAGCCACCGCGCGCCGCGACCTTGCTGAGCTGGCCAGAAGAAACAAGGTCACACGAACGCATGGCGGGGCGCTCGTTGATTTTAATGAGCGTTTTCCATCATTTCGTGAGCGGCAGGCATCCGCCGCCAAAAGCAAGGCCAGGGTGGCACGAAGGGCGCTCGGATTTTTCAAGCCGGGAGGCACGTATTTTTTGGATTCCGGCACCACGATTTATGCCTTGGCCGAAGCTTTTCTTGAAGCGCCCGTCTCGCCCATGACGATCGTGACCTCAAACATTCCGATCGGCGAACGGCTCTCCTCCCTCCCGGCACTGAGTGTGTTCCTCACGGCGGGACAGATTCTTGGACGTCAATCGGTTTTGCTTGGAGAAACCGCCCGGCGGAGTCTGGAATTTTGGAATTTTGACATGGCATTTCTCTCTGCCGAAGCCGCAAACCAGGAAGGGATCTGGAATTCCCAGGAGTCCATCGTCCAGCAGCAATTGGTCGCAATCCGCCGCTCCGCCCGCACCGTTTACTGTCTGGATTCCTCGAAAATCGGATGCACCGCCCCATTCCTCCTGAAAAAATGGCCCGGGGTGGACTTTTTCCTTACGGACGCTCCCCCGGCCAAACTCGCCAAAGCCGGCATTTCCCCGGGGGTCGTGGAAGTGGTCTCCTGTGACCCACAGGTCGCCCTCCCGGACCTTGCCTCCCCGGATAAACCCGCCCTCCCGGTTCACTACCTTTGACGATTTTCAAAAATAGTTGTTGACGAACCACGGAAAAAGTATATGACGGATATCAGTCATTTAATTTTCCGCATTCATTCCCATGGCAAAAATTGAAGCCCCCAATCGCGCCGCCGTCGAGTTCCTCGTTCGCGAGGCGTTGTTTCGGCAACTTGGGCGGGCCGTGCCCGCCACACAGGCGCCGGTTCTGGTGGTGAACAGTTCGGCGCGGCACATGCATATTTCTCCGGAGAATCTGGAGGTGCTTTTTGGGAAGGGGGCGGAGTTGACCGTCCACAAGATGCTTTATCAGGAAGGCCAATTTGCCTCGCAGCAGACGGTGACATTGGTGGGGCCGCGCAAGCGGATTATTCCGAATTTGCGGATTTTGGGTCCCTGTCGGAATCTCACGCAGATCGAGCTGGCCTTCACGGATGCGGTGCAGCTTGGTATCGAGGTGCCGGTGCGGATGTCCGGGGACATCGAGGGGACGCCGGGCGGGTATATCATGGGGCCGAAGGGATTTTTGGAGATGAAGAGCGGGCTCATCCGGGCCGCCCGGCACGTCCACATGTCCCCCGCCGACGCCGCATTTTACGGGGTGAAGCATCTCGATCTGATCACCCTGAAGGTATGCGCCAGGGGCTGCACCACACGATTCGATGATTTGCTTGTCCGTGTGGACCCGACCTTCAAGCTCGAAGTGCATATTGACACGGACGAAGCCAATGCCTGCAACCTTGAGCACGCCGACAAGGTGGAACTTTTCAAATCCTAACCCTCAACCCAACCAAACAACACAAAACATGAGCGAAGCAATCGGACTACTCGAAACCCGCGGATACGTCGGCCTGGTGGAAGCCAGTGACGCGATGATCAAAGCCGCGAACGTGCAACTGATCAAATCCATCCCCATCGGTGGAGCCCTGGTCACCACCATCGTCCAGGGCGATGTCGGCAGCGTTAAAGCCGCCGTCGAAGCCGGACGGGAAGCGGCAACCCGCGTCGGCAATCTCGTGGCCTCCCACGTGATCGCCCGCCCGGCCACGGAACTGTTGAAGTTCTTCACCGCCTGAATCCACAACCCACAAACTTACTAATTATGGCAAACCAAGCACTCGGAATGATAGAAACCAAGGGCCTCTCCGCGCAATTTGAAGCGACGGATGCGATGCTCAAGGCAGCCAATGTGGAACTCATCGGCTGGGAAAAGGTCGGCTCCGGACATGTCGCCGTGTTCATCGGCGGCTCGGTCGCTGCGGTGAAAGCCGCTGTGGAAGCCGGCGCAACCGCCGCCAGCACGATCGGCGAGGTGATCGCCGTTCATGTGATCCCGCGTCCACACGACGATCTGGCCAAGCTCGGAAAATTCCTCGCCGCAAAACCCGCCTCCGGCAAGTAGTTCCCCGAAACGGAACGGTTTCCGTCCGCCGGAATTTCCCCGCGCCACCTCATGTCCGCAAAAAAGAAAATCCTCGTCGCAAACATCGGGAGCACTTCGTTCAAGTTCCGCTTGTTCGAGATGCCTTCCGAGCGTTTGCTGGCGAGGGGGGGCATCGAGCGGATCGGATCGGACGACTGTCCGTATTCCCTTGTCATCGGCGAGGGGCCGGCCAAAAAGGGCGCGGCGGCCTTTTCCGATCACGCGGCGGCCATCCATTTTGTCGAGGCGGAATTGGGAGGCTTTCAGGATCTGGCCGCTGTCGGATTCAAGACGGTGATGGCCCGGGGGATTTCGGGAACGCAATTTTTGGAGGAGCCCGTGCTGCGGGCCATGGAGGAATTCAACACGCTCCTTCCCGCGCATAATCCCCCGTATGTTGCCGGCGTTCGGTTTTTCCATGCGCTGTATCCGGACCTCCCGTGCATCGGCACGTTTGAGACGGCATTTTACGACCACCTGCCCGCGAGCGTTTACCGGTATCCGGTGCCGCTTGAGTGGGAGGAAAAATATGGCATCCGCCGGTATGGATTTCATGGGGCCAGTCATCGGTTTGTCACCGACCGCTGCGCGGAGCTTCGCGGAACGGACAAGTTGCGCATGATCTCCTGTCACCTCGGCGGAAGCTCCTCGATCGCGGCGGTCGTCAACGGAAAAGCCGTCAATTCCAGCTGGGGCATGACCGCGCAGAGCGGGCTTCCCCAGAACAATCGCGCGGGGGACTTCGACTGTTTTGCCCTCATCTATCTCGCCCGCGATCTCGGCCTCGGACTGGATCAGGTGGAAAAAGCCCTGACCAATGACTCGGGACTCAAGGGCCTGTCCGGATTGCCGACGGGGGACGTCCGCGACCTCTTTGCCGCTGCGGGACGGGGAAACGAAAACGCCCGGATCGCCCTCGAGATTTTCGTGGCCCAGATCCGGAAATACATCGGCCAGTTTCTGGTGGAAATGAACGGGGCGGATGTGCTCATCTTTACGGCCGGCATCGCGGAAAACCAGACCGATCTCCGCGCCTCCATCTGTGCCAATCTGGACTTCTGCGGTCTCGAACTGGATCCGACGGCCAACGCCGCCGCGCGGGCCACCGAGGCGGTCATTTCCACCCCCGCCTCGAAGATCGAGGTGCGTGTCATCCCCACGAACGAGGAAATTGTCATCGCCAGGAATGCCTGGGAAAAACTCAAAGAAGCATGAACAGCAAGTGTTCAGTTTTCAGTGTTCAGCGGCAGAGAATTTCCGCGGCCGGATGTCTTTCCCTGAAAACTGAACCACTGAAAACTTTTCAAACCAACCAACCAAAACCAACCCTAATATTATGTCACAACAAGCCATCGGAATGATTGAAACCCGCGGACTCATCGCCCTTGTCGAGGCGACGGACGCCATGCTGAAATCCGCCAACGTCGAACTCGTCGGCCCCATGACCCAGGTCGGAAACGCCATGGTCACCTCCGTCGTGTGCGGAGACGTGGCCGCCGTCAAGGCCGCCACGGAAGCCGGGAAAATTGCCGCGCAATCGCTCGGCGAGATCGTGAGCGTGAGCGTCATTGCCCGTCCGCACAACGACCTCGGCGTCGTCCTGCCCAAGGCAAAATGATCCTGGCCCGCGTCGAAGGCAGCGTTGTTGCCACCAAAAAAAATCCCCGGATGACCGGGCAGAAGTTCCTTGTCGTCCGTCCGCTTGTGATCAATTCCCCGGCGGCGAAGGAACTCCAGCCGGCTTCCTCGACTCTCGTCGCCGTGGACAGCCTGGGCGCCGGAGAGGGGGATTGTGTCCTCGTCGTCCAGGGCAGCTCGGCGCGCCTTGCGGCGGATGACAAGGACTCGCCGGTGGACGCCGTGCTTATCGGAATTGTGGACACCGTGGATCTCGGAAAAACCCTCCTCTACAAAGCTCACTAAAAAATATGGCAGCGATTGATGAACAACTTGTGGCCAAGGTGGTCGGTGAAGTTCTCACCCGCCTGAAGAACGCTCCGAAACCTTCCGGAGACTCCGTGGCATCCTCCGGGCCCTCCGGATTCGGCGTTTACGAAGACATGCAAACTGCGGTCGATGCCGCTCAGCGGGCCTACGAGAAGCTCCGCGAGGGGGGGATGACCGCCCGGAAAAAAGCGATCGCCGTGATCCGCAAACTCTGTGTCCAAAAGGCACGGGAATGGGGGGAGATCGAATTCCACGAAACAAAAATCGGGCGCCT
This sequence comes from Chthoniobacterales bacterium, assembly GCA_014879575.1. GTDB lineage: Bacteria > Verrucomicrobiota > Verrucomicrobiia > Chthoniobacterales > Terrimicrobiaceae > QYQL01. Next base: position 26,088 of record JACSRU010000079.1, on the reverse strand, counting down.
GGACCATAAGATCGAGAAGCTCGAAATCTGCGGTGATCTGGTGCCCGGCGTGGAAATGCTGGACCGGACCGCCTTCAGCGGGGATTCGGGATTGACGGTGATTGATCACGCCCCCTGGGGAGTCATCGGGGCGATCACGCCGTCCACACACAGCGTTCCCACACTCACCGGCAATGCGATCAACATGATCGCCGCCGGAAACGCGGTGGCCTTCAACACGCATCCCTCCGCCGCCAAATGTGCGGCTGTGGCAATCCGCGCCTACAATGAGGCCATATTTGCCGAGACGGGAATTTCCGATTTGCTCACCACGGTCGTCAAACCCACGCTTGAGACGTTTGCCGTGCTCTGCAAGCACCCGCAGGTCAGGCTGCTCTGCGTGACGGGTGGGCCGGCCGTTGTCGCCGCCGCCATGAAGACCGGCAAACGCGCCGTCTGTGCCGGACCGGGAAATCCCCCCGTTGTCGTGGACGAGACCGCGGATCTGGATCAGGCGGCCCGCTCGATCATTCAGGGCGCCTCGTATGACAACAATCTTTTGTGCATCGGGGAAAAGGAAGTCTTCGTGGTGGCCTCCGTCGCCGACCAGCTTATGGATGCGCTCCGCCGCGCGGGAGCCGTGCAACTCCACGCCAAGCAGGTCGAGCTGCTCGCCGACAAGGCCTTTGTCTTTCCCCAGGGCAAGGGAGCCGGATGCCCGCATCCTGTCGTCAACCGCGATCTTGTGGGGCGCGATGCCGCCGTGCTTGCAAAGGCGATCGGGATGGATGTCCCCGCCTCCACCCAGCTCCTCTTCGGGGAGACCAAGGCGGACCATATTTTTGTCGAGGAGGAACAGATGATGCCCTTCCTTCCCATTGTCAGGGTGCCCGATGTGGACGCCGCCATCGCCGCCGCCCTCAAAGCCGAGCACGGCTACAAGCACACCGGCATCATGCACTCGCAAAATATCAGCAATCTCACAAAGATGGCCCAGGAGATCGACACGACCCTCTTCATCAAAAATGGCCCCTCGATGACCGGTCTCGGTCTCGGCGGTGAGGGATTCCTGAGTTTCAGCATTGCAACACCCACCGGCGAGGGGGTCACCACGCCGATGACCTTCACGCGCTCGCGCCGGTGCGTCATGGTCGAAAACCTGAACCTCTATTAAAAAAATGAGAATTGCCACGATCCGCGGATACGTGACCAGTTCGGTCAAGCACGCCAGCCTGGAAGGGCGCACGCTGCTTGTCGCCGAGCCGGAATCCGCGGATCTCGTGCCGCAGATTGTCCTCGACAACCTCGGGGCCGGAATCGGGCAGAAAGTTCTCATTTCCAGTGATGGCAGCGAGGCCCGCAAGATGGTGGGCGACGAACTCAGTCCGGCCCGCTGGACGGTGCAGGGGATCATTGATCCCGAAAGGAGCCTCGCCCTGTGAGAATGGGAACCGTCATCGGCCGGGTGACCCTCTCGGTGCGCAATCCGCGCTTCAAGGGGGAACGGCTGTTGCTCACGCTTCCCTGGAAGGCCGGGACATTCGAGGGGAAGGAGTCCTTTGAACCGGCCATTGTCGTTTATGACGATCTGGGGGCAAACATCGGCCAGAAGATCGCCATCAGCGAAGGCCGAGAGGCCGCCTGTCCCTTTCCCAACCCCACGCCGGTGGACGCCTACTGCGCCGCCCTTGTGGATGACCACTTTTACAAAAAATAACCCATGAAACTATTCGCACAAAAAGAGGCCGAGGAATTCCGCAGATCCGGCGCGGTCGAGTTCCGGCACAACCGCGACATCCGTCTGACCCCTGGAGCCCGGGACATTCTCTCCGAGGCCGGCATCAAGGTGGTGTTTGATGCGGAGGCTTCCGCGCCCGCGGCTGCGGCCCCTTCCGTTGCCGCGACCGATGACCAAAAACTTTTTCATTCGCCCGAAGCCGAGCGTCTCAAAAAGGAAATCTGTGACATTGGGCGGCGGATTTGGACACGGGAATACTGTGACGGAAACGGGGGCAATATTTCCGTCCGCCTCGGACCGGATCGTTTTCTTGTCACTCCGACGGGCGTGAGCAAGGGGTTTATGACGCCCGAAATGATGAGCCTGGTGGACATCAAGGGCACACAACTTGCCGGCAAATGGAGGCGCTCCAGCGAGTTCACGACGCACGCGGCCATTTACGAAACGACACCTGATGCGGTTTCCGTCTGTCACGCGCATCCGGTTCATGCGGGGGCCTTCGCGATCAAGGAACTCCAGCCGCCGGCCCGGTTGATTCCCGAACTCGAGGTTTTTGTGGGCACGGTTGCCGTGGCCGGATACCAGACTCCGGGATCTCCGGAGATTGCGGCCAGCATTCGTCCGCTTGCTCCCAAGCACCAGTCCATCATCATGGGTTGCCACGGGGTGATCTGCTGGGGCAAATCCATCGAGGACGCGTATTTCAAGATGGAGATTACCGATGCCTACTGCCGCACCATCATTCTGGCTCAGGCTCTTCCGGGGGCCGCCTCCATTCCCTGCGAAAAACTGGATGACCTTCTGGCGATCAAAAAGAAAATGGGACTTCCCGACAACCGCTTCGAGTTGAAGAACGCGGAGCTTTGCGAAGTGGATCCCTGGGCGCAAATGTGCGGCCAGCACGGGTGTTCCTCGCCGGTCACGCCCTTCCATCCCATGCCCGCCCCCGAAACCGGGGCGGACATGGAAACCCTTGTCCAGAAGCTCACGGACGAAATTCTCGCAAACCTGAATAAATAATATGAAAGTAGCAATCATCGGTGGGGGCGGTCGGGTGGGATCCTGCGCGGCCTTCGCGCTCCAGTGTTCCGGTATCGTCAAAGAGATTCTCCTTCTCGACGCCAACCAGGCCTCCGCCGAGGGAGAGGCGCTCGACCTCCTGCACGGCGCGGCCTATTGCGCGGACCAGAAGATCTCGGCGGGAACGTATGCGGACTGCCGGGATGCCGACCTGGTCTGCATCACCGCCGGACTGCGCCGCAAGCCCGACGAGTCCCGCCTCGATCTCATCAATCGCAACGTCACCCTTTTTCTTGGCATCCTGGAAAGCCTCAAGGGGGCGGGACTGAAGAAGGAAGCCATTCTTTTCGTGGTCTCGAATCCCGTGGACATCCTTACGCAGCTTGCGGTGGAGAAGACCGGATTGCCCGCCTCGCAAGTCCTCGGGCTGGGCACGGTTCTCGACACCTCCCGATTTTGCTCACTGATTGCCAGCTCGCTCAATCTTCCGCCCACACAACTTCGGGCAATCATCCTCGGCGAACATGGCGATACGATGCTCCCGATCTGGTCGTCCGCAACGGTGGATGGTTTTCCGCTCACAAAATTCCCGGGGGTGACCCCGGCCTTTCAGAGCCAGGTTTTCGAGCGCACGCAGAAGAGTGGCGCCGAAGTCATCTCCCGCAAGGGAGGCGCCGGCTATGCGGTCGGTGTGGCCATTCGGGAAGTCATTGACAGCATTGCCCTCGACCGCCGCCGCATCCTCCCGGTCTCCAGCCGCATCAACGGCGCGTATGGCATCCGGGACATCAGCCTCAGCGTTCCCACTGTCGTCGGACGTGCGGGCGTGCTCGGGCATGTGGAACTCGAACTTTGGCCCAAGGAATTGCAGGGACTGCAAACCTCCGCCAAGGCCCTGAAGGAAACCCGGGCAAAAATCTGAGCCCAAGGAAAAACCGGCGCCAGTCGGAAGTTTGAAGTTCTGTTTGCCGTCCCGCCCGGAAATTGCAAACCGGACTTTACGTCCGGCAAACAGGAAGGTATGTGAGTGGGTAATGAAAACACCCCTCCTGTTGCTGGCGGCTTTGGCCGCCGTCACCCTGACCTCCGGTTGTGCGTTCACATCCGAAAGAAACGCAAAAAACAAAGCGGCCGGGCAGGCCTGGTTGCAGTCCGGCAATCGCGGGCCGGCCAAAACCAATTTTGAAGGAATGTATTATTCTCCGGACTGGGGTTCCGTGGCACTCAACCAACGCAATGACAAGGTGACCGGGACGATCGGGCATTTCCATATTTTGGGGATTGCAACCGGAAGGACCGCGTATTTGTTGTTGATTGATGATGAATGGGTCGAGCACACGATGGTTTTGAAGCGGAAATCCTCCGAAATCCTGGAGGGTTCCTATTCTTCGTTTGTGCCGTTTTCGAAAGAAGACGCCCTGCCGGTTGTTTTGGATAAAATTGTGGAATGATGCGCCGGGCCGTCATCCTCCTCATTCTTGCGGCATTCACCGGGTGTTCGGTGGTCAGCGAGTTCAATGATGCCCGCTACAACCAGAACAACAGGACCGGGGACAACTGGCTCTCCGACCAATCCGACCCTGCGCGGATAAACATCTCCGGAAATTGGACAAGCCACGACTGGGGACGGGCTTCCTTCCGCCAGGAGGGACGCCAGGTGACCGGCGTGCTTGGTGACTACACGGTGCGCGGTGTCGTCAGTGGCGAGCGGGCCTATCTGCTGGTTGCCCAGGGCGATTGGTATTACTACAGTTCGGTGCTGGAACTCCAGCGACCCGGTCTCCTCACCGGAAGATTTTCGCGCGCGATTCCTTTTGTGAGGGGCTTTGGCCGTCCGATGCGCCTGGAGCAACTCGCTCACTGAGAACCGGGATTTTTCTTTTCAGTGGAATCTGGGAGGCTGGCCGGTGGATTCCAAAACGGAAAGCCACACGTCCTGTTTCGGATCCACCATGCGGCGGGCCGATGTGGCCACCGAGATCGGGACATGGACATAGACGCTGTGCCAGCGGGCGACAATCAAACCCGTTTTTCCGGCCATGCCCGCATGCACGGCCGCCTGCCCAAGGCGCATGCAATAGATCCGGTCCTGCGGTGAGGCGGGAACGCTGCGGATCATGTAGCTCGGATCAATGTATTTCAGAGTCAGGGGGGTGCCGCATTTTTGAAAGTGTTCGGTGAGGCGTTCTTTCAAAAAGTGTCCGATATCGCCCAGGCGGGTGTTTCCGGAGGCATCGGTTTCCCCGGTGGATCCCAAGTGTTCCTGCCCGGCCCCTTCCGCTGTGATAATGACCGCATGGCCGCGGGAAACCACCCTCTGGCGCATGACTTCGAGGAATCCCTGCTCCCCCTCCAGGGCAAAGGGAACTTCTGGAATGAGCACCGCATTCACCTCGCCACTGGCAAGGGCCGCCGCGCACGCGATGAATCCGGAATGCCGTCCCATGAGCTTGACCAGGCCAATCCCTCCCCGGGCACTCCGGGCTTCCGTATGCGCGGCATGGACGGCCTGCACCGCCTCCGCAGCGGCGGTCTCGTAGCCGAAACTCTTGTCCATGTAAATCATGTCATTGTCGATCGTCTTGGGAATTCCGACGACCGCGAGCTTCGCCCCGCGCTTTCTGGCTTCCTGTTCCAGGGCAATCGCCCCCCGCTGGCTGCCATCTCCACCGATCACAAAAAGGATGTTGATGTTCAGTTCCTGCAGACGGTCCACCATCCGCAGGACATCCTGCGGTCCGCGCGACGTGCCCAGCCAGGTCCCGCCGAACTCGTGAATGTTGGCCACCGCATCGGGAGTGAGGTTTACGATGGCATGCCCATACTCCGGGATCAGCCCCTCGAATCCGTAGGGAATGCCATAGATACGGCGAACGCCGTAGCGGTAGTAGGCCTGCATGACAATGGCCCGGATCACATCATTGAGTCCGGGGCAAAGCCCTCCGCAGGTCACGATGGCACAGTGGGTCTGCGCGGGATCAAAATAGATTTTTTTGCGAGGACCGGCGACCTCGAAACAGGGGAATTCCTTCCCCTCGGCGATCACCTGGGTGATATCGGAAAGCTCATGCTGGACGAGCACCCGGTGATCGTCGGTGTAGAATTCGTGGCCGGGGTCGGACTCGGCCATCAGGCGATCCAGCGGGGAGGAAATTTCGCGGTCCCCAAGACAGCGGATGGTCAGAGCGGATGGATCGAGACTCTCCAGCATGAAAGGTCCTATTTTCTTTCTGCGTCGAGCGCGGAGCGGAGTTCCGACTCAATTTCCGCGTAGAGTGCCGCGTCGGTTTTGAGGGTCTCCTTGGCCGCGTCGCGTCCCTGGGCAAGCTGGTTGCCCTTGTAGCTCAACCAGGATCCACGTTTTTCGAGGATATTTTTCTCAATCGCGAGATCGAGAAGAGATCCCGTGCTGGAAATCCCCTCGTTATACATGATGTCAAACTCCGCTTCCATGAACGGTGCGGCGACCTTGTTCTTGACCACTTTGACCTTCGTCCGGTTTCCGGTCATGGAGCCGTCGCTGCTCTTGATGGCACCGATGCGCCGGATGTCCACCCGCACGCTGGCGTAGAATTTGAGCGCCTTGCCGCCGGGCGTTGTCTCGGGATTGCCGAACATGACGCCGATTTTCTCGCGGATCTGGTTTGTAAAGATGCAAACCGTGCGGGACTTCGAAATGAAGGCGGTGAGTTTGCGAAGCGCGTTGCTCATGAGTCGGGCCTGGGCACCCACGACCGCATCCCCGATTTCGCCTTCCAACTCGGATTTCGTAACCAGGGCCGCAACGGAGTCGAGAATGATGATGTCGAGGGCATTTGAGCGGACAAGCGTCTCAAGAATCCGGAGCGCCTCTTCGCCCGAACTGGGCTGGGAAACGAGAAGCTCATCGAGGTTGACCCCCAGCTTCTGGGCATATTGCGGATCCAGGGCATGTTCGACGTCAATGAAGCCGGCCAATCCGCCGCGCTTCTGGGCCTGGGCGATCGCCGTGAGAGTCAGGGTGGTTTTTCCGGAGGATTCCGGCCCGTAAACCTCGACGATCCTCCCGCGAGGGAATCCCCCGACGCCCAGGGCGCGATCAATCAGGAGATTTCCTGTCGGGATGACATCCACCGGCGAAACGCTGTGGTCGCCAAGACGCCGGATGGCCTCGCTGCCGTAGTCTTTTTCGATTTGTTGAAGGGCCAGTTCAAGGCTCTTTGAGCGGGCGGCTGCGGTTTTGTCTGCTGCAGAGGAGTCGTCGGATTTTGCCATGATTCGGATCGTTGGGTTTGAACGCCCGACACTATGCGAGGAAGATCATTCGTAAAACGAAAAACCATCACTCCGAAGTATTAAAAGGGGTCAGTCCCATAAGTTATAATTCCCTCCACACCCGACCTCGGGAAGGGATGGAAGAGAGCAGACGGTCTTGTTGCGTCCGGAGGGAGCTGCCGGGAAAAATCGGTCCTCGCGCTTTGCCGGGGCGGGGTGATAGGGTTTCGCCATGGAATATGCATTTCTGGGAGCGGGCAAGATGGCCACGGCGATCATTCATGGCATGGTGCGGGCAAAGGTCTGTGCGGCGGGAGACATCATTGCCGCATGTCCGGAACCGGATTTGCTCGAAAGTCTGCGGGAGACCACCGCGATCCGTGTTGTGACATCCAACGAAGAGGCGGCGGCCTCGGCGGGCATCATTGTTTTGTGTGTAAAGCCGGCAGATGTCGAGGTGGCGCTCGCGCAAGCCGGACGAGCCCTGGAGGGAAAGTTGCTGGTTTCGATAGTGGCTGGTGTGACGATCGCCCAGCTCCGATCCCTGGCACCCTCCACACGGGTGATCCGGGTGATGCCGAACACGGCCGCCATGATCGCCCGGTCGGCCACGGCCTATGCCTGCGGGGAGGGAGTGAGCAGCGGTGACAAGGAGGTGGCCGAGGCGGTTTTTTCAAGCATTGGGGAGGTTTATCCCGTTGGGGAAAAATTGATGAATGCCGTGACCGGGCTGAGCGGGAGCGGCCCCGCCTACGTGTATCTCCTGCTCGAAGCCCTCTCGGATGGAGGGGTTGCCTGCGGGCTGTCGAGAAAGCTGGCCCTGGATCTTGCCGTGCAGACAATGCTCGGAGCAGCGGAGATGGTTCGGGAGACATCCGAACACCCGGCGGTGCTTCGTGAAATGGTCACCAGTCCGGCGGGGACAACGATGGCGGGCTTAAGCGTGCTCGAAGCCGCCGGAGTTCGCAGCGCGGTGATCGAAGCCGTGCGGGCAGCCGCCGAGCGGGCGGAGGAATTATCCGGAAAATGAGCACCCGGCTCTTCGGGAGCACCGGGATTCCGTCCGGGCAATCCGCGATCCGTGGGAAACCGACCGGAGCCCGCTGGATCTTCTGTGCCGCCGTCTCCCTTGTGTTTGTGTTCCGGGGATATTCCCAGACGACGAACCCACCGTCCCCGGCAAAGGAGTCGAAATTCGTGCCCAGTCTCGCGAAGGAAGCCGCCGTCGCCGGCAACAAGGCCTTCCAACAAAAAGACTATGCCGCAGCCCGCAAGGCCTATCAGCGCGTGTTGGACCTGGCACCCGACAATGTCCTTGGGCTCGTCAATCTCGGCGTGGTCGAGTTTTCCACCGGCAACATGGAAAAGGCGGAGGAATTACTGAAAAAGGCGGTGGCCCTCCGTCTGGAAAACCCCGCCGCCTGGATGACGCTGGGAATCCTCTACATGGATCGCGAGCAATTTGACGCGGCCCTCGCCGCGCTTTCGCAAGCCGTCCTCCAGGATCCCCGCAATCCCCGCGCGAGAAATTATCTGGGTGTCGTAATCGGTCGCAAAGGGTGGATTGATGGCGCCCAGGCCGAACTCCGGCGGGCGGTCGAGTTGGATCCCACCTACGCCGACGCCCATTACAATCTTGCCGTATTTTATCTTGAGGAAAAGCCGCCGGTCCTTGAATTGGCCCGGCGGCATTACTACCGCGCGGTGGAACTCGGGGCAGAAAAAGACGCCGCCATTGAGAAAGTGCTTAAAAACGGAAACCCAAAGCCCTAGTGTCCCGCTTGTGAAAAAAAATCTTCTTATCGTGTTATTCGTCCTGTGCGCCAGAACCGTCCTGGCGGCGGACGCCCCCGCCATCACGGCCAAGTCCGCGATTTTGTTCGACGCCAACACCGGACGGGTGATTTACAAAAAAAACGAAGAGGAGAAGCGGTCGGTCGCCAGCACGCAGAAACTTCTCACCGCCTACATCGTTGCCAATGCGGGTGACCTTTCCCAGATGTTTACGATCAAGGAAACAGATACGAATTGCGAGCCCACCAAACTCTACGTCCGGCCCGGCCAACAATACAGCCGGTTGCAGCTTCTGAATGGATTGTTGGTTCACAGCGGCAATGATGCCGCGCGCGCGCTGGCCCGTGACAACGCCGGGAGCGTGGCGGACTTCGCGGATCGGATGAATTCCACGATGCGTTCCCTTGGCGGCAATTCCTCGAATTTTATCAATCCAAACGGCCTTCCGGCATCCGGCCAATATTCGACCGCGCGCGACATGGCCCGCGTGGCCAGGGCGGCCTACCGCGAGCCGGTGCTCCGCGAAATCATGAACCAACGTTCCTACACCTTTCGCTTCACCAACGGAAAATCCACCACCTGGAAGAATACGAACCGCGTCCTGCGGTTTTATTCGTTCTGCAACGGAATGAAGACCGGTTACACCGTGAAGTCCGGGCACTGCCTGATTTCGAGCGGAACTTACAACGGGAAGGATGTGATCGCCGTCGTGCTCGGATCCACAAAGCCCCGCATCTGGCAGGAATCCGTCGCGCTTCTCGCCTACGGGCTGGGAATTTCGCCTGAGGGAATCGGAAAGTTCCGAATTCCAGGAGCCGAGTGATTTTGTGGCCAGAGCCTACACATTGAAGGCCTCCGCCAGCCCCGGCGTGGCCCGGGATTTTTCCGCCGAGCTGAACGAGCAACAACTGGCGGCGGTGACATCCCCACCGGGGGCAGCCCTCGTCATCGCGGGAGCCGGAAGCGGAAAAACCCGCGCGTTGACCTACCGGGTAGCCTATCTGCTCGGGCAGGGGGTGCCGGCCCGCTCGATTCTTCTTCTGACCTTCACCAACAAGGCGGCCCGCGAGATGCTCGAACGGGTCCGGGCCCTCGTGCCGGGAGTTGCGGAGGGAGTCTGGGGGGGGACATTTCATTCGGTCGGCAACCGGATTCTCCGTCGGCATGCCGAACACATCGGATTCCGGCAGGGTTTCACCATTATGGACCGCGAGGATCAAGAGAGCCTGATCGCCAGCATTCTTGCCCGCGAAGGTCTCACCACCACAGACCGCCGTTTCCCCAAGGCGGAAGTCCTGGCCGACATCCACAGCTACGCAATCAACACCGGCTCCCCGGCACGCAGGGTTCTCGTCGAGAAGTATCCGTATTTCCTCCCCCTGGAAGACGAGATCGAGCGCGTGAGGAGACTGTATGAGGGGCGCAAGCGGGAGGCAAACGCAATGGATTTCGATGACCTGCTCAGCAAGACGCTCGAGTTGTTCCTGACCCACGAGGAGGTTGCCGCAGAATACCAAAAACAATTCCGCCACGTCCTCGTTGATGAGTATCAGGACACGAATCATATTCAGGCCGAGCTGGTCGAATGCCTGGCGCGCCGTCATGGCAACATTCTGGTTGTCGGCGATGACGCGCAGAGCATCTACTCGTGGCGGGGCGCAAACTACGAGAACATCCTCCAGTTTCCCAAACGGCATCCCGACGCACAGATCTACAAAATCGAGACAAACTATCGCAGCGTCCCCGAAATTCTGAGTCTCGCGAATGCCTCCATTCTCGAAAACGAAAACCAATTCCCCAAGAACCTCGCGGCCTCGCGGCCGTCGCGTTCCGTGCGTCCGGCCATCGTCTGTCTGGAGACAAATCTCCAGCAGGCGGAATTTATCGCGCAGCGTGTGCGGGAGCTGCAGGACCAGGGAATCGGTCTGCACGAAATGGCGGTCCTCTATCGCGCCCACTACCATTCGATGGACGTGCAACTCGAGTTCACCCGGCGGGGAATTCCCTTTACCATCACCAGTGGACTCCGTTTTTTTGAGCAGGCCCACATCAAGGATGTCGCGGCATTTTTGAAGTTTGCCATGAACCCCCGTGACGAGGTGGCCTTCAAGCGAATGGTGCGGATGCTGCCGGGGATCGGCGGCAAGACTGCGGAAAACCTCTGGTCACAGACGGCGGCAACGCTTGCCGGAGAGCCGGAGTTTCAGCGTCTCCAGAGCTTGAAGGTTCCTGCGAAGAGCGCCAAGGCGTGGAGCCAATTCCTCCACACGCTCGCGGACCTGGCACCGGCCTCCGGCCCGCTCCCGCCCGCTGCCATGATGGAAGCCGTCCTGTTCGCTGTTTACGACGATTACATGAAGGCGGAATTTGCGAACTACGACGCGCGCCGCGAGGATCTGATGACGCTCATCGGCTTCGCCGGGCAATTCGAGAGCACGGAGGAATTCCTCTCCCAGTTGGCCCTGCTCGGAGGTGTCGAAGCCACCGATGCACTGGCCGGTGATTTGAATTCCGAAAAAATCCTTCTCTCCACGCTTCATCAGGCCAAAGGGCTCGAGTGGAAGGTGGTCTTCCTGATCTGGCTAGCGGACGGAATGTTCCCGACGGCACGCAGCCTCGAAAGTCCCGGGGCGATCGAGGAGGAGCGCCGGCTTTTCTACGTGGGCCTTACGCGCTGCGAGGACGAACTCTACCTGACGTATCCGGAATTCCGCCTCAACGCCGGATACGGGGATAATTTCCAGCGACCCTCCCGGTTCCTTTCCGAACTCCCGGAAAATCTCCTGGAAAATTGGGAGATCGATCTCCAGGAATCTTCCGACGACAAGGAACCGTTTTGACGTCCCGTTGAGTTTTCAGCAGGAGAGGGAATTGCTCCCAAATGGAGAGCAAGCCGGGCGCGTCAGACAAACGCCGCCTGACGCACGGAGGACCGGGCCTCGAGAAAATCGCGGACTGTCGTTCTACCAGCTCGACTTTGTCACACCGGGAATGAGTCCGGCGGAAGCGAGTTCGCGGAAAGTGATACGGGAAATCTTGAAGCGGCCGATATAGGCGCGTCGGCGTCCGGTAAGTTTGCACCGGTTGACAAGACGGGTCGGGCTCGCGTCACGGGGAAGCTGGGCGAGGGATGCGTAATCTTTTTTCGCCTTCAGTTCCGCGCGGAGGGCGGCGTATTTTGCCACTGTTGCCGCTTTGCGCTTGTTGCGCTCGAGCCATGCTGTTTTTGCCATAGGACGGGCGACTTTACAGGCAAATGCCGGACAGGCAAGCAGAAACTGAAACAAATTGCAGTGTCGCCAATGAATCGCTAGTGTCGGGCTTTTCTCCATGAAGACGCCCTTTGATCCGATTGCCTCCGTGATTGCCGACATCCGAAAGGGAAAAATGGTGATCGTCACCGACGATGCGGACCGGGAGAACGAGGGGGATCTTTTGATGGCCGCCTGCAAGGTGACGCCGACAGCGGTGAACTTCATGGCCAAGCACGGCCGCGGCCTGGTCTGCTCGCCGATTACGGAGGAACGCGCGCAGAAACTCGGTCTCCAGCGCATGGTGGCCCATAACCGGGAGTTGTTCAAAACGGATTTTACCGTCTCGGTGGATGCCACGCACGGGATCACGACGGGGATCAGTGCCAGGGATCGGGCGGAAACGATTCGCGTGCTGGCCCGGGACAACGCCCATCCGGCGGATCTCGTCCAGCCGGGTCATGTTTTTCCCCTGCAAGCCAAGCCCGGAGGAGTTCTGCAACGGGCGGGTCATACGGAAGCCGCCGTGGATCTCGCCCGCCTGGCCGGCCTCGACCCCTCCGGAGTCATTTGTGAAATCCTGAAAGATGACGGCTCGATGGCCCGGCTTCCGGATCTTGTGAAGTTCAAGCGCAAGCATGGGTTGAAGCTCTGCTCGATTCAGGATCTCATCGCCCACCGTCGGAAGAGCGAAAAACTCATCGAACACGAAGAGACCGTCCAGATGCCCACCGACTACGGAAATTTCGATCTGCACCTTTATCGGTCCCTGGTTGACGGCAAGCACCATATCGCCCTCGCGATGGGAAAAATCTCCGCAGCCAAGCCGACACTTGTCCGGGTACACAGTGAATGCCTGACCGGCGATGTCTTCGGCTCGAAGCGGTGTGATTGCGGCTCCCAGTTGCATCAGGCGATGCGGCAGATCCAGGAAGCTGGTGCGGGCATCCTTGTTTACATGCGCCAGGAGGGACGGGGCATCGGACTCGGTCCAAAAATCCACGCCTACAAACTTCAGGAACAGGGGCTCGACACGGTGGAAGCCAATGAAAAGCTCGGATTCCCGATGGATCTCCGCGAATACGGACTGGGTGCCCAGATCCTCGCCGATCTGGGCGTCAAACGCATCCGACTCCTCACCAATAATCCGCGCAAGGTCGTGGGCCTGGAAGGGTATGACATCGAGATCGTCGAGCAGTTGCCGATCCGCTCGGTAACAAATCCCCACAACGCCAGGTATCTCGCCACGAAAAAAAAGAAGATGGGGCACAAGCTCTGAGCCCGCTCCCCCACCCTCCCGCGTTATGATGAACGTGACCAGCGGTGCGGTCACCGCCTTCGGGCTCGGATTTTTGTATTTTCTGGGTGCCCTCCCCGGAGGGACCGCCCTGGGGGCGCCCTTGTGGCTGGCCACCCTGGCCGCATGGGCCGGATATTCGTGCGGGTCGCTGGTTGTGCTCTTTGCGGGAGTGCCGCTGCGCGATTGGCTTGCCCGCAAGCTCCGGATTCCCGTCCAGAGAGATCCCTCGAAATTCCTCTGGCGGATCTGGGACAGGTGGGGGCTTGCCGGACTCGGCCTGCTGGCACCCGTAACGGTCGGTCCCCAGGCCGCCAGCCTTCTCGCACTGGCCATCGGGGAGCGTCCGAAGCGGATTTTTCTTTCCCTCAGCCTTGGTGTGATCCCGTGGTGTCTCCTCTTTGCCACCCTGCTGGGATTGGGGATCAAGATCACGCGTTGACAGCATCCGTCCCATGCGTAGCTTCGCAACATTCATCATTCATGGAGCCTACGCCATCAGCTAGCGGGGAACGCTTCGTTTCCCATACCCCCGGTTACTGGCCGGATGCCACCACCGCACAATGGCAGGATTGGAAATGGCAGCTCAAGAACCGGGTCACCACACTTGCCGCCCTGGACAAACACCTGCTCCTGACCTCGGATGAGCGGGCGGGCGTCATTCTCTCCGGCACGAAGCTTGCCCTTGCGGTCACCCCACACTACTTCAACCTCATTGACCGCACCGATCCCGCCTGTCCGATCCGCCGACAGGTCATTCCGGAAATCGGGGAGGGCTACGATTCCCCTTACGATCTCTCCGATCCCTGCGGAGAGGATTCCGCCATGCCGGTGCCCGGCCTGGTTCACCGATATCCGGACCGCGCGCTTTTTCTCGTGACGGATCGTTGCGCCTCCTACTGCCGTTACTGCACCCGCAGCCGCGTGGTGAGCGGCGTGGGCGAGCAGGAACTGCACCTGGATTTCGACCAGGCGTTTGCCTACCTCGAAAAACATACGAAAATCCGGGACGTATTGCTCTCCGGGGGGGATGCCCTCCTGCTCTCCGACGACAAGCTGGAAGGCCTTCTGGGCAGGCTGCGGGCGATCCGGCACATCGAGTTCCTTCGCATCGGCACACGTGTCCCGATATTTCTTCCGCAGCGCATCACGCCGGAACTGTGCGCCATGTTGAGGAAATACCATCCCCTGTGGATGAGCGTGCATGTCAACCATCCGAAGGAATTGACCATCGAAGTCCGGGATGCCTTCGCCCGCCTGGCGGACGCCGGAATTCCGCTTGGCAACCAGAGCGTTCTCCTCGCCGGGGTGAATGATGACTTGCAAACGATGAAGGAACTCGTCCACAAGCTTCTGCTCTGTCGGGTGCGCCCCTACTACCTCTACCAGTGCGACCTCATCCGGGGCTCCTCCCACCTGCGCACACCCGTGTCCAAAGGCATCGAGATCATCGAGGGACTCCGCGGATTCACCACCGGGTATGCCATTCCGCAATTTGTGATTGATGCCCCCGGCGGCGGCGGGAAAGTTCCCATCAATCCCAGCTATGTCCTCTACCATGACAAGGAGAAGGTGGTGGTCCGGAATTTTGAAGGGAAAATCTTCGAGTATCCGGAGTCAGGCATCGGACCCGTCCTGCGTCACGAGGAATTTCTTATGCACTGAATTGCCGGGCATGGCTCACCGGCTTTGTCGGGCTTCGCGGTTTGCAGCGGACCAGACGGAACTGGTCCCTCCAGGGGGGCTCCGCGCCACTTCTGGTGGGATGACCTCCGTGTCGTCCGCCACGGGCTGGGGCCATTCCCGCCCCCCCTCACGGACCAGACGGAGATGGTCCCTCCAGGCTCGAAGCGCCACTCTTGGTGTATCGCATCAAGCTTCCCATTGGACGCTTGATAAAAAAGCCGATGGTTGCACGCGGTATATCCCCCGAAAAGAGTAAAAACCACATTGACGATTGGAACATATTGCATACACTTTGCCGCATCTCGCGCACTCATTAACGAATCCCCTTCCCCACTCCGCCTCCTATTTCTCCTCTGTGCGCTGTCCTGTCTGGCAGGCGATTGCGTTTTGGCAGCAAATGTGACTTGGAATAACAGTGGCACCAACTTCAATGCGGCCGGCAGCTGGACGGGTGGCCTTCCCGGCTCCAGCGATGTGGCGGTGATTCCGGGAACCCCCGGCAGCCAGCCGATTCTCTCCGGGAATATCAGTGTCAGCCGGGTCACGTTCACGTCGCCTCTCGCCTCGGGGTGGAACCTTTCGTCCGGAACAGGGAGTCTTACGCTGAACAGCTCGGGAACCGGCACAACTCAAGCCGCTCTCTACTTCAGCA
Source organism: Chthoniobacterales bacterium (assembly GCA_014879575.1). Taxonomy (GTDB): domain Bacteria; phylum Verrucomicrobiota; class Verrucomicrobiia; order Chthoniobacterales; family Terrimicrobiaceae; genus QYQL01. Next base: position 10,417 of record JACSRU010000079.1, on the reverse strand, counting down.
ACACCACCGGATCGAACGCCGTCATCGCACCCCTCGTTCTCGGGGCGGCGTCCGGCACCATGACCTTCATCCAAACACGGGGCGCATCGGGAACAAACACCTTGGTGCTTTCAGGGCCCATTTCGAGCACGGGTGGCATCGCGGGCCTGGCGTTGAATTCCATCGGAGGAGCCGGAAGAAGCCAGATCGTACTCTCGGGAAGCAATAGCTACACCGGCAACACCTATATTAACGGAGGGAGCGTCACTTTGATGATCAACCACGCGAATGCGGTCAGCTCGGGAACGTTGATCCTGAATGGACAATATACGTTGAATAATACATCCGGGGCAGACATCACCCTGGCAAACAACAACGATGTGCTGCTGAATGGAAACAGCACGACCTTTACCGGCAGCAAAAATCTGAGTCTCGGTTCGGGATCCCTGATTATAAATGGAACCAGATCGATTCTTGTCTCGGCAGGAGTTCTCTCCGTGGGATCCCTGGATGCGGTCAATACGACAAACACACTGAGTAAGGGAAGCACCGGCACCCTGGCGATTGCAGGGGCGGCGGGTTCGAATTTCCAGGGGGGATTTACAAGCACGAGCGGAACAACGCGCATCGGGGACAAAGCCTCACTTGGAACGGGGAAATTTTCCGTGACTGGCGGCACCCTGGAATCCTCTGCCAACCTGAGCGGTGCAAACGCGGTTGCCAACAGCGTTGCGCTCAATGGCAACTTTATAATAGGGGGGGCGAATCAACTGACACTCAGTGGGTCAATCACTCTGAATGGCAATCGCACTCTCACGAACTCCAATACGGGAGCCACTGAACTCTCCGGCCCCATTTTCCTTTCCAACACCGCCGGTACGGGCCGCACCCTCACACTGGGCGGTGCAAGATCGTTAACCGTCAGCGGTGCCATTGCGAATTTTAACGGCGTCGGCACAGCCGGTAATCTCACTATCACAAACACGGGAACAGTCTTCCTCACGAACGCAAACAGTTCCTACACAGGAATCACAACAGCGCGGGGAACAGCGAACGCCGTCTTGGCCGTGAGCAAGCTGGCCAACGGCGGAGTCGCCAGCAGCATCGGTGCCTCATCCAATGCGGCCAGCAGGCTGTTGCTCCCCAACAACTCCACCTTGCGATATGTCGGCTCCGGCGACAGCACGGACCGATCCTTTACAATCAACGGAACAAGCAACAATCATAGTGCCACCTTGGACGCATCCGGAAGCGGGGACATCAAGTTCACGAACACTGGCGGCTTGGCCTATGGCACGAACAACCAAACGCGCAGGCTTTTCCTCACCGGCACCAACAGGGGCAACAACACGCTGGCAGCGGCCCTTGCCAATAATGGCTCGGGAGCAACAAGCGTCACAAAGAACGGCACGGGCACCTGGGTATTGAGCGGAACAAATTCCTATACCGGGTCCACGACGACCAGTGCCGGCATGCTCCGTTTCACCCAGAGAGTTTCGCTTTACAACGGAGGAACCTCGATCTGGACGAGTGCAAACATCGTGACATATTCCGGAGCCACGACGGCCTTCAATGTCGGAGGCACGGGTGAGTTCACGCCCGCCGACATCGCTCTCCTCAAGTCCCTCGGCACGGCTTCCGGTGGTTTCAGAAATGGATCCTCTATCGGCATGGATACAACGAATGCCACCGGTGGAATATTCACCTATGCAGGCCTCCTGGCCAACACGAATGCCGGTGCCAATATTCTCGGATTGAAAAAGCTTGGCACGGGCACCTTGGAACTGACCGCCAACAATACGTATGGTGGTGCAACCACCGTGAGCGCGGGCACACTCCTCATCCAGGGAGCCCACACCGGCACCGGGGCGTTGACGGTGGAAAGCAATGGCACACTCGGGGGCGACGGAAGCATCGTCGGCAGCCTGGCTCTCAACTCCGGTGCCAAGTTTGTCTTCAACATCGCAAACACCCTGACCGTCAACGGAGCCGCAGTCACCTTCGGAGGATTCTCCATCGGCAACCTTGTCGGACTCGATGGGAGCGTGGCAAACGGCACATATACATTGATCAATGGAACGGCGACATTCAATTTTACCAACGTCTCAAACTGGGGATCAAGCAACGCAGCGGATATCGGGGGGGGAAAGAGTGCCTATTTTCAGGCGGGAAGTTGGCAGCTGGTGGTGGTTCCTGAGCCTTCGTTCCTGGGGCTTCTCGGCACGGGTTTGGCGGCGGCTCTGGTTCGGCGTCGCCGGAGGCACTCCGTGGGCTCCTTACCGGCGGGCGGCGAGTTGAAGCAAGGGGGTAAGATGAATGGTCAGATCCGGGCGTGTTCCGGCCCAGGGAAAGAGGGCGTCAATTTCCGTGGCGGATGAGGATTCGGGCAGGGATTCGAGGAGTTTGAGGACGGCAAGCATCACAGGCGAGCAAATCCCGGGGTCGTGGCCGAGACAAAAGTCGAGGACCGAGGGCGGACGTCCGGCAAGGCCCATCCGCAGGCGCGTCCCGCTTTGGTAGGGACTCAAGCCGAGTTCCCAGCGTCCGCCTTCGCTCAGGAGGCGCAAGGCACGGTATTCGGTGTTGGGATCCGCCCGTTGAAAAATCAAGGCGAGTTGCGGTCCGGGTGTCCCCACCAGGAATTCGGTCGGCGTCCGTCATAATGCGCCTCGAACGCCCGGACGGCGTCCTCCATGGTTCCGTCCGCCGGCGCCCATTTGGCGATGTCGGGGAAATCCGTCGAGACGTTCCGGTTTTTTCTGGGGTCGCGAAATTGGATCGGACACCAGAAGGATTCGATGTTGCGCAGCATTTCGCTGCCCAACGCCCAGACGCCGGTCATCCAATCACAATACCAACACCACAGGAGATCGTAGCCGATCAATCCATCGTATTTGTGCCGGGAAAGATTCACCCACTCGGAGGACTTGTAGGTCGGCAGACGGCCCAGCCTGGCCACGGAAGGGTAGAGAAGGATCTCCGCGAGGCGGACCAGGGCAAAGACCAGAACCGCCGGAGTCTGGAGCAACAGGCAGAGTTGATTGCGGACCGGCCCGAGGAGACGCGCCTGCGCATCGGTCAGGGTCCGTCCCTTTTTCCCGCGGAGGGCGCGATGCGTGAGGCAGAAGGCATGGAGAAAAACCACTTGGGCAAAGAGGGCCGCGAGCAATCCGATCCAACCAGAGAGCCAGAGACCGGCCACCCAGGGCAGCCAGGTAAACAGACTGATGAAAAAATCCAGGACCGGGGCAAAGGTGATTTTTTCCGTCACCGCAAAGGCCACCCGTGTGAAAACCGCGGCCATCGCGAGTCCGCAAAAAACAACCGCCGCACTGAAAAGGAAACTAGACAGAAGATGCATCGGGAGACTATTCGCAGGTTGGAGGATGGAACGAAATGTTTTTTCCCGCCTTCCTGCCATCCCCGGGCAACCCACCCCTCCGCGCGATGACGACGGATTTTCGCGCAAATCCGCTCTCGCCTCACGTGCGATCCTGATGGTAAGTGTTCCCGGTGACTGAACTGACACCGGTGCGCGTGCGCGCAAAGTTTTTCTTCGAGGGCGACAAAAAGTTTTTCATCAAGGGGGTGACGTATGGGCCCTTTGCGCCGGATGCGAGCGGGGAATTTTTTGGAACTCCCGAGCGGGTTGCCGAGGATCTGGACCTGATGGTCGAAGCCGGTGTGAACCTTGTGCGCATTTACTACGTGCCACCCGCCTGGTTCCTCGACCTCTGCGCCGCCCGGGGCATCCGGGCTCTCATTTCCATCCCCTGGGCGGAGCATTTGGAGTTTTTGAACGACTCAAAGATTCGGGGCGCCGCCGAACTGGCCGTCCGGGATGGCGTCTCAAAAAACGCGGGACATCCGGCGGTGTTTGGCTATCTCGTAGGCAATGAGATTCCAACCACGATGGTCCGGTGGCTGGGTGCGCGGCGGGTCACGGAATTTGTCGAGCGGCTGATCAACATCGGCAAGGAAACCGATCCCCACGCGTTGTTTTCCTACGCCAGCTATCCGCCGACGGAATACCTCCTCCCGCAAAACAGCGACTTCGTAACCTTTAATGTTTACCTCCACCGCCAGGAGGATTTCGAACGCTACCTCGCAAGGCTCCAGAACCTTGCGGAGGACAAACCCCTCATCCTCGGGGAATTCGGGATGGATACCATCCGGCATCCGGAATCCGAACAGGCGGAAATGATCCGCTGGCACATCGAGAGCGTGGTCCGCGGCGGGCTGGCGGGAACGATCATCTACGCCTGGACGGATGAATGGTTCCGGGGCGGTCAGGAAATCACGGACTGGGCGTTTGGACTCGTGCGGCGCGACCGCTCGAAAAAAGAGGCGTTTGCGACCGTCAGGCAACTCTTCTTCGGCGAGGGTTCGATGATCTCGCGTGTCCACCTGCCCTCCTACCCGAAGGTCTCGGTCATCGTGTGTTCCTACAACGGCGGCAAGACGCTTGGACGATGCCTCGATTCGCTCAAGCAGGTGGATTACCCGGACTATGAGGTGGTCCTCGTGGACGACGGATCGAAGGATGACACGCAGGAAATCGCCGCGCGGCATCCCTGGATTGTCAACATCCGGCAGGAAAACAAAGGGTTGAGCGTGGCGAGAAATGTGGGGGCGCACGCCTCCAAGGGCGACATCATCGTCTATACGGACAGCGACTGCATGGCGGATCCCGATTGGCTCTACTACCTCGTCGGCACACTCATCAGCGGAGACTACGCCGGCGTGGGCGGGCCAAACATTTCCCCTCCGGCGGAGGACTGGATCCAGGCCTGCGTGTCCGCCGCGCCCGGAGGACCAAGCCATGTCCTCCTCACCGATGTCGTGGCCGAGCACATTCCCGGTTGCAACATGGCATTCCACCGGCACGCCTTCGATCTGGTGGGCGGGTTCGATCCCGAATACCGGAAGGCCGGCGACGACGTGGATTTCTGCTGGCGGTTGCAACAGGCGGGAGGAGTGATCGCCTTCAGCCCGGCGGCAATTGTCTGGCACTACAGACGCTTCACCCTCCAGGCCTTCAAAAAACAACAGGAAGGCTACGGCGAGGCGGAGTCCATGTTGCGGTTCAAGCATCTTGTCTTTTTTGGGCCGACGGGGACGGCGAAATGGAAGGGACAAATCTACGGCGCCCCGCGCTTTACCTGGCTCGTCAACAAGCCGGTCATCTATCACGGAATCTTCGGCGAGGGCTTGTTCCAATCCATCTATCCGACTCCGCAATCCGATCTGGCCGCCTACCTGAGCAGCATCGAATGGGTCGTGCTCACGCTCTTTATTTTTGCGGTGTCCATTCCCCTGCCCTTCCTGCGGATTGTTCCGTATCTGATGTTTGGCGGCACCCTCCTGGTGGCACTTTCCTACATGATCCACGCGCGTCTGGAGGCAAAACACGACACCGTGCGCGCCCGCCTGCTCGTGGCATTTCTGGCCCTCGCGCAACCCCTCGTCCGCGGATGGACCAGGTATTTTACCTGGCTGAAATTCAAACGCACCCCCCCTGCGGTCATTGCCAGCGTCGAAAAGGATTTCACGCCCACGCGCGGCAGCGTTTCCCACCTGCGATTCTGGAGTGAGAGCGGCCAGGGACGGGAACGCCTCCTCCCGGAAGTCGTCCAATCGCTCGAAAGCGAAGGCTGGAACTATTCGGTGGATACCGGGTGGAAGGACTGGGATGTGCAAATTTACGGAAGCTTCTGGTGGGGGGTCAAACTGCGCTCGGTCACGGAATATCACGGCGGGCCCAAATGCCTGACCCGCGTCCACATCGGCACCCGGATGGTTGCCACCACCCTCCTGATCAACCTGGTGCTTCTGGGCATCCTCCTCTACCGGCAATTCCTTGTGGAAGGAAGCGATTGGTGGTTATGGGCCCCCTACGGGATTTTCCTCGTTATTCTTTTCCGGCGAATCTGGCGGCTGAAGCGACGCGTGGCGGATTTGGTGGAGGCGGCCGCCGCCCGCTCCGGTCTCACGAGGATCAAAAAGTGACGCGGGGCTTTCCGCAAATGGCCTGGTAGAGAAACCCTCCCGACGCGAAGGACTCGCCGGGATGAAACGCTTCCGTGACAGCATGAGCCACCTCGTTTCCGACTACTTTTATGAACTCCCCCAGGAGTTGATCGCCAGCCGTCCGACCCCGGACCGGGAGAGTGCGCGCCTGCTGGTCATCGAACGTGCGTCCGGAAAAATTTCCCATCGGATGTTTCGTGAGTTTCCCGAATTCCTCCGGGAAGGCGATCAGGTTGTGCTCAATGACACGCGGGTTCTCAAGGCCCGGCTGCTCACGCCGGATCGCCGGATGGAAATTTTCCTTCTCGAGGCGGTGGGGGAACGCCTTTGGAAGTGCCTGGTGCGTCCCGGGCGGAAACTCAAGCGGGGCATTGCAGTGGACATCGCCGACACCACCGCCAAAGTTCTTGAAGTGTTGCCGGGGGGCGAGCGGATCATGGAATTTCGGGCCTCCCCGGATCTGGACAAGCATGGCCACATGCCAATCCCCCCCTATTTCCAGCGCGAGGCGGATCTCGGTGACGAGGAGCGATACCAAACCGTTTTTGCCGGTCAACCCGGCTCGGTGGCGGCTCCCACAGCGGGTCTTCACTTCACCCCTCGCCTGCTTGCGAATGTCCCCCATTGCTTCCTGACCCTCCATGTGGGAGCCGGAACGTTCCTTCCGGTCAAGGCGGAGAAGATCGAGGATCACATCATGCACGAGGAGAGCTACGAGATTCCGGCGGCCACCGCAGAGACTCTCAACAAGGCCGAACGCATCGTCGCGGTCGGCACCACGGTGGCCCGTGTTCTGGAGTCGCAAAAACCCGGCCCCCTTCAGGCCCGCTCGGGCCGCACCGCGATCTTCATCCATCCGCCCCGGCGCCTGGAGCGAGTCGGTGCGCTCCTCACCAACTTCCACCTCCCGTGTTCAACCCTTCTGATGCTTGTCTGCGCTTTTGCGGGCACGGAACTGATTCGCAAGGCGTATGCCGAGGCGATCCGGGAACGCTATCGCTTCTTCAGCTACGGGGATTGCATGTTGATCCTGTAAGCCCCCTCGCGAGACCGTTTCCACGACGGGCCTCCCTCCGTCGGTGCCATCCGAACACTTGTGCCAACTCCGGCTCAGCGCACCGCCCGCAGGCGCTCAAGCACATCCCGCGCCGCCCCGTTGTCAATGGCCTCTCCCGCGACCCGCCATCCCTCCGCCATGTCTCCAACGATTCCTGCGACCACCAGAGCCGCCCCGGCATTCATTTGCACGATGGTGCGCGCCCCGTGGCGGAGCTTTCCGGCAAGCACGCCCGTGATGACCGTCGCATTGAAAATCGCGTCCCCGCCCGCGAGATCCTGCGGAGAAATGGCTTCGATCCCGAGTTCCCGGGGATGAATGGTAAATTCGCGGGCACTCCCCTCCTCCACCGCCGAAACCTGCGTGGTTCCCAGCGGGGAAATTTCATCCAGGGAAACCGGTTCGACCCCGTGGACCGCCCAGGCGCGCCGCCGCCCGAGGAGGGCGAAGACCTGCGAATAAACCGGGAGCAGGCGCCTGTCAAAAACCCCTGCCAGCTGGAACGAGGGCCGGGCCGGATTCAGCAAGGGACCCAGCATGTTGAAGATGCTCGTCTCCCCGCGCTCCGCCAGAAATTTTCTGACCGGCGCGATCACATGGAACGCCGGGTGATGATGCGGCGCAAAAAGAAAGCAACACCCGGCTGATTCCAGGGCCAACCCGGCCTGCTCGGGGGGCAAATCAATCCGGACCCCGAGAGCCTCCAGAACATCCGCTCCGCCGGATTTCGAGGTGATCCCCCGATTGCCATGCTTCACGATACGCACCCCACAGGCGGCCGCCACGAGCATGACGGCGGTGGAAACATTGAACAGCCCGGCGCGGTCGCCCCCCGTCCCACACACATCCATGCAGCCCTCTCCGGAAAAGGGAATCGGATTTGCGTAGTTGAGGAGAACACTCACAAACGCCGCAATTTCCTCCGGTGTCTCCCCCCGCTTGTGGAGACGGCTCAAAATTTCCGCGCGGGATTCGAGGGATTGTCCCCCGTCGAGCAGGTTCTCACAGACCGCCTGGATTTCGTCGGCCTGCAGCGGCGGGCCTGTGCAAATACGGTCAAGGATGTCCAACATGCGCGGACAATGGGAAATAATCCCCGGAAGCGCAAGGCCAGACGCCGCCCGTTATTTCCCGGAAAGAATCCGCTTCAATTCCACGGCCGACCACTGGCCCGGAACGTTCGGTTGGTGCAGCCAGCCGTAATTTAAAAGCGATCCACATTGGGCAAAAAGTATCCGCGACCCCGCCCCGAGCGGTCCCATGCCCATCACCGCCAGGGGAATTGTGGCCGCGGCAAAGAGATCCAGCAAGCGCCCGACGTCCGCAGGGGATTCGGTTCGGGTGGCAATTTTGAAAATGTCCGCCCCCTGGTCGCCGGCCCGCGCAACCAGATCGCGAAGCCTGCCGGATGACGGGGTCTTCTGGAAATCATGAAAGGACGCCACGACACGCAGTTTCCGTTTCCTCGCGGCGGCAAGGACACCCCCCAGACGCTGGAAGGCCCGCAGCTCGACATCCACAAGACTCGCAAAGGGGAGGTTTTCCTGGAAAACCTCCTCCCGTTTTTTTGTGGACCACTCCCGCATCCCCCCCTCCGCAGCATCCCGAACCGTGAGGATCCAGGGAAAAATCCCCTCGGGAGGACGCAGACCCTCCGGCAGACAATCCGCCCGCCACTCGAGGTAATCCACGCGGCCTTTTCCGAGTCCGGTTGCGACGGAAAGAGCTGCCGGGGAGTCCACGATGCCGACGACGGACATTTTTAGTGGTTTATTTTTTTGACGCATGAAGTCATTCTTTATAGACGTTTTGCCCCCACGACCATACCCGTTGCACAACGGACGTCCATGAGCACCCGCCGACAAGAAATCAATCGCCAGTTCAACCAATTCATTGACGCCATGCTCCTGGGCGGGGTTTTGTGGCTCGCCCACTTCATTCGATCCAACGGGTTGATCATCTTGGACAACCTCTGGGTCATCGATGACTTTGGCAAGTTTATCTGGATTCTTGCGGTCATCATGCCGTTCGGTCCGTTCCTGCTGGAGCTCCAGGGTTTCTACAACTATCCGCTGGAGAAGTCCGCCTGGAAATCCCTGCGGCAGATGCTGGGGGCGGGAATCTGGTTGTTTGTGATGCTGGCCAGTGCCGTCATCTTTCTTCGCCTCGAAATCCCCAGCCGATCGGTGCTGATTCTTTTTGGGATCATGGCACCGGCCGCCCTGTTGCTCCGGGAATGGGTTTTCATCTGGTATTACATACGCCGTTTGCGCCAGGGGGCGATTGGCGAAAGAATCATCGTCGCCGGGGAGCCCGCCAGCATCGAGAAGTTGATACGTTCCTTCTCTCCCTCGCAGAAGTTGGAGGTCCAGGTCGTGGCAACAATTGATCTGGCGGCGCACGGTGTGGAAACCCTTGTTGATGCCCTCCACCGCCACGCCGTGGGACGCGTGGTGCTGGCGATCCAGCGCATGGAGTTGGACAAGGTCCAGCGGGCGATCGAAGCCTGCGAGACCGAGGGCGTGGAAGCCTGGTTGAATGCGGATTTCATCCACACCTCGGTCGCCCGTCCATCCTACGAGGTTCTGGCCCAGCGCCCGATGCTTGTCTTTCGGGCCTCGCCGGAACTCTCCTGGGCGATGCTCGTCAAATCCTCCCTGGACCGATCCCTGGCCGCGCTCGGCCTCCTGGTTCTCTCCCCGCTGTTCCTGATCCTTGCCCTCATCATCCGCTGCACTTCCCAGGGGCCGGCGTTCTTCCGCCAGCAACGCTCCGGCCTCCACGGAAAACCCTTTGAGATGTGGAAGTTTCGAACGATGTGCCACAACGCCGAGCACCTCCGCGAGGAACTTTCGTCACAGAACACCATGCAGGGGCCCGTCTTCAAGGTGGACAACGATCCCCGAATCACAAAAATCGGGCACTGGCTCCGCCGGACAAGCCTGGATGAATTCCCCCAACTGTTCAATGTGCTGAAAGGAGAGATGAGCCTGGTCGGGCCGCGCCCCCTCCCGGTTTACGAAGTGGAAAAATTTGAGCGCACCGCCCACCGTCGGCGACTGAGCATGAAGCCCGGCCTCACCTGCCTCTGGCAAATTCGCGGCAGAAATAAAGTGACGGATTTTCAAGACTGGGTGCGCATGGACCTCGAATACATCGACAACTGGTCTGTGATTCTTGACCTCTACATCCTGCTGAAAACGATCCCCGTCGTGTTGCTCGGAAGCGGAGCCAAATAAAATCGCGCGGCCAGGGACTAACTGCGCCGGAGGAGGATGAGCCTTTGACGGCAGGCGGTCATTGGCAAGGCATTCAGAATCCTCCCACGCGACAGGGGTTGTAAAATTGTGA
>JACSRU010000014.1 GCA_014879575.1 Chthoniobacterales bacterium | reverse complement strand
CACTCTCTCCGTCGTCGGCAGCGTCAGATGTGTATAAGAGACAGCCTCATAGACGTCCAACGCGGACACTTTCGACAATGCCCCATTCACCCTGAGCGTTCCGAGCTGGACGCTGGACGGCCCGGTGAAGGTGCTCGTGCTGGATGCGCTGATCAGGACGGTGCCCAAGCCCGTCTTTGCAAACCCCCCGGTGGCATCGTCCGACAAGAGTGGGGCATTAAATGTCAGGGTTCCGGACGTGCTATACTGATGCACAAACAGATAATAACTTGCCGTGCTGGGATTCACGCGCACATCGAACGTATAATTCCCGGTTCCCTCCTGCATGAGGATTTCCCGCGGACGGAGGTTGTTTCCGGTGACAGTGCCACCCGTTCCACTCAGGGTGAGAGAATTGAGATTACGATCCGTCTGGGTATTATTATAGTTGCCACCGGTCAGAGATCCGTTGGTGTTCGTGGTTGTGGCCGGATTCGTGGAGATATCCGTGAGGCCGGTGAGGGCGATGATTTTATTGCCCGCGCCTGTATCCACCGCGGCAAAAGAGGTCTTCCCATTGGTTCCTGTCACCGTAGCCTGAAGAATCCTCCCGGCGGTGAGCCCGGGAGCCGTCGTTGAAAAGGCGATCGAAGAATTGCTCCCGGACACATCAAAGTTGAGAGTCCCCCATGTGCCCACGGTAAACGCCGACGCCTGGGCGAACGTGATGTCCACTCCGGTTTCCGCCCGGATGACATTCGCCCCACGATTCAGGGATGCCAGCGTGCCGCTGTAGGTGAGGTCTCCCCCCTTGACCGCAAAAACCGAGTTGTTGCCGTCGTCGTATTGTCCTAACCACAGTTCATTGGAAACCAGATTCGGTGTCGTGCCGCTCAGCAGCAAGGTTCCACCCCTCAGATTGGTGCGGCCTCCCCAGGCATTGGAACCGCTCAACTCCAGCACGCCCAGGCCCTCCTTTTGCAAAAGGCGATTTGTTCCATCGTTGGAGATATTTCCACTCACTGTGATATTCCCGTATCTGGTGTCGATGATTCTGGTGGTAGCCATCTGCAGATTGATCCCAATCGTCTGCGTGGCGGTGCCGGAATTGATGATGTCTCCGGCCAGCGTGAGATTGCTTCCGCTCAACGTGAACGCGGCGGCTCCCGCAGCAAAGGAAATGCCGTGCACCACGGACAACTGACCATTATTGGTGGAGGCTGTCTGACTGCTCCCGGAGAAGGTCAGGATATGCCCGGTCCCGGTGGGCGCGGCGTCGCCAGTCCAGTTGGCTCCGGTGGACCAGTTGCCATTTCCTCCTCCGCCATCCCAGGTGTAACTGGCCCCAGGCGATGACACGGTGGTCAAGACAAGACCGATGGCGGCAAGCGTGAGGCTTTTTGTGATTTGGAGTTTCATGAGGGATTTCTCCTTTATTTTTGGCTGTTAAAAAAAACGTTATTCCCAAAGGCGTTTGGCGTTGATGAATTTTCCGTTTCTGCCCCAACTGTCGAAGGACTCGGTCCAGTCATACCCACCGCCCGGCACTAATTTCGGTGCCACCTTTGCGGCGTGGCCGTCGAGGAAGAGGAAGTTGAGGCTGTGATGTCCATGATGACGTCCCCGAACATTGATGGCGGTGCCAAAATCGGCTCCGTCAAGAGCATAATTCCACTGGGACTCCGACCATGTCAATCCCTCCCAGCCGCCGATGCCGGCGTGGAGCTCTGCGAGAAAGAGCATTTTCGAGTCGCCGGGATAGGGATTGTTTCCCCACCAATACGCTCCTCCGGAAAGGGCCTCCGGCTTGACTTGGAGGAGGAACACGTTGAGTCCGTAGCTTCCGGTTTTGAGGAGGCGGGATTTGGCGGTCTCGTCGTTTTTCAGAGCGGCGATCCCCTTGGGGCTCAGGCGCATGGCCGGACAAAGGGGAGTTTCGTTTTCCGCGAGATACCCGCCCTCGCGCAGAGCCTTTGTCACATTCGCGCTGGCTTGCGGATTGGGGTTGGTGTTGACGTTGGCCGGAGGCAGAAGTTTTTTGCCCTCAATGCCGGTGGGAAAGTAGCCATCATGCTCAGCCCGGTAGGCTTGGAGTATTGCGCCAAGCGAGCGCATATTCGCCGCGCAACCCACCCCGGCCGAGCGGTCGGTCAGGTCGCGCATCAAAGGAAAAAGCAACGCCGCCAGAATCGCGACAATCGCCGCGACGGCCAGAATTTCGACGAGGGTAAAGGCATTCATCTTCGTCTGGTATTTGAGAGCCAACGGGGGGGGCTTTCCTTTCATTCCGGAGTGATTTTTATGTAATCAATCAGCGCGTCCATAAACGATGGCCGATAGTTCCCCATAAAAAGTCCCCGGGTGTTGGCAGGAATGGGGGTGTATCCTTCCTGAAAGCTGATGTCCTTCGTTTCGTGCCGGAAGGACGGATCGCCGGCGCAGGTGACAAGGAGCCGAAATGTCCCGGCCCCCAGATCGACATGCACGACAAACTTGTAGGACACGTTTTCCTGGATGTCCTGTCTCGGAAGAAAAACCACTTTGTCACCCGCTCCCTGAAAAAAGAATCCGCCACTTCCCTCCTTTTCGTGGTCATAGCCAAAACTGAACGGACTGGATGTCGCGGAGGGTCCCAGACGAAAAGACAACCCGCCCCAGCGGTCGTAGCTCGGATTGAAGCTCACCGCAAACTGGGTTTCGATGATCAAGCGATCCCCGAGCTCCTCCTGTTTCACGCTCATGTTTTTCACCAGCGTCTTGAGCGAAAGCGCCGTCGGTTGGGCCTTTTCAAACACCGGGGAACTCACCAGCACGGCCATCGCCGGATCGTTGTGAACCGGATAGTCCGGCTTGTTCACCATCTCCCAATCCTCGATGCCAACAATGGTCTCATCCAACTGATAAGGAGGCGCGGTAAATACGCTCGAAAGCCCCGCCGCCATCCCGGAGAACGGCAGCAAAAGGCTCACCACCAAACCGCCGAGGCGAATGGAAAATCGGCTGGGAACGGAAAGCATGCGGGGCGTCATTACGTCAAACGGGTCCCTTCATAGTGCCTGTGCGTCGCGAAAGACGGAAGGGAAAATGTTTCGTATTTGTAAGATTGGACGCCTCTCCGTTTTGTGCAACCAAAGGAGCGTGGGCATCCTGCCCGCTCCTTCTGTTCACGGGCGAATGCCCG
>JACSRU010000006.1 GCA_014879575.1 Chthoniobacterales bacterium | reverse complement strand
GTCAGCGGCCACCGCGCCTGGTTGCGCACGCCGAAAGGCGGGGAGGTGACCGTGGTCGCCGGCGAGCGGTTGAAAGCGCTGGGCGCGGTGCGAGCGGTCGATGCTCGCCAGGGCATCGTGGTGATGAGCGACGGGCGGGTAGTGCGGTAGGCGACGATGGTTTTCGATGTGGCACGGTTCCCCGCTGGCGGTGCGACCTCAAATCGAATGCACCACCGCGCGGCCGGTGTTAGTGTCAAGCCGCATCCCCAGAAAGGATTTTTTGCCGTCCAGGATGAATTTTCTTGAATGTAGTTACAAAAAGTGGTTACATAAAATATGGAGTTCGAATGGGATGAGAACAAGCGCCAGAACAACATCCGCGACCACGGGGTTGATTTCGTGGGCGTGACGCAGCTTTTCGACGGCAGGCCGGTTTTCACCTACGCCACGCCGAGAAACGAGGAGGAGCGATGAGGAACCGTGGGGCGGATCGGCGAAAAGTTCTATCTGGTGGTCTGGACGAAACGCAACGAGAGGGTGCGGATGATCTCCGCATATAGAGCCGATGACTGGGAAATCAGGGAATACCACAAGCTATTCGGTGGAGCAGCTTGACGCCATGCGCGAGCGTGGCGAGGACAAAACCGATTTGGGCATGAGCCACGCGGAGGCCATGCGCCGCCGTCATGCCGATGCCGAAGCCCCCAGGCCCTACGCCGGTTGGGAGGAAACGATCGCCGTAGGACTCCCCGAACCCAAAGAACAAATCACCTTGCGCCTTGATCGGGACGTCTTGCGATGGTTTCGGACCAAAGGCAAGGGCTATCAGACCCTCATCAATGCGGTGTTGAGGGGCTATTATGAACATGAAAACCCGCATAAAAACCCGTGAGTGACGAGATGCGGCACGAAGCGTTTCGGATCGGGCTGGAATTTGAATGCGGCGGGCGGCGTTGGCGTTGCACGGACAAGGGCACGCGCACGGTGATAGCCATTGCGCTTGAACACCCCGAAGACCCGAGTTGGTACAACGGCCCGCCCTATGCCGTGGCCGAAACGGTGTTTGACGAATACGACCTGGAAGCGTGCAAGCCGGTTGAGGATGACTCCGAAATTCGTCGAAAACTGAAAGCGGTTGAAAACGCCGTGGCCCAACAGCGGCTCGAAGGGCTTGAAGTCCCGTCAGACGTGATTGCCGATATGGAACGCGCTGCCCGAGGAGAAATCGGGATCGAGGAAGGCATCCAGAACACTCAAAAGAAGTTCATGCAGTACAAATCAACCGCTTTTGCCGCCATCCACGAAACCGTGGATGCGCTGCACCAGATTGAAGCTGTTGATGAGAGGACCATGCGAGAGTTCGATGCAGCTTGTCTGAAAGACCCTCATAGATAGCCTTAACTTCCGGTTGGGGGAGAGGCGATAGATAGCTCCGCTTCACTCTGTCCCCTTTTTTGACAGATCAAAGGAACGAAGCATTCGCGCGCAGGAAGGCCGCGTAACCCTGCTCATCCAGAGTACCCGCCGCCAAACCCAAAACGGCTTGGGCCGCATCCTCCTCGCTCGCGGTGAAGCGATAACCGTTGAGTTCGAGAAACAGGATACCGACCACAAAGCCGGTTCGTTTGTTGCCATCGATGAAAGGATGGTTGCGGACAATTCCCGCTGTATAGGCCGCCGCCATGTCGATGATGCCGGGCGTCTGGGCATAGGCGGAAATCTGCCGGGGCCGGGCGAGCGCGGATTGCAGTAAGGCCGTATCCCGTACTCCCGCTGCACCGCCATGCAGCGCCAGCAGGCGGTCATGCAACGCCAGAGCGTCCCGCTCTTCGATCCAGACCGGTTCCGTCATTGCGCGAGGACATGCAGCGTATTGCGGTAACGGCTGATAATGTCTTCGGCTTTCTCCATTTTTTGCTCGAAGGCCGGATCGTAAGGCGTCAGCCGATAGCTACCATCCGGCGCTTCAATCAAGAACAGGGCTTCCCCGTCCCGCGTGTGCAGACGGTCAATGACGCTTTTCGGCAGGACCACCCCCAACGAATTGCCGAATTTGCGGACCTTGAGTTCAACCATGCTCGCCTCCTATGTTATTACCAATGTAACAACATTCGGGCGACTTCGCAATCTTTATGTTACATTAGATAGATCAAGAGGGAGCGATGACAGGCGGACAACAAGGCCATGCATTGTGCCCCGCCATTCCGCCCAGTTCCAGACCATATCGCAGAATGAATTTGCGTTCAAAGTGATTGCGTACTATGGTACGCATGTGATACAATAATCAGGGAAATCAATGACGTGTCCAAAGCAGCGCAGCCGAGGCAGGTGATCATCTATGCCGACGAGAACGGGAAGGAACCCTTCAAGGAATGGCTCTATGGGCTTCGGGATGTTGACGGGCGAAAACGCATTCTGGCGCGTCTATCCAGACTGGCGCAGGGCAATTTTGGCGATTGTGCGTCAGTCGGGGACGGGGTGAGCGAACTGAGGATGTTTTTTGGCCCCGGCTATCGCGTCTATTTCGGCGAGCATGACGGTGCTGTGGTCGTTCTTTTGTGCGGCGGCGACAAATCAAGCCAGAGCAGGGATATCGAACAGGCCAAAACCTACTGGAAGGAGTATCTGAGCCATGAGGAGCTATAGAACCTTGGGCGATTTTGAAGAAGGGTATCTGCGGGACCACCCGGAAGAGGTGGACGACTACATCACGATCCTCTTCGACGAATACGCACAGTCTGGGGATGCGGCGGCTTTGTTTTCCTCGTTGAGGGTGGTAAGTCGCGTCAAAGGCGTGAGCCGGATTGCGGAGGCGGCGGGGATGAGCCGGAAAGGATTGCAAAAGGCCCTTTCGGAGGACGGAAACCCGGAATTTGCGCGCGTGAACGCGATCATGCGGGCTATGGGCTACCGTCTTGCGCCACAAAAACTTGACCCTTCAGAGCACCACGCGCCCTGAAGGCCATTCCTTCCGCACCACCCTTTTGTCGCCTTCCAGCCTCAAGCGAAACAAGGCATTAGAAAGGCGTGGACAACCGCGAAAAAATGAACTCTTTTGCCGCGTCCCGAAGCGCACGACGAGGCCGGGCTGGAACCAATGGGCCTCGGCAAGCCAAAACAGGTTTCCGGTGAAGCGATACTCGATCTGAGTGAAGGAGGTGCCGGTGTCCGTCGATCTTCGCAAGCGC
>JACSRU010000121.1 GCA_014879575.1 Chthoniobacterales bacterium | reverse complement strand
TCCCAGCCCTTCAGGCCGGATGCCACGATTCTCAATAACCCAGCCCTTCGGACTGGGCTATTGAATCATATGCGCCTTTGGCGCAGGGCATCCCGTTTTTGCACTTATTGGAGAGGCGCCCTTCCTGCCCGCACCCTGGAATTTCGCGTTGCGGGAAGCCAGGTCATCGCCTTTACTGGTCCGAGTATGGCCGCTTTTACCACCACCCGGGACGGAAACATCAACATCCTCCATATCACTGGCAAACTGGATCCCTTTGCCTGGCGGGATCTCAAGGATACCATGGCGGCTCTCACGGCTGGCGAGGAACAAACCGACCTCCTGGTGGATCTGGGCGGAATGGATTTTATGGCCAGTTCCGGATTCCGCGAACTCTTCCTTGCGGGAAAGAACCTTTCGCGCAAGGGCCGGTGGCTGGCGGTTTGCTCGCTTCAAGGCGAGGTGAAGCGCATGTTCGACCTGGCGAAATTCGACACGGCCTATCCGATTTTCGAAGACGTGCCGTCCGCGCTCGATTGGCTGCGCGCCGACGGGGGAAAGCCCTGAGCGTGGCCATGAAGAATTGTTGTCCTTGGAAGCCGGTGGCGATGCTGGCGTTTGCCCTGTCGCTGTCCTCCTGTGCCATCATCGAGGAGCAGGCGGAGAAGAAACGTCTCGCCGAAGAGCGGGCGACCGCCCTCGCGGAACACCAGACCTGGCGCGCCAGGAAAGGATGGAGGGCCGACACGTATCGCAACGAGCCGCTTCTGACCGCGGCAACGGCCGACAATGCCTCTGTCGAGATTTCTCTTTCCGAGCAACGCGGTCTGCTCCTCGTGAACGGTTGCATCGCCATGGATTTTCCAGTGGCCACCGGGAAGCGCTCGCATCCGACGCCGAGCGGGGAGTTCCGCGTCCGGGCCAAAGAGAGGGAGTATTCCTCAAATCTCTACGGAAAGATTGTGGATGTCGCAGGCGTGGTCGTGGTCGAGGACGCCGACACGCGAACCCATGTGCCCGTGGAGGGAACGACCTTCCAGGGAGCCCGCATGCCGTATTGGATGCGATTGACCGACTCGGGGGTCGGCATGCATGTTGGCCATGTCCCCGGCCGACCGGCTTCGCACGGCTGCATTCGCCTGCGCCCGAAAACCGCCGCGATGCTATTCCAGATGTTGAAGGTGGGCAGTCCCGTTGTGATCGCGGATCAGGCACCCGCCTTGCAGGCGGCCTCCTCTCAATAAGGCTCAGGTGAGCTGCTTGATCGCGGTCGTGAGGTAAACCGCCTCCGGATGCTTCCCGCGATATTTCGTGATCTCCTTCTTTGCGATGACCCGGAAGCCAAAACGCTCGAGAACTTTTGCGCCGCGCCGGGACTCGAAGGTTACCATCTGCCCGAAGACCGCCTTTTCCCCCCGGGACTTCAAATAATCGAAGTAGGCGTTGAGCATTTCGTGGGTCCCCGCGAAACTCTGGGCTTCGGGCAACACATTGAAATGAAAGTGGGCGGTCCTGCGGGGCGCGGCGGGAACCTCGCGCCAGGAATTTTTCAGGATCCAGTGGATGAAATCCCGTGTGGCGGGATTGTATCGCGGATACCTCGCCAGTCCGACGGCGAAGAGTCTCAGGTTGTGGAAAAAGCCGTGGAGTTGCTGCCGCAGGGGACGGCGGGAGCCCAGCAGGTAGCCTTTGACAACGCCGTCCTGTTCCAGAACAAACGAGGACTCGGGCTCGATGTCCGTGTAGTAGGCCGTGAGGTAGTCGGCAAACAACTCGCGATCCTCGAAGATCGGGTCAATCGGCTTCCCGAGAAACCCGGTCTCGCAACAAAGCCGCCGCACGGCGTTTCTGTCGCGGAGCTCGTAATGACGAATGGTGATTTCAGAAGGCACTGCCACGGGGTATTGTCTATGCGGGATTTGATTTTTCGACAAGTCCTACCGCAGGCGCCACTTTTCCGCAAAAGTTGCTCGAAGAAACCGCCGGCTTCTTGTAGGGTTTTCCCGATGAATTGCCACCCCCCGTTCCCCGGCGGCCACCTGGTGGTCCGGCGATGGTTTCTTTGGGTGCTGGCGGTCAGCGCACTTTGTGTTCCGGCGCACGCTTCGGGGACGCGCGTCCTTTTTCCGGATGGTTCTTCCGCCGGGGGAGCCCGTGCGATTCCGCTTGTGAAAACCCATTTCGCCCGGATTGTGGACGGCGCATTTGAAGGGCTCTTCGATAGTGAGAAGCCTGTTACGATCCCTGCCGACGGCGGTCTTGAGGTCACACAAGAAACCGCCGGGCGCTGGGTCATCCTGCACGAACGCGGTTGGGCGGATGTCGTGCTTGCGGCGGAGACTCCCGAGGTGAGGCTGCAGGAATGGAATTCCATCGCCGGGAAAACGTCCGTTCCCCACACCGCCTCCGGGAAGGTGCGTTTCCTGCGCACGGAGCGTCCGCGCGAGCGGAACGAAACCGGAGGGGGGATATTTTGGACAAGCCAGGCATCCGTGGGGGAGGACGGAAATTTTGTAATTTCCAAGGTGCCTTCAGGTTCCGGAACGGTCGGGGTATTGAGCGAGGTGAAAACCGACCGCCGGGTCAGCCGGTGGCTTGACTATCCCCAGGCGATTCACGTGCCCGCCGAATCCCCGGTCCTCTTGGGGGGCGGAAACGTGGTTTCCGGAAAGATCCGTGCGGCATGGGTTCCGGCCTCGGTCACTCTCACTCCCGCCTCACCGGGCCCGCCCTATCACGGACATTCCGATGAGACCGGACGCTTTGCGATCCCTGGGATTCTTCCCGGAGAATATTTTTTGCGGGCGCGTCCGGAAAGCCGGAAGGCCTCCCGGAGCCTTCCGGCCCGCAAGATTCGCGTGGAGGACGCACCGCTCGATCTGGGCGAGCTTCCTGACAACGCCTCGGACATCGAAGTGGATTCGCGGGCCGAACTCCCCGAGGGACTCGAGGGACAAGTTCGGGAAATCGCCGGGAAGCATGCCGCCTCGCCCATCGAACAAATATGGATTGGTGAGCTGGGGCATCCTTCCGGACAATTCGGAGCCCGCGTGACGTGCGAACCGGTTCCCGACGCGACGGATCCGACATGGGCCACCCGGCAAATTCTGCTTGTGAAAATTCCCGGGGAATTCATCCGCAAGTTGTATCCTGAATCCGATTTGTTGGGTTTCGGCTTTCGTTTTCAGGGTGATCCCTCCGACGAAGTGCACCGCATCGACTCACGGGTGCGCGTGTTTCCCCTGAAGACGATGACTCTTTACGTCCCCCTCGATGAGGGAACCGACTACGAGGACGTCCTTGCCTTGCTTGGTGCCATCGAGAGCGGGAAGTTGATCAAACCGCCGAGCATGGAAAAAAAGACCGCCGGTGGAACGACCGTCTTCACCAGCGTTTTGGGTCTTTCCTGCGGCCCCGACATCCTTCCCCTTATCCATCAGATTCAAAAGCAATCCGACGGGAAAATTCAGATTTCCACGCACGAGCGGGCGTTTGGGGGCAAGATCTTCACGTTCGAAAAGACCGACGAGGGTTTCATTTTACGCGGGGGCGGGCAGTGGGTGGCGTAGAGGCTCCCGATGAGGGTGTGGATTGTCAGGAGTCGGGGGGGGCCTGGTTTTGAAATTGCGGATGGCGGAGGATGACATCCTCCCATGCGGAGTGTTCGGTGGCCGGGAGGTCAGTCGGGAAGCGGGCGGAGGAACGTTGCCATTTTGCAAGCCATTCGGAGGCGAGGAGATCGTGATCAGGACGGATGGCGGCGGGGGTGAGGGCGATGGTCGTCTCGGTTTTGTCGCCGGTGCTCCGTCCGCGCGCCACATGGAATCCGGCGGCGAGCATGGCCACGCGCGAGGCGGTCGAGCAGGTGTAGGTGAAAAGCGCGACGCTCCTGCCCTCGCAGGCCGTGTGGAGCCTCCGGAAGGCGGTCAGCGTCCAGGCCTCGGCGTGGGTTTTTCCCGAAAACATGTCGTAATAGATGAGATCGGGCGGGAGAGGGGCCGCCGTCAGGGAATCGGGGAAGTTCCCCGGAACCAGTGTCCAGGAAAGTTTCGGGTGGGTCCTGGACTCCCAGTGTCCATCCTTCAAAATCGCTGCGGGTCCGCCATGACGCAGGTATTGGAACTGGTCATTGTTGCGGAAGGCCAGCCGCAGGGAGTCGAGATCGTTTTCAAAACTGATGAGTCGCAATCCGCGTGCTGTGGCGGGTTCGGCCTCGCAGGTGAGGATGGCGGACATGGCGTTGGCACCCGCCCCGAGGCCGACATCCCAGATGACCAGGGGTTCGGTGGCCGACCCGGCAAGGTGCTCCGGCAGCCGGGACTGCTCGATGTAGAGCCTCCGGGCTTCCTCCATCGGCGGGGTGCGTGAGTGCATGATTTCCCCGGAATGAATGTGCCGGATGCTCGAGAAGCCCTCGCGGGCAACGTGGATTTCGTAGTGTCCGAGGGTGAGGCGTTTTGTCTTCTTCGGTGTCTGGCGGAGGACCGGGTTGTCGAGGTCGTCCTCGTGGAGGGTGGTCCGTTTTTCCTGATAGAGCGGGAGGAAGGTGTCCGAAAGGATGCTGGCCCGGATTTCGCGCAGGAGTTGGTGGTAGAAGTGGATGTTGTGCTTGCCGAGGAGCTGCCAGCCGAGCGTTTCCCGGGTCTTTGTGAGGTGGTGGAGGTAGGCGCGTGAATACCTCCGGCACGTCGGGCAGTCGCAGGCGGGATCCAGCATTTCTTCCGAAAATTTGTAAACGCCGCGGCGGAGCTGCAGGTAGCCGCGCGAGGTGAAGACTCCGCCCCGCTGGGCCACCTGGGTCGGAATGATGCAATCGAACATGTCCACCCCGCGATGGACCGCTTCCAAGATGTCCAGCGGCGTGCCCACGCCCATGAGGTAGCGGGGTTTGTCCGGTGGCAGCAGACCGGTGGTGAGGGCGCAGGTGTCCTCGCGTTCGCTTTTTCCTTCTCCAACCGCCAGACCTCCGATGGCGAATCCGTCGAAAGGCATTTCGACCAATCCGAGGGCACTCTCGCGACGCAATCCAGGGTAGAGCGCGCCTTGGACAATCCCGAACATCGCCTGTGGGGAATCCCCCCGCGCGGCGAGGCTCCGTGCCGCCCACCGGTGCGTCAGCTCGAGCGCGGCGCGGGCGACGGATTCCTCCGCCGTCGAGGCCACGCACTGGTCGAGCGCCATCATGATGTCGCTGCCGATCGCCACCTGCGCGCCGATGCTGGTCTCCGGACTCAGCAGGATTGTGCGTCCGTCGGTGTAGCTTTGGAAAACCGCCCCCTCCTCGGTGATGGAACGCGAATGCGGGAGGGAAAAGATCTGGTATCCGCCCGAGTCGGTGAGCACCGAGCGGTTCCAACTCATGAAATTATGGATGCCCCCCATGCGGCGAAACACGTCGAGTCCGGGCCGCAGGAGGAGGTGGTAGGTATTGGCGAGGAGAATCTGGGAGCCGGAATCCTCGAGCGTCTGCGTCAGCTGCGCCTTGACCGTCGCCTGCGTGCCGACCGGCATGAACAACGGCGTGCGCACGTCATTGTGCAGGGTGCGAAATCCCCCCGCCCGGGCACCGGAGCCAGTCGCGCGGGCTTCAACCCGAAAGGAGAGGCGGGATGTCATGGTTCCCTGCATGGCACAGGAGATCGCCCGGGCATCAGGGGGTCGGACGCGGGGATTTTGTGCTCTGAATCGAGAGTTCGCGGAGTTGCTTGAAGTCCACCTCGGAGGGGGATCCGGTCATCAGTTCGACGCCCCGGTTGTTCTTCGGGAAGGCAATGACATCCCGGATACTTTCCGCGTTCGCGATGAGCATGACCAAACGGTCGAGCCCAAGGGCAATGCCGCCATGCGGGGGGGCGCCAAATTGGAACGCCCGGAGGATGTGCCCGAACAGGGACTTTTGTTTTTCCTCATCCACGCCAAGGACGGAAAACATCCTGGCCTGGAGGTCGGACTCGTGGATGCGCAGGCTTCCGCCGCCAATCTCCACGCCGTTCAGAACGACATCATAGGCGACCGCGCGGATTTTGCCGTAATCCCCCGACTCCAGGAGGGGCGTGTCCGCCGCCTGCGGGCGGGTGAACGGATGGTGGACGGCATTCCATTTTTGCTCCTCGTCGCTCCAGGCGAGAAGAGGAAAGTCCACGACCCACAGGAAATTTAACTGGGAGGGATCCTGGACAAGCTCGAGAATTTCGGAAACCCGCAAGCGGACCCTTCCGAGCGTTTCGCAGGCGACCTCCCACTTGTCCGCTCCAAAGAGCACGAGGTCGCCCTCCTCGATGCCCAGGCGGGTGGTAAGTGCCGCCTTCTCGGCGTCCGAAAAAAATTTTACGATGGGGGATTTCCACTCCCCGTTTTCCACCTTGATGAAGGCGAGGCCCTTTGCCCCGGCCTGCCTGGCCAGCTCGGTGAGGGTTTCGATCTGGCCGGTTGTGATTTTGGCAAATCCCTTGGCGTTGATCGCCTTGACGACTCCGCCTCCGTCGAGCGCTCCGCGGAAGACCTTGAACTGGCTTTCGCGGAAAACCTCCCCCAGGTCGGTGATCTCCATCCCGAAACGGGTGTCGGGTTTGTCACTCCCGAAGCGGTCCATCGCCTCGCGCCAGGTCAGACGCGGAAAGGGACAGGGAATCGTGATCCCGCGCGCTTCGCGGAAGACGGCACCAAGCACCCGCTCCATGAGGCCAAGGATGTCATCCTGCGTGACAAACGACGCCTCGACGTCGAGTTGGGTGAATTCCGGCTGCCGGTCGGCGCGCAAATCCTCGTCCCGGAAACACCGCGCAATCTGGAAATATTTTTCCAGACCCGCCACCATGAGGAGTTGCTTGTATTGTTGGGGTGCCTGGGGGAGGGCGTAGAATGCGCCCGGGGTCAGCCGGGCCGGCACCAGGAAATCGCGGGCTCCTTCCGGGGTGCTCTTGGAAAGGATCGGTGTTTCGATCTCGAGGAATCCCTCGGCATCCATGGCGTCCCGGATGGTTTTGATCACGCGGTGGCGCAGGCGCATGTTCGCACTCATGTCCGCGCGGCGAAGATCAAGGTAGCGATACGTGAGCCGCAGATCCTCATTCCCGATCCGCTCGTCAATCGGGAACGGCAGGACATCCGCCTTGTTCAAAATTTCCAGATCCGTCGCCACAACTTCGATCCCCCCGGTCGCCAGCCTGGGGTTCTCGGTGCCCGCCAGCCGGGGGGAAACCCGGCCCTTGACCCGGACGACGTCCTCACCGCGCAATTCGTGGGAGCGCGCTGCCGTCCCCGGATTTTCCTCCGGGCGAAAGACCACCTGCGTGAGACCCTCCCGGTCCCGCAGATCAATAAAAATCACGCCGCCATGATCACGCCGCGAATCCACCCACCCGCAAAGAGTCACAAGGGTTCCGGCGTCTTCCGCGCGCAGCGCGTTGCAATGATGGGTGCGATAGATCATGAGAAAACCCCTACAACTACCGGGATTCCGCCATTTAACAAGACTGAGTGAACGGCAATTTTTTCATTGGCGACGCTTTTTTATTGAGTCCCCGGCGGAGTAGAATAAGTTCCCACTTCCCGCAAACTCGTGCGGCGGGAGTCTCGGGAGGGAGGAATCCCCCGGGGATACCACAAAACGAAAACGACACATTTCATTTTTATGTCAGCAAATCCGAACTCACCGAACCGCGCCTTTCCGCTTGAGCGCACACGCAACATAGGAATCGCCGCGCATATTGATGCCGGCAAAACCACCACGACCGAGCGCATTCTCTTTTACACGGGAATGATCCATAAGATCGGTGAGGTGCATGAGGGGACGACGGTGACCGACTGGATGGAGCAGGAGCGGGAACGCGGGATCACGATCACCTCGGCCGCCACCACCTGTTCCTGGATGCAGCGACCGGAGGAGGGGATCTACAAGGTTTTTGAGGGGATCAAGATGCGCGTGAACATCATTGACACCCCCGGTCACGTGGACTTTACCGCGGAAGTCGAGCGCTCGCTGCGTGTTCTCGACGGTGCCGTCGCGGTTTTCTGCGGTGTCGCCGGCGTGCAACCGCAGTCGGAAACCGTGTGGCGCCAGGCGACAAAATACGGAGTGCCCCGCATTGCCTTTGTCAACAAGATGGACCGCACGGGCGCGGATTTTGAAGCCGCTGTGCTCAGCATGCGTGCGAAGCTGGGTGCCAATGCCTGGCCGATTCTTATTCCCCTGGGGCGTGAGGATTCTCTCAAGGGCCAGATCGACGTGGTCAATAAGAAGGCCGTGATCTACAAGGACAACGACGTGATGGGATCCACCTATGAAATCCATGAGGTTCCCGATGAGTTGAAGGCCTCCACCGACAAGGCCTACGAGGACCTTGTTGCACAAATGTGTGACCTCGATGAGGAGTTGGGCATGATGTATCTCGAGGAGAAGCCCATTACCAAGGAGGATCTGAAAGCCGCAATCCGCCGTCAGACGATCGCCAATAAATTCGTGCCGGTTGTTGGGGGCTCCGCCTTCAAAAACAAGGGAGTGCAACTCCTCGTGGATGCCGTGTTGGATTATCTACCCAGCCCTCTCGACATTCCTTCGGTGAAGGCCCTGAATCCCGACAACCCCTCCGAGGTGGTGGAAATTCACTCGGATGACAACGCCCATTTTTCCTCGCTTGCGTTCAAGCTCTGGAGTGATCCGTTTGTGGGCAAACTCGTCTTTTTCCGGGTCTATTCCGGGAAGCTCTCGAAAGGCGACACCGTTTATAATCCGCGGACGAACAAGCGGGAACGCATCAGCCGACTCATTCAGATTCAGGCGGACAAGCGGGAGGACATCGACGTCTGCTACTCCGGGGACATCGCTGCCATCGTCGGTCTCAAAAATATCACGACGGGAGACACGCTCTGTGACGAGGATCATCCGGTTCTTTTGGAACCCCCCTCGTTTCCCGACCCGGTCATCTCGATGTCCGTCGAGCCCAAGACCAAGATGGACCAGGAAAAAATGGGCCTCGCCCTCCAGCGCCTGGCCGAAGAAGATCCGACCTTCCGTGTGTTTACGGACGAGGATACCGGACAGACCATTATCGCCGGCATGGGCGAACTCCACTTGGAAATCATTCGCGACCGCATGCTCCGCGAGTTCAAGGTCGAGGCCAATTCCGGCAAACCACAGATTGCCTACAAGGAGACAATCCTGACACCCGCCGACGGAGAAGGGAAACTTGTCAAGCAATCCGGTGGACGCGGCCAATACGGTCACGTCATCTGCAAGGTGGCTCCCAACGAGCGTGGCAAGGGGATCACAATCGACAACAAGGTTGTGGGCGGAACCATTCCGAAGGAATTCATTCCGGCGGTCATCAAGGGATTCAACGAAGCGGTCCTCAACGGCGTCGTGGCCGGATATCCGGTGATTGATGTTCATGTGGATATCATAGATGGCAGCTACCACGACGTGGACTCGAATGAAATGGCCTTCAAGATGGCGGCGATTTTTGCACTGAAAGATGCCCTGAAAAAGGCGAAGCCCATCCTGCTTGAGCCGATCATGAAGGTGGAGAACATCACTCCCGATGAATTCCAGGGGGACATCATGGGCGATCTCAACCGTCGTCGGGCGAAAATCATAGGCATCGAGACCAAAGGCAACCTTTGCACGGTCAATGCCGAGGTTCCGCTTTCAGAGATGTTCGGATACGCCACAGCGATCCGCTCCCTCTCCAAAGGCCGGTCCTCCTATTCGATGGAGCCCTCCCACTTCGAGCAGGTTCCCGAGCAGGTCAAAGCCGCGATTTTGGACCAAAAACACTAACCTCTTTCCGCAGCCAGGCCTGTTCGAAAAAAACAGGCTTTGTTGCCGGGGATTGGCAAGAAGCGCGTTGACAAAGTCCCCTCGAAGGGGATTGTATCCTTCCGGGCGTCCGCTTCCTCCAGCGGTGCCCCATCCGGTGGCCGTAGCTCAATGGTAGAGCTCCAGATTGTGGTTCTGGCTGTTGCGGGTTCGAGTCCCGTCGGTCACCCCACCTTTTTCGCAGTGTTTTGGGCTTATTGCCTCCGTGTTTGAGCTTGAGTTGGATGGTAAAGCCGTTTTTTCTTGATCCCCTCCATGACTGACTGCCGTCCACCCCTGCAAGATGTTGTCTGTCCCATTTGCAGCAAGGTTGCCGGGGAAACGGTTTATTCACTGAAGGGGCAGGGAGTCCGGAGAACTATCGTGAAATGCGTGCCGTGTGATCTGCTGTTTGTGAGTCCGCGCCTAACCGGAGAAAGTATTGCAGCGAAGTATGCTGATAAGAGCTATTTTGAGCGCGAGGAGAGCGCAACTGGCTATCAAAATTATCTCGCCGACCGGGATCTGCATTTGGCATTTTTCCGCCGCCAGCTTGATGATCTGGAACGCCTGACCCCCAAGGGAACTCTTCTGGATGTGGGGTGCGCGGGCGGATTTCTTGTGCAGGAAGCGGTGCGCCGGGGTTGGTCTGCCGAGGGGGTCGAGTTGTCGCCCTTTGCATCTGAGTATGCCCGGGAAAAGTTGGGACTCAAGGTGGTGACGGGGAGTTTGCGTGCCGCCGGTTTTCCGGATGAAACGTTCCGCGCGGTTTTTATGGACGATGTGATCGAGCACTTTGAAGATCCTCTGGTGGAGGCCATCGAAGTGGCCCGTATCCTTGAACCTGGGGGATGGTTTTTTCTTCATACACCAAATGCCGCAAGTCCTTGGCGGCATCTTATGGGGAGAAGATGGGTGCATCTCAAACCAGATGAGCATCTGTTCTATTTTGATCCCGCAAGCATCACAAAGCTTCTGAAAAAAGCGGGTTTTGAAGTGGTGTCTGTCCGCGCCTGCAGCAAGGCAACCAACCTGCAATACATTTTTGGCGTCGTCGGCAAGCGGATGCCGCGTTTGGGTCGGACAGTCAACCGGCTGTTTGGCAGCAGCGCATTCTGGCGCGCTCCTTTTCCGTTCCGCGGTGGTGGCATGCAGGTGATTGCCCGCAAAGTAGCACCTCGCGCCGACTTGTGAAAAAGCAGGCTCACCCCTCAAAGAGCGCGATGGCCATTCATGGGCCATGGATTGTTCTGCTGGCAGTTGTGGCGTGGCTTCCCATGGCTCGGGAATTATTTTCCACCACGGAGGTCCTTTCCGACCGGCAGACGGACGTGACATTGCATTTCCTTTTTTCCCGTGCGTTTGGATTCGGAGAAATGGCCCATGGCAATCTCCCGCTATGGAATCCTTATATTTATAGTGGCATTCCCTACCTGGGACAATTTCAGTCCGCCCTCCTCTACCCCCCCAACCTGATTTTTCTTATTCTTCCCCTGGCAACGGCGATCAACTGGTCCTTTGGGCTGCATATTTTTCTGCTTGGTGTTGGCATGTATGTCTGGGCGACATTGCGTGGACTGAAGCCGGGAGCGGGTTTTATGGCGGGAGTGGCCGGGATGTTCAGCGGAACGGTGATGCTCCACATCTATGCCGGACACCTTTCAAATGTTTGCTCGATGGCCTGGATTCCATTCCTTTTTGCAGGGATTGATCGTTGGTTGATTCGGCGTCACGCCGGATGGCTGATCCTTTCGGCTGGCGCGGTGGCAATGCAGGTCTATGCCGGGCATCCGCAATATGTCTATTTCACAGCGCTCATGGCTGGACTGTATTCGCTTGTTCACCTGATTGGCATGCCGCGCCCCCTGTGGGCCGCCCTCGGACTCGCGGGCATCTATCCGCTGGCGGTGCTACTGGCTGCCGCCCAACTTTTGCCCGGGATTGCCGCCACCTCCGAAGCGGTGCGTGGGGGGGGGGTTGCTTACGAATTTTCCGCGATGTTTTCCTTTCCTCCCGAAAACCTTTTGACGTTGGGTGTGCCGTGGTTCTTTGGAGACATGCGATCAGTGCCCTATTGGGGGCGATGTTACCTGTGGGAGATGAGTTTCTATGTCGGAGTGGGCATGCTTTTCCTGGCAGCCTTTGGGTGCGGACGAAGACAGGACCATGCGGGGCGTGTGCGCCTTCTCATCCTGCTTGTCTGTGCGATCGTGCTGGCTCTTGGTGCCCACACGCCATTGCACAAGATTCTTTTCCATGTTCTTCCCGGATTCAGTTCGTTTCGCGGGTCATCAAAGTTTATTCTGTTTGCCGGTCTTTTTATCGCCCTGTTTGCTGGCATTGGTGTTGACCGGCTTTTACGACGGGAAGCCTTTCCACGCACGCTGGCTGTCGGGGGAGCTCTTCTGGGCGGATTAATGATGCTGTCAGCGGCATTTGTTTCCGGTGAAACGATTCGCCAGATTGCGAAGGATCTTTTTGTGACTGGGGAGTGCTATTTTAATCCTGCGGCATTTGATCAGGAAGCACTCTTGCAGGCAGGTCAGGCACTCGCAGCCCGGTCGTTGCAATGGTCTGGCCTGCTTTGCATTGGATTTTCCGGATGTTTATTTTTAGCGAACCGGTGGTCCAGGGCGGCATCCGTTGCATGCGTTGCAGCGGTGATCGAATTGACCATTTTTGCCCGAGGAACGATCGCTCATTTTCCTCTCGAAGCATTCACCTACAAGCCTGTGGTTGATTTTTTGAAGCAACATTCCGGCGACTACCGTGTGCTCAACTTGTTCAACGCGGATGCTTCCATGATGATACGGAGCGGGAACCTCTGGGGTTACGATCCGGGAGTGCTGAAACGATATGCCCAGCTTCTGCACTTGAGCCAGGGAAACGATCCGGAGACTGCAAACCAATATCTGGCCTTTCGGTCGCCGCATCCAATCCTCTCCATGTTTCGCGGGCGGTTTGCATTCGTTCCAAAATCCGATGGACAGATTGAAATTGCGCCCCTCGGCGACCCATTTCCCCGCTTTAAACTGTATTCGAGCTTTCGGGTTCTGCCGGAGCCGAAAGCGGTGCTGGCGGAGTTACGTTCGCCATGGTTCGACTTGAGCAGAGAAATACTGCTCGAATCCGAACCGATTCCACCGCCTGAAAAGGAACCCCCGCAAGCGCAAATCGAAGTACTGGACTCATCCACCGACCATTGGACGCTCAACATCCGAACGGATCGCGCGGCAATCCTGGTCATGACAGATTCGTATTCAAAGGATTGGCGAGCTATTGCCCTGCCGGACAGCGTGCAGACAAACTACACAGTTCAACCGGCGAATTACGCAATGCGTGCCATTCCGTTGGCTGCAGGCCAGCATCATTTGCGGATCGAATATGTGCCCAAGGGATTTTATGAAGGGGTTTGGCTTTCACTTGTTTCCGCCTTGGCTGTGATTGCGGCGTTTATCTGGAAGCCTTTGCGTGATCGGTTGGATTTCGCAGCGCAATGAAATTTCCGGGAACAGACTCTCCAGCGTTATAAGAGTGATATGCAGACCGGTTTGAAGGATATTGAACCGGCCACTCGGACCGGATGGCAAGGTTTCGAAGGTTTGCGCGGAAAGATCCGGCCGGGCGATAGGGGGTGGGCTTCGTGACAAGATGACCGAGGGGGTGGTTTTCATGAGCTGGCTCAAATTTTGTCCCTTTTGGGCGTGTGGGGAATCGTTCCTTTCTTGCCGAGAGGTCCGGAATCGACTGTTCTCACGGGGTCATTTTTATGTTTTTGGCCGCTGTTGTCTATTCTGAGCCCACGTTGATCACGTATGGATTCCTCGTATTGGCGGTGCTCCTCGCGCTGGGGTTTGAGTTTGTGAACGGATTTCATGATACGGCAAACGCCGTGGCGACGGTCATCTACACGAACACGCTCAAGGCGACTCCAGCGGTGGTCTGGTCGGGGGTTTGGAATCTGATCGGTGTCCTGGCGTCGTCGGGACTTGTGGCCTTCGGGATTGTTTCGCTGCTGCCGGTGGAATTGGTTTTGAACGTGGGATCCGCTGCGGGGTTTGCGATGGTTTTTTCGCTGCTCATCTCGGCGATTCTCTGGAATGTCGGGACTTGGTATCTGGGGCTCCCCGCTTCGAGTTCCCACACGCTGATTGGCTCGATTATTGGGGTGGGTGTCGCAAGTGCGCTCATGGGGCCGACGCGTTCGATCTCCGAAGGGGTCAACTGGGTGAAAGCCGGAGAGGTTGTGATGGGGCTCCTGATTTCCCCGCTCGTGGGCTTTCTGGCATCGGCTCTCCTCCTTCTGCTCTGCAAGGCACTCATCAAGAGGCCTTCCCTCTATCGCGCACCCAAGGGCGACACCCCGCCGCCGCTCTGGATTCGGGCGATCCTGGTTGTCTCCAGCACCGGAGTGAGTTTTGCCCATGGTTCGAACGACGGACAAAAGGGCATGGGGCTCATTGTTCTCATTCTGGTGGGCATTCTGCCCGCGACCTATGCGCTGAAGTTGTCCGCACCGCAAGCGACGGTCGCCGAGGTCGCGATGTCGGCCAAGGCACTTGGGACGGTCTTCGACAAGCTCGCCTCGGACGCCGCCATCACCGAACAGGAATCCAGAACCACACTCACATCCTATCTCAAGTCTTCGATGAAACCCACCGAGTCGGTCTTTCGGGCGCTCGTTTTTCAGTGCGAGGATTTGTCCCGGAGGCTTGGACCCTTGAAGTCCCTTGAAGACCTGCCGCCCAACGAACGGGGAAGCGTGCGCGCCGACATCTATCTCATCTCAAAAACCACCGCAAAAATGGAAAAATCCGGAGTTTTGACCGATCCCGCCACCATGGGTTTGACGGCCAGACTGAGGACAACGGGCGGGGAAGTCTCCAACTTCATTCCGGACTGGGTCAAATACGCGGTGGCGCTCGCCCTCGGGTTGGGAACGATGATCGGTTACAAGCGCATTGTCGTAACAGTGGGTGAGAAAATCGGCAGGCACCATATGACCTACGCCCAGGGAGGAGCGGCCGGGCTTGTTGCCATGAGCACGATCCTTATTGCCAGTCACTATGGATTTCCCGTGAGCACGACCCATGTCGTCACGTCTGGCGTGGCGGGCACAATGGCCGCAAATAAATCCGGTCTCCAACGAGCCACCTTGCGGAACATCCTCCTGGCTTGGGTGCTGACCCTGCCGGTCTGTATTTTTCTCGGAGCAGTTCTTTTTGCCTTCGGGCTCAACGTGATCGCCCTCCTTGGGCTGCGGTAAGCCGGGGCATTGTGATTTTCCGGGAGTCCGTGTAGTTTCTCCGAATATGCCGCCCAAAAAACCGTCCGCCTATTTCGTTACCGGCTCCGATGAAGTGGCTGTCAAAAAGGCGGCCATTGCGCTGGCGGCCGAACTGGCACCTGGCGCGGATGCCTTCAGCCTTGAGACGATTGATGGGGCGGTGGATACGGTGGGCGTGGCGGTGGAGAAAATTCATGCCGCGACCCAGGCCCTATTGACGTTGCCGTTTCTTGGGGGGACGAAATTGGTCTGGTTCAAAAGCACGACATTTTTTGCCGATTCCGTCGTCGGACGTTCCGAGTCCGTCGCGACAGCACTCGAGGCTCTCCTCGATGTGCTGAAGGCGCCGCTGCCCGAAGGCGTGGTCTTTTTGATGAGTGCCCCCGCACCGGACAAGCGGCGCACGACCTACCAAAAACTCATCAAACTCTGCAAGACGAGCCTCCACGACAAACCCGACCTCGGATTTCGCGCCGGGGAGGAGGAGGTCATTGCCTGGACGGCGGAAAAGGCGCATGACCGCGGGCTGAAAATCACCCACGAAGCGGTGGAAGCCCTCGCGGCGCGGGTCGGGCTGGATGCCGGGCAACTCGACAACGAACTCGACAAGTTGGAGACGGCCTTTGGACCGGGGCATCCGATCGAGGCCGCCGACGTGAGGGAGCTTGTTCCCGCGACGCGCGCGAGCGGGATTTTTGACATTGGCAACGCCATCTCGGCGCGGGATCTTCCCCTCGCGCTGGAGACGCTCTCCCAGCTTCTCCGGCAGGGGGAGAAGGGGGTTGGCATCCTGCTGGCCTCCATCGTGCCGACCGTCCGGAACCTGCTTCTCGTGAAAGACCTGTTGGTTCGCCACAAACTCCAGGCACCTTCCCAACCCCAATTTTTTGGTTCCCTGCTCAACAAGCTCCCTGCGGCGGATACGGACCATTTGCCAAGAAAAAAGGATGGGACACTGAACACCTATCCGTTGGGCTTGGCCGCGAGAAACTCCGTCCACTACACTGCGGCGGAATTGCACCGCGCGTTCCAAGGCTGCGCGGAGGCCAATCTGCAAATGGTCACCAGCCAGGTCAGCGACGAGGTGGTTCTGACCCGGTTACTGGCCGGGTTTATGGCCCGGTCCGCGTGAACGGACTCAATACGAACTCTCGACCCGGGTCGCCACGTCGCGATAACCGTAGTCCACTTCGTAGATTTGCTTCATGCAGCCGACGGATTTTTCCTTGTCGCCCATTTTTTCGTAAACGAGGCCCAGGTTGTAAACGACGTCTTTCTTGACGGCATCCATCGCAGTGAGTTCTGAAACGGCATCCGAAAGGGTCTTCGCCGCCAGATCATACATGTTCCGCGCCGTGAAGCATTGCCCGAGGAGGCACATGGAACGGATGCGGGCATTCGGATTCATGCGGGCCTTCTGAAGTTCGGGAATGGCTTCCTGATACCGTTCCATGTTCACAAGAATTTCCCCGAGCTCGTAACGGGCCTGCAGGTCGGTCGGATTGCGCTCCACCCGCTTGTTGGCCTCGTCGAGAAGCAACTCGCCCCGCTGGACCCTGAGGGAATCCAACTCGGTTTTGTATTGGGCGGTCTCTTCGGAATCCGGATTTTCGGCCACAAAATCCTCGCGGGCCTTGATGGCGACGTCGAATTGCTTGAGGCGCAGATCGGAGACCTTTCGGACGAGTGCCTGGTCCGAGTTTCCGGTCAGACCGGCCGCGTAGTTATACCAATTGGTCGCGTTCTCCAGATCATCCTTTTGCTCGAAAAGCTCGGCAATTTTTCTGGCGGCATCCACGCTCTCGGGCTCGCGTTCGATCCTTGCGCGCAGGCCTTCGAGGAGCTGCTCGATCATTTCCTCGCTGCGGACCACCCGGCTTTGCTGTTCGAGGGAAACCGCCTGGTCCTTGTCCTTGATGAGGTCGCGGTATGTGGTATCCTCACGTTCCCATCCGCCCTTTTGCATCGAGGCGGCCGCCGCCGCGTCCTTGCCGCCCTTGATCGCGGCGAGGTCGTTCGGCGTGATATCCGTGATTTTGCCATAAACTTCCACCGCTTTTTGCGGATGCCCCTGTTGCATGTGATGCCGGGCGAGTTCATGCAGGACTTTTGTATCGCGGGGTTGGCCCTCGATGATGGTCTCCAGGGCAAAGGCCGCCACCTCGGGGATGTTGGCCGCCAGGGCGGCTTCCCGCAGGAGCTGGTTGACCTGGGGATTGTAGGGATCGTTTTCCAGGATTTTTTCTGCGGCATCCATCGCGGCAGCCGGATCCTTTTTGATCAGGCCCTGGATTTTCATCGCGCTGAACGAGGTGCTGGAGAGTCCGCTGAAGGCACCCTTTTTCCCGGTATTTTTGGAAACAGCCGCCCTGCGGGCCAATTGACGTCCGGCCAGGAATTCTGGGTGCGCTTTCAGGAGTGGCTGAAGAAGCTGGACGGCATAGCCGAAATTGCGGAGTTGCATCGCGCTCATCGCCTTGAGCCATGTCGCGCGAAACTGTTCTGGGAGATCCTTCTCAGTTTTGACAGCCATAGAAGTGCCGACTCTAGTGCGTCATCCCCCGTTCATCAAGTCCCGGAGTCGGGAGATTTTTTTGTGGGTGTCGGCTCGGGGGTGTTTGTGAGGGCCTGGAGCCTGACAAAGTCCGCCTGAAGGTTTTGCAGGTAATTTGACGGTCCGTGTTCGAAGAGCACAACAAAACAAAACGTCATAACCGCCAGCAGGGCCAGTCGGATGGCGAAGGCAAGGAGGGAAGTGATCATGGCAGAAAGTCGGGTCGGATGGAAAAACCGCGTGTCAGACGCCCACCGGGCGGGATCACCTGGATGCCGGGTTTGTCCTCGAAGGCCGTGGGAGGCTGGCAGTCCGGCAGGCCCCAGCAGGGCTCGATGCAGAAAAACGGATTCATGTCGCTCCACAGAGTAAGGAATGGAACTTCGGAAAAGTCGAGCACGACACGGCGACCGGACTCGAAATCCTCCAGGGTGAAAATGCGATCCGGCACGCCATCAAGCCCCAGGAGATAGGAACCGGGAAGGTTTTCCTTCGGGAAGGGCATTTCGCCACCGGCGAAAACGATTTCCTCCGTCTTTCCGTTGAGAAAATTCTCCGGTGCAAAATGGCGGACATAGGTGCCGGGTGGGAGGAGGAGTCGGCACGACGCGAGTGACGAGACGGCAAACCCGGGGTGGAGGCCGAAGCTCAGGTGCGCATCGAGTTGGGGTTCCTCATTGGTGAAGGAAAATTCCACGCGGAGCCCGTCCGGTGTCAGCGAATACCCCAGATCCAGGGAGACCTTGAGCGGATATGCCTCCGGAGGCACCCTGTCGGACGGCACACGATACACGAGACTCGATTCGCGCACTTCCGGCGCATCAAATGTCAAGTGCCGGAGGAAGCCATGCGTGCCACCGCAGAGAGCCTTGCCGCGGTAGAGCGAGCGTTCCTCCCAAAGCCGGTGGAGAAAATATCCCATCAGAGTCGCATGGTTTTTCCATCCCGTCGCAGGCTCGGACGGGTCTCCGTCCCGATAGAAAAATCCCCGCCACTCCCCGGCCTTATCCAAGCGGGCCAGGCTGATCAATTCCGCGCCGACGCGATTCACCACAATCCGCACCCCATCCTTTTCCAAAATATCGAGGGTCGCCCCGCCCATTTCACAAACTTCGTAGATCGGCATCCGGCGAGAAAATCAAACATTGCCCCACAGATCAAACCTGGGCTGCGATTTTTTGGCGAAAAAGCTCCTCGGAGGGGCATATCCGGATTGACGAAGGCAGCGGGAAGCCGGATTGATTGGTGCGGGACGGATGCGCGACAGAACGCGGGAGAGTCCGTTTCCAGAGAATAACGCAACCATGAAAATCATCCGCAAGATTGCCATGCGCCGGTGCGCGGTGGCCTTTGCGGGAAGGAAGGGACAATGAGTAAGAGTCTTTTTGACATCCAGATGAACGGCTTTGCCGGTGTGGATTTCCAGCAGGAGGATTTGACGGTGGAGGAAATGCGTCGGGCGGTCGCCGCCCTGGAAAGGCACGAGACGCACCGAATTTTTCTTACGCTGGTCACCGATGGGGTGGAGGCACTGGAAGGGAAATTTCGGAACATGGAAAGAATCCGGGCTGCCGATCGGTGGGTGGCCGATGCGATTTGCGGATACCATTTGGAGGGGCCGTGGATTTCCCCGGAGAAGGGATACTGCGGGGCGCATGATCCCGCCCTGATGGGAAATCCCTCGTGGTCTGACTATGAGCGCCTGCAGGCCGCCGCAGGAGGACACATTCGTCTGGTGACCCTTGCGCCCGAGCTTCCCGGCGCCATTCCGGTCATCAAGCGGATTGTGGAATCCGGCTGTGCCGTTTCGCTCGGGCATACGAATGCCACGGATGCGGAGATTGATGCCGCCATCGGCGCCGGGGCAAAATTCTGCACGCATCTGGGAAACGGGGTTCCCGGGGAAATGCACCGGCATAACAACGTGGTGCAAAGGCTTCTCGCCCGGGACAACCTGATCGCATTTTTTATCCCGGATGGGATTCATCTTCCTCCCGGTGTGCTGAAGAACTACTTCCGGGCCAAACCCGAGGGCCAAAGGTTATTCACGACGGACTGCATGTCTGCGGCCGGTGCGCCCGCAGGACGCTACAAGTTGGGGCGTCGGGAGATGGATGTGGGGGAGGACCGGATTGTCCGGCTTCCCGGAGAGCTGACCTTTTCGGGGTCGGCACTCACCCCCGACGACGGGGTGCGCAATATCGCGCAATGGCTTGGGATTGGGCCGCAGGAAGCCCGCCGCCTTTTCTCCACGGCCGTGGCCGGGTGCTTCGGGATCACCCTTCCCACCCTTCCGTCCGGTGGAGAGGGTCAACCTGGGTGAGCGTTTGCGACGGAGACTTTTTTTGCCATGTCAGAAAACCTTCCCATTGACCACCTGCGTTGCGATTATAACCGCGAGCCATTGGTGGAGGCGCAACTCGATCCCGATCCGGTGAAGCAATTCCGCCTCTGGTTTGAGGAGGCGCGCACTGCGGGAATCCCCGAACCGAATGCCCTGACGCTCGGGACGGCTGACCGTTCCGGAAAGGTTGCCTGCCGCACGGTTCTTTTGAAGGCCTATGACGAGCGGGGATTTGTGTTTTTCACAAACTACGGGAGTCGGAAGGCCCGACACATTGCGGAAAACCCCCGGGCCTCCCTGCTTTTCCCCTGGGTGGCACTGGCCCGGCAGGTGGAAGTCGCCGGGATTGTCGAGAAAGTTTCCCTCGCGGAGTCGTTGGCCTATTTCATAAGCCGTCCCTTTGGCAGCAGACTCGGAGCCTGGGTGTCGGATCAAAGCGCGGTCATTTCCTCGCGCCAGATCCTTCTCGCAAAATACGAGGAGTTGAAACGGAAGTTCTCCGACGGAGAAGTCCCCATGCCGGAGGGGTGGGGGGGGTATCGGGTGGTTCCGGAGAGTGTGGAATTCTGGCAGGGCGGACACGACCGGCTGCACGACCGGTTTTTGTATGAGAGAGATGGGAGTGGCTGGAAGATTTCCCGGCTGGCACCCTGAGAACCTGTGAAAAAAGTGCCAGCCGCCAGCTTGCGGCGGAAAAACGGCGTCCAGCCGCGTTGGGCTCCAGTCACGTAACCCAGGGGATCGGCTCCCTCACCGCGCCTTGCCGCCCACCACTTTTTTTCCAGGTTCTGAGAATTTCCGACGGGCTCGCTTTCAAATAAATCCGATTGTCGGAAACGCACGGTGCAGGATGGGTTCCACCGGCACTTTCAGCCAATTCTTGAGGACTGTGGCGTAAACGCTGCGGAAGTCCACATTGTGGACGAGGTCGCCATCGTGCAGATTCGTCAGACTGGGAGCCGTGCCATACAGTCCGGGTTTGACGGCTCCCCCCATCACAAAAAGTGGCGCAGCGGCTCCATGGTCGGTGCCCCCGCTGCCATTTTCCGCCACCCTTCGGCCAAACTCGCTGAAGGTCATCAGTGCGACCCTGTGGAAATTTCCCTGACTCTTGAGGTCGGACGTGAAGGCGGCGAGCGCGGCATCCAATTCCCCCATCAGGCGATCGTGGGAACCCGCCTGGTTGGTATGCGTGTCATAGCCGCCGTGGCCGACGTAGTAAACCCGGGTTGGCAGACCGCCACCGATCAGACGGGCCACGAGATTCAGCGAATTCGCGAGGTTGCCCGGCGGGTAGGAAACCGAGGCCTTGGATTTTCTCGTGATTTCAAGAACCTTGTCCGAACTCATCTGGGCATCGAGCGCGGTCCGCCGGAGAAAATCCATCGTATCCCCCGTTCCACCCCCGGGACCTTGCAGCATGCCGATGCTGGCTCCCGCATTCGCGTCCGATGCCTGCTCGGTGGTATTGCGGTAGAATTCCTCCGCCGCAGCGGGGTCCGAGGTCTTCTCGCTTGCGAAGCGGAATTGCTCGGGGTTCGAAAAGGAGATTCCCTTGGGTTCCGCCGCAGCGAACGCCTGGGGGGTCTGGGCGCCGATGCTGACGCCCACGCTGGGATCGGCCCCCTTGCAGCACGCATCAAAATAACGGCCGATCCATCCGTGCGCCTCGGCCTTTTGCGCATCGCTTGCCGTCTGCCAGATTTCCGTCGAGCGGAAGTGGGAGCGGTTGGGGTTGGGATAGCCGACTCCCTGCACGATTCCCAGATGTCCGTCGTCGTAAAGTTGCCGGAGTCCGGTGAGTCGCGGGTGGAGGCCGACGGCCTCATTGAGTTTCAGCGGATTTTTTATGGCGATTCCCGGTCGGGTCCGGTGATAGGCGTCGTCGGCGAACGGCACCAGGGTGTTGAGACCGTCATTCCCTCCCGCCAATTGGAGGATCACCAAGATGGGTTCGTCTTTTCCTGTTGGAGCCATGGAGTCCGCAGCGAGCGCATCGAGGGTAAAAAATGTTCGTTCCAGAAAAACCGGAACCGACCAGGCGACCGCCCCGCCGAGAAGCGAGGTGCGGAGGAACTGTCTGCGTGTGTGAAGCGTCTTGTTCATGTGATCTGGTAGTCTGGGGTGCTCATCATCAGGTGGATCAGATCCCGGCGGAACTTTTTATCCGCAGGATGCTCGTTCAGAAAGGCAAGGAATTGGTTTCGCAGGCCGTCTGTCATGGTGAAGTGAAAGAGTCGCTCTCCGAGCGATTGGCAGGCGGCTTCCGGAGAGAGGGTCGGCGGGAGAATGGCATCGGGATCCAGTGCGCTCGACCGAACCAGGTTTCCCGCGATATTATATCGCAGGAGCAGTGTGGCGGAACTGATCCACGAACGTCCGCCGTCCCACCCCTTCACATTCGGAGGCGCAAAGAGTGTCTGACCGAGTTGGCGGAGGATCCCGGAGGAGTCTTGGGGCAGGGGAAGGGAGAGTTCCCTGCAGGCCTGCACAAGCCACTGAACCGGACTCTTGATCTGCTTGCGCACGACATCGGGGCTGTAAAATTCGCGACTCCGGAAAAGTGTTCCCAAAAATTTGCGCAGGTCCATTTGGCTCTGCCGGTAGGATTGCGCCAGTGCCTCCACAAGTTTCGAAGGAGGATTCTCCGCCGCGTAGAATGTCCAGAGCTTCCGGGCGAGAAATCGTGCGCACTGCGGATCTGCCACAAGAAAGCCGACGATATCCTCGCCGGAAAACCGACCCTCGAAGCCAAAGAACGATTTTACGCCGTTGTCGTGTTGTCGTTCGACGAAGAGGAACTGCTGGTTTTTCGGGTTGATGCGGTATCCTGTGAAGGCGCGGGCGGCTTCCTGGATGTCCTCCTCCCCATAGTGTCCTTCTCCCAGGGTGAAGAGTTCCATGAGTTCGCGCGCAAAATTCTCGTTGGGCAGATCCCGCTTGCTCTGTTCGAGGTCCAAATAACGCACCATTGCCGGATCCTGGCTGACTTCCTGTGCCAGGCCTTCAAAATCGCCAAGGGAATGCGCGCGGAGTGTCTCGTTCTGCTGCCACATGGCAAACGGCGAGCGAACTTTCTCCACGCTGGTCGCCCAGTGTCCGTGCCAGAAGAGGACGGCTTTCTCGCGGGCCGGGGAGGGACTCCACCGCATCCGGTTCAGCCACCAGGCGCGGAGTTCGGACATCCGACTCTGATCTTCCCTGCGGATCAGGGATTGGATTTCCCGTTTTTGTTCCTCGGTCTTTCCCTTGAGACTCTCGCGCCGCTGGGTCAGGTCTTCCGGTGTTGAGGCGGACGGTGCGGGAAAAAGATCCGAGTCCTCCGGGGCATCCAACAGGGAATCAACGGCCTCGTTAAGCCCCCGCGCATGGAGGGCCCGAACTTCCGCAGGCGTCCCTCCAAAGCCGGCGCGACACAACAAATGGGCCGCCGCACCAGGCGTCCATCCGGGTTTGTCCAGTGGTTCAAGCACAACAATCAAACCCCGAGCCCAAGGAATGGTTGCCGCAAAATTTTGCGACCGCAGGAAATTTGCGTGAAAAGAACGCTTTGATCTCCCGGCGCAAAGGGATAGAACTGTGCGGATCCATGAGCACGGAAAACGAACTCATCGACTGGGAACAACTGGACATGATGGCCGATGGCTACACGCCGGATTTTGTGGAAATCTATCGGGAGTTCCTCGAACAAACGCCCGGACTTTTTACGAGGCTGGAAAACCATCTCGCTGCGGGGGATCTCCATGGGGCAAAGGATGCGGCGCACAAAATCAAAGGCAGTGCCGCCAATTTTGGCTTCCTCGGAGTCAGTGCCCCCATGGCCAGGTTGGAACATCAGATCAAGGAAAACGAGATTCTGGACGGCGGGCCGATCTGGTTGCGGGAAGCTCGGGAGAATTTCGAAAGGTCGCAGGCTGAGGTCCGGGAAAAGCGCGGGATCTGACCGGCGGGCGGCTCCTTAATGTGCGTGTGACGGAAGTTTCCGGGCCGCGCTGCCGGAAGAGCCACGAAGCCGGGAGAAAAACTTGGCCGTCTTTTTGATCATCTGATCGATTTTGAAGCGGAGGCTGGCCCGGTAATCCCGGTCGAGTTTTTTCACGGGATCCTCGTAGCCGGCATAGTCGAAGAGCGCGGCCCGATGGTCCTCGGCAATCTGGCAAAGGTGTGTGTTTTGAAAAATCGAGTCCGCAATCCGGAGCATGCGGCGGTTGGGCAGACTGTGGGGATTGGCCTCGCAGACGATATCAAACGCGGTTTTGGCGTCATAGCCCAGACAGGTCAGCCCGATAATCGCCGAGGCGGCCGAGCGGCTGAGACCGGACTCACAATGGACGAGAATGGCAAATTGGTCCTGGCCGTTGGCCTCCGCCTGGTTGATTTCCGTAAAGAATTTGATGATGGCTTCGACATGCTCCTTCTGCGGAGCGCGGCACTTACGAAATTGTGGAGCCAGCATCTCGATGTCATCCACATCGTGGAAGCGGAGCTGAAGGAGTTTTTTCGCGTGGGTGGGCAGGGGGAGGGGATCGTCCTCGGTGCCGGGATCCGGAAGGCTCACCACATACCGGATATCACCGGATTGGTAGCGGGGGAGGGCGGAACGACTGGACACGGCGAGTTGCATGTCAGGGAAGAGAATAAGACATTTTTCGGATTTTCCGCCAATATTTTTGATCGGTGTCACCAGATTTTTTTGGTTTTTTGCCTCGCCTCCCGGAGAACTTCCTGCGAGAAGGCGGTGAAAGATGAGAAGTCTCCCTCCATTTCTCATGTTCGCGATCACTTGTGCGTTGAGCGGATGCGTGACGCCGCCACCGGCTCCAAGGGTTGACCGGACGAAGCCCCTGCCAAAGGTTGACACTGGTCCCTTCTGGTGGGGGGTGGCCTCGAGTTCCTTTCAGAATGAGGATCGCGGGGAAAAGTCCGGATCGCCGAATGACTTTCGGACGGATTGGGACTTGTTTGCCGAGGCAGGCCGCGTGCCTCCGAAGGGCGACAACGCGGTTTTTAGCTGGTCGCATTTTGACCGGGATCTGGAGGCACTGAAAAAAATCGGGGTCAACCATTACCGGTTCGGCATCGAGTGGGCCAGGATCGAACCCGAGCCGGGCCGCTACAACGAGGCCGCGCTCCGGAGGTATGTCGAGATGGCGCGCAAGCTCAAGGCGGCCGGCATCGAGCCGATTGTCACGCTCTGGCACTTCACGTTTCCTTCCTGGCTGGTTGCCAAGGGACGGAATTCGCGCTGGCTGCACCCCCTCTACCGCGAACGATGGCCCGCCTATGTCGGGAAGGTGGTCGCCGCCATGTCTCCGTATGTCAGAACCTTTGCGCCGCAGAACGAGCCCAACGGGGATCTTGCGCTCGGCTATATCAGCGCCACTTGGCCGCCGGGCTATTTTTTCAGTTTTGGCACGCACGCGGCGGCACTTGAGGAAAGTGTCTGGGGGTTCCGAAAAGCGGCGGAAATCATCCGGGCCAAACGGAAGGATGCCCTCATTCTCAGCATTGCCGCCATGCCGTATTGGGAGCACGGATTGTTCGATCCCACCGGGGCTTACTACAACCTCATGCAGCGGATCAATTTCACCCATCTCGACAGGACTTTCGATGTTTGCGATCTGATCGGGTTTAACTATTACTACACCGAGTATCCGGATTTCACCGCCCTCCTGGCACTAAAAGCCCGTCGGGGGCGCAACTACAGCCTTCTGGGTTGGATTATCCAGCCCCGTTCCCTCTACAAGCAAATCCAGAGAGTGCAGAAGCGCTATCACAAGCCGATTGTGGTAACGGAAAATGGGATTGCCACGGCCAAAGACGTCAAGCGGGTGCGCTATCTCTTCAACCACATCCTCGAAGTCAAGGAGGCACTCCATGATGGGGCGGACGTCCGGGGATACTTCGTCTGGACGCTTGTGGACAATTACGAATGGCACCACGGATACAAGGCGCCCTTCGGCATGGCAAAATTTGATCGCGCCAGCGGGAAGCGTCTCCTGCGACCCTCCGCCCTCTTTTATCGGGGCCTCATTGACAGCTCGCAGGACTCGAATTTGCTGGATGATGTTTCGACCGCCCCCGAGATGCCGCCCGGCTTTGTCGAGAGGTGATGTTCCCAGGGAAATCCGGACTCGCCCAAATCGCGGAGGGATGGTAAGAGGCTGGCAACATGTTGGAACTTCTGCAAAAAGGCGGTCCGCTTACCTGGATCATCCTCCTCTGTAGCGTCGGTGCTCTCGGCATTTTTTTGGATCGTCTGTTTGCGCTTCACCGCGCCTCGATCCATACGGGGGATTTTCTTCGGGGGCTCACGAATCTGCTCCGTCGTGGCAACTTTGCCGAGGCGTTGCAGGAATGCGCCGGTTCGCCCGGTCCGGTTCCGAGGGTACTCCATGCCGTGATTTTGAAGCACGATGCCCCGCGATCGGAGCTTCGCGAAATCGCGCAGGAAGCCGGTCAGCTCGAAGTCCCCCGCCTCGAGCGCAGCCTGGCCCTCCTTGGAACAATCGCCTACGCCACGCCTCTCATCGGATTGCTTGGGACCATTCTCGGTCTTCAGGATGCTTTCCAGCAAATCACCGCTCATGGCGGATATGCCACCGCCGCAGAGATTGCCGGGGGCGTTCATGAAAGCCTGTTGACCTCGGCCGCCGCCCTTGCGGTGGCGATTCCGGCATTCGTTGCCCACAGCTACATCTCCGCCCGGGTGAGTGCCGTGCTGCACGACATCGAACGCGCCGCGATCGAAACGATCGAGGTCATCACCACGTCCAGAAAGCCACCGACCGCCCTGTGAAGCTTGTCCGCACAGCCTGGCCACATCCGGCGCTCATCTTTATTGCGCCCGCCCTGGATGTGG
Source organism: Chthoniobacterales bacterium (assembly GCA_014879575.1). Classification (GTDB taxonomy): domain Bacteria; phylum Verrucomicrobiota; class Verrucomicrobiia; order Chthoniobacterales; family Terrimicrobiaceae; genus QYQL01. Next base: position 27,493 of record JACSRU010000121.1, on the reverse strand, counting down.
TGCTGATTCTGGTATTTTTCCTGATTCTCAGCACATCCTTTCTTCTGCAGCCCGGAGTGGCGGTGTCGGTTCCTGATTCCCCTTTCCTTCTTGCTCCCCAGCGGGATCCCCAGGTTGTCAGTGTCACGGCCGCCCCGGCGGCGGCCGTGTATTTTGAAAACCAACAGGTCTCGTTCGAAACCCTCCGGAGCCGCCTGGAATCCCAACAGGGAAGAACGCGAACCATCGTGATCAAGGCGGATCGTCTCGCCCCCTTTGAATTGATCGCACGAGTGATGACGGTCGCGCTCGAGCTCGGTTATCCCACAGTGGTGGGCACCGTGGAAAATTCCCGATGAAGGACACGCTGATTTTCGAGTGGCCGGGCCGCCACCATCTGCATCCCATGCTGGCCGTCACGATCCTGCTGGCGGCGCTCCTGCATGGCGGAATGTTTTTTGCGTTTACGATCCTTTATCCCCGGACGGAAAAATCCGGTCCCAATCCGGCGCACATCTATTTTATCCCCCCGGGCAGTCCGGATGCGGCCCGGATGCAGGGGTTGCTGCGATCCTCTGATCCGGCGGTTTATGCGCCCGGGCGGGGGGTGAGTCTGCCGGAGGCTTTTCCCCCCGTGGCCTACGTGCCCCGGTATGTTTCCGACAAGCCAGCCCTCGATCCGCTTCCCGCTGCCACAAAACCCGACCTTGCGCGTTCCACCCTTGCCGGGCCGGTTCCGATGAAAATGGAAAGTTCCGTCTCCGGGGCGGGGGAACGGGGCCCGGTGCCGACGCGATTGGTGGCCGACGGGGAACTTGCGGCAAGGGTTCCCTCGTTGCCAAAGGAAACCGTCTTTTTGATTCCAGCCGGTTTTGATCCGGAACCCGCCATATTCCTGGTATCCGTGCGCGGGAACGGCCAGGTGGCGCACATCTTCCTGCAACAGGGAACCGGGGACTCCGATCTTGACGCCCAGGCGGCCAATCTTCTCCGCTGGAACAGATTTTCAGCCAACCCCGGAGGCATGGCTTGGGGGTTTGTGACTTTTCAATGGGGGTGCGACGTGCGGACCCGGGTTTCCCAATGATCCGGATCGAACTGACCTGGCTCGTATTCGTTTGCCTGTTGGTGTTTCTCTCCGGGATTTTTATTGTGTGGATCGGCTATGAGGTCGCGCGCCGCCGGGCGGCAAGCCGCTCACTGGCGAAGCGACTGCGCTGCCGGGTTTGCAGCATGGAATTTTCGGATGCTTCGCAGGTTGTCCTGCCTGCCTGCCCGCGATGCGGAAGCCTGAACGAACGCAGGAAACCCCCGTTCTTTTAGCTTGACCAAGCCCCGGGAAAAAATTTCATTTCCAAGCCTGCGGACATCCCGTCAAGTGGGCCGTTTCGCAATCGAAACAAACCCACACTAATGAACATGAATGAACGAAGAGTAGTTCTGACCGGCATGGGAGTTGTCACTCCCATTGGCAACGACCTGTTGACATTCTGGCAATCCCTGACCGAGGGGCGCAGCGGCATCAGCCGATATACGGCCTTCGACTCGACCAATTTCGATTGCAAGATTGCCGGTGAAATCAAAAATTTCGAGGCCGCCCCCTATTTTAAGAACCCGAAATCCGCAAAGCGCACCGACCGATTCACCCAGTTTGCCATGGCGGGGGCGAAGATGGCACTCGAGGATTCCGGAATCGACCTCGGGGTGGTCGATCACAACCGCTTCGGGGTAATGATCGGGAGCGGGATTGGGGGGCTGCGCAGCATGGAGGACGAGTGCAAGCGTCTTTTGGAACGCGGGCCTTCCCGGGTCTCCCCGTTCACAATCGCGATGATGATTTCGAACATGGCCAGCGGAATTGTCTCGATGGAATACGATCTGCGTGGTCCGAACATGTGTATTGTCACCGCGTGCGCCACCGCGAATAACTCGCTCGGCGAGGCCTGGCGCATCATCAAGTTTGGTGATGCGGACATTTTTTTGGCAGGCGGTTGCGAGGCCACTCTCACGCCTCTCGGGATCGGCGGCTTCTCCGCGATGAAGGCGGTGAGCCTGCGCAATGATGAGCCGGAAAAGGCCTGTCGTCCCTTCGATCGTGATCGCGATGGCTTCATCATGAGCGAGGGGGCCGGCATCATGGTCCTCGAGGAATACGAACATGCCAAACGCCGTGGCGCCAACATTTACTGTGAGATTGCCGGCTACGGCTGCACGGCGGACGCCTATCACATGACCGCCCCGATGCCGGAAGGCGAAGGTGCCGCGCGGTCCATCAAGATCGCCATGAACCATGCCGGGGTGAATCCGGAACAGATTGACTACATCAATGCCCACGCCACATCGACGGGGCTTGGGGACATTTGCGAAACCAAGGCAATCAAAACGGCCTTGGGCGATCATGCCAAAACGGTGATGGTCAGCGCGACAAAATCCATGACCGGCCATCTGCTTGGCGCCGCCGGTGGTGTGGAACTGGCCGCCAGCGCCCTTGCCATGAAGCATGGGGTGGTCCCACCAACGATCAATCTCGAAAATCAGGATCCGGAGTGCGACCTGGACTGCGTGCCAAATGTGCCGCGCGAGGCGAAACTTAAGACCGTGATCAGCAACTCATTCGGCTTCGGCGGGCATAATTCCACCCTTTTGATCAAGGCGATCGAGTAGCCGGAACCCGAAGGGCTTGACCTGGGGGGGCATTATGAGTTTGCCCTATGGCGGAAGAGTTGTGATCAGGATCTGGGCGGGAGTGGCCTCCGGCGTCAACGCGGCGTCTGAATCGCAGGCGGGCACGAGGAAAAACTGTCCCTTTCCGAAGCGACTGCCTCCGCAGAGCACGGTGCCGTCAACGACCGTTACAAGGGCGAAACGTCCCTTCGGGCGCACATCGCAGGAAGAGGTCAGGAACAACTTTTTCACATCAAAGAGCGGACAACTGGCGACCGTTGTTTCCCCGACATCCCTGACCGGAGGCTCGAAATCGTCGAAATCAATGGAGGCCAGCGATTCCCCAATGTGCAACGTCCGGGGTTTTCCATCGAGCCCCATCCGGTTCCAGTCAAAGACACGATAGGTGGTGTCGCTGTTTTGCTGGATCTCGACGATGAGGTTGCCTTCGCCAATCGCATGCAGGCGACCACTCGGAATGAAGATGCTCTGTCCGGTCGCAACCGGAATCTCGTGCAGGGTGCCTTCCACCTCCCCCGTGTGAAGCGCCTTTTCAAAAATCTCCCGCGTCACTCCCTTGCGCAGGCCGGCATAGATGTGTGCATCCGGAAGCGCGTCCAAAAAATACCAGACCTCGGTTTTTGGTTCCCCGCCGAGCGCAGGTGCGAGATGTGCCGGGGGATGCACCTGCACGGAAAGCCGCTCCCGGGCATCCAAAAGTTTGACCAGCAGGGGAAAACGGGCAGCAGGCTGGGCGACGTAAGCCGCCCCGAATATCTCCGCGCGTTGCCTGGTCCAGAGGTCGTGAAGCGAGAGCCCCTTCCCCCGATCGGAACGCACGAGGCTCTGGGCATCCTCGCGATCCACAATTTCCCAGAGCTCGCCAATCGGCGCGCCATCCGGCATCGTCTTGTCCGGCAAGTCCGCGAATCGCCGCCCTCCCCAGACACGTTCCATCGGCAGGGGTTCGAAAAAAATGGGTTCGGGCATGCGGAAAGTTATTTCCACCGAGTTCTCGATCGCAATGCAAAAAATGATCGGATTTTTCCGATGGTTATTCGATTTCTACCACGGTTCCCAGGGGGACTTCCGCGAAGAGGGCCTTTGCATCGGCAAGGGGGAGGCGGATGCATCCGTGGGAAGCCGGATATCCCGGCACAACTCCGGCATGCATGCCGAAATCCTTACAGGACAGGCGCAAAAAGTAGGGCATCCTTGCCGGGTAGAGGGTTGATTTCCAATCCCGGTATTTATCCGTCACCACAAACCGCCCCTTCGGTGTGGGAAACTTTTTGCGTCCGGTCGAAATCCGCATCGTGCGCGCAAGGGTTCCCCCCTTCCAGAGCCAGGCGGTTTGCTCGGCAATCGAGATGCGAATTTTTTGTCCGTCCGATTCCGGATCCCTGCCCAGAAGGAGCTGCATGACCTCGATGTGTCCGTTCCGCCCCGCAAGCCAGAGAGCGAAGGTTCGGTGTTTTTTTGTGAGAGCATTGCGGTTTGCCCCACGTTCGAGGAGCAATCTGACAACATCCGGATATCCCATGGCGGACGCGAGCATCAGCGGGGTAAGCCCCTTTTCCTCCCTCAAATAATACTCGAGACTGGTGCCCTTGAACCTTTCGAGGAGGTCATTCGGGGGAGGAAGGACCAGGTTGGCATTCACGTCCGCCCCGGCATCCAGAAATTGTCCCACAAGGCTTGTGTCCGCCGCCGCCACAGCGCGGAAGAGGTCCGCAGCAAGATCCGGTGGCGAGGGCGGGGAGGGGACGGGAGGGATCTCTTCGTAGGAGGAAGGGACGAAGGGTGGCGAAATCGTTTCGTTCGGTGAGTCGGGAACAATCCGGGATTCCGCCACCGCCCAAATCGGCGCGAAAATCAGAATCCCTGCCCCAAGGAATCTCATTGCCAACACCTACGCGATGTTCCGCAAAAAATCAAACCCGACACCCGGCGGCCAGATCGGAAAGCAAACGGACATGGGTCTGGAGAGATTTTTGGGCAGAAAAAAACCCGGCCATCCTTTCGGAAGACCGGGTTTTCCTTCTGCGGGAGGGAAATCCCTACGCGGAGGCGGCTTCGTCGCGGTCTTTCATTGCCGCCTTGCGGCTGAGTTTGACGCGTCCCTTGTCGTCCACGCCGATGCACTTCACCCAGACCGAGTCGCCGTTTTTAACGACATCCTCAACCTTGTTGACGCGAAAATCCGCGAGTTCCGAGATGTGGACGAGTCCGTCCTTTCCGGGAAGCACCTCGACAAAGGCGCCGAACTCTTTGATCGAAACCACCGTGCCCTGGTAGATTTCCCCGACGGTGATTTCCTTTGTCATCCCAAGGATGATTTCCTTGGCGCGCTGGAGGCTGTCTCCGTTGCTGGAGTAGATGTGAACCGATCCGTCGTCCTCGATGTTGATCTCGGCACCTGTCTCGGCGACGATTCCCTTGATCGTCTTGCCGCCGGGGCCGATGATGAGGCCGATTTTATCCGGGTTGACGCGGATTGTCTCGATGCGCGGGGCATACGGACTCATCGTCGTGCGCGGGCTGGCAAGGATCCCCTGCATGACGCCGAGGATTTTTGCGCGGGCCGTGGTGGCCTCCGTGACGGCTTCCTTCATGATCTCATGCGAGATCCCGGGAAGTTTGAGATCGAGTTGGAATCCTGTGACGCCGAGTTCGGTGCCGCAAAGTTTGAAGTCCATGTCGCCGAAGTGATCCTCGCTGCCGATAATGTCGGTGAGCGTGGTGTAGCGCTTGAGGGTTTCGCCCTCATACTCGGTGACCAAGCCGACGGAGATGCCGGCGACCGGGCGCTTGAGCGGGACGCCGGCGTCCATGAGCGAGAGCACACCGGCGCAAACCGTGGCCATCGAGGTCGAGCCATTGGATTCCATCACTTCGCTGGAGACACGCACCGCATACGGAAAGTCCTTTTCGTCGGGGATGACCGGTTCGATGGAACGTTCCGCAAGGGCGCCATGGCCGATCTCCCGGCGGTTCTGACCGCCAAAGCGGCCGGTTTCTCCCACGCTGAACGGCGGGAAGTTGTAGTGCAGAATGAAGCGCTTGGTATCCTCGCCGCCGCCATACGCGTCAATGCTCTGCGCCTCATCCGCAGGAGCCAGCGTCGTGATCCCCATCGCCTGGGTCTCACCGCGGGAAAACAGGGCCGAGCCATGCGAGCGCGGCAGGAGTCCCACTTCACCCGAGAGGGGGCGGATGTCGTGCAGCCCGCGTCCGTCGCAACGCTGTTGTTTGTCGAGGATGCTGATTCGGAAGGCCTTCTTCTGCAGGTAATCGAACGCCTGGGAAATTTCGAACTTCGAGGCGGTCGGAAACTTTTCCAGAACGGCGGCCTCCACTTCCTTGCGCAGGGCATCCACCGCCTTGCCCCGGGCAACTTTTCCGGGGGTGTAGATTGCGGACTCAATGCGGTCACCGGCGACCTGGTAGGCGATTTCGAGAACCGAATCGGCGACCTGGAAGAGTGGCACCGTGCGCTTGGCCTTGCCGACCTTGGCGGCGAGTTCGCGCTGTGCGGCCACGATCTGCCTCACGCTTTCGCGGGCAAAATCCAGCGCGGCGTTGAACTGGTCTTCGGGAATTTCATCCGATGCGCCTTCAATCATGATGACCTTCTCGCCATCTCCGACGTAAATGAGGTCGAGATCGCTCTGGGCGCGCTCGTCATGGGTGGGGTTCGCCACAAAAGCTCCGTTGACGCGTCCGACGCGCACCGCGCCGATGGGACCGGCAAACGGGATGTCGGAAACCGCGAGGGCCGCCGAGGCACCGTTGATGGAGAGGATGTCGGGATCATTCTGGCCGTCGGCGCTGAGCAACAGCGTGATGATCTGGGTGTCGTAGAGATAGCCCTTCGGGAACAACGGGCGCAGCGGACGATCCGTCATCCGACAAACGAGAATTTCCTTCTCGGAGGGACGGCCTTCGCGCTTGAAGTATCCCCCCGGGAACTTCCCGACGGCAGCGGCTTTTTCCTTGTATTCGACAGTGAGCGGGAAAAAGTCCTGCCCTTCCTTGATGGTGGTGGCCGACACAGCGGTCACGAGGACGATGGTTTCGCCGGAGCGGACGGTGACGGCACCGTCGGCGAGCTTGGCGAGTTTTCCGGATTCGATGGTTAATTGGGTTTGCCCGACCTGGGCGTGAACAGTGTGAGACATAATATTACCTTTCTGGTTTTGTCGGCGGATGGTGCCGGCAGGGAAATACGAAAAAGCCCCGAAGCGTGAGCCGGGGCTTATCGCGGTGGATTTATTGCGTTATTTACGCAGTTGAAGTTTCTCGAGGACCACTTGATAGCGATCGGCAGCCGTCCGCTTCAGGTAATCGAGGAGTCGCCGCCTGGTGGCGACGAGTTTGAGCAGGCCGCGGCGGGACGAGTGGTCCTTTACGTTGGCTTTGAGATGCTCGGTGAGTTCGTTGATTCGTTTGGTCAGCAACGCGATTTGAACGTCTGCGCTGCCGGTGTCTTTTTCGTGGAGTCGAAGCGTATCGACTTCTGCATGTGCTGCCTTTGCCATTTTTCTTTTTTTGTGTGTTTGAGGGGGCAGAGGATTCCATGACAAACTCCGGATGGCAAGACCGAAAATGATTTTGGTGCCGGAATCGATGATTCCCAAGGGTCGGATACGAGCGAATTTTATCCGAACATCCTTTCTTAAAAAATCCCAAAAACTGAGGAGATTTCTATTGACCGTTGTGGGGAAAAGTGGTGAAAAGTGGGGCACTGTGGCGGGATAGGCCACTTTATACCTACTAGAACATGGGTCAGGAATCCACAAAGCCAACGACGTATTCTGGCACGTTTCCGCGGTCACTCGACGCGAAGAAGCGTGTTGCGATTCCGTCTGCGTGGGTATCCGGCGAAGGGGATGAGTTCCATGTGGCGCCCCACCCCAATGAGCCCTTGTTGATGATCATGCGGGAGGACGAGCTGGGGAAATGGGCTCAACGTTTCCAGAGCTCCACGCGGTTGACTCCCCAGCAGAAGCGGGCGGCGATTCGGGCCTTCTATGCCTCGGCGCGCGCGGTGACGACCGACAAGCAGGGGCGCATTCTCCTTCCCGAGTCCCACTGTGAATGGGCGAGACTGGGAGGCGAGGTCGTTTTCCTTGGATCCCACGACCGGATCGAAATCTGGTCCACCGAGAACTTCCAGGCAACCGAAGCCGCCAATCGGGCGGCCTTGCAGTCCGCCGCCGAGGAGTGCGGCTTGTAACATGAAGGCAATTTCACAATGAGGAACACGCCCTGATGGCAAAAGGTGGCCGGTCATTTTTCTTCGGTTTTCGAACCGGGAAAGCCGGCGACGGAAAGCCGTCTGGTCATGACACAATCAAAATTCGACCCCGGAATGCTTATGAACTTCTTGGCCTGCGAAGACCTAATGGAAATCCCCATGGGAAAAACTGACGAGAGCGGGTCTGCCTACCATGTGCCCGTGATGTTGGACGAGGTCGTTGCGTTGCTGCGCCCCGCTCCCGGCATGCTGTTCCTGGACGGAACTGTCGGCGGGGGAGGGCACACGGAGCGTTTGCTGGAGTCCGGAGCGGAGGTGATCGGGTGCGACCAGGATCCCGAGGCGATGGAGGAAGCGAGGCGCAGGCTGGCCCGATTCGGTGATCGGCTTCGACTCGTGGAGGCAAACTTCCGCGAGGCCGAAAGTGTTCTCGCCGGTCTGGGTGTGCAGCGCAAGCTCGATGGAGCCCTGCTGGATATCGGGGTTTCCTCCCACCAGTTGGATACCGCAGAACGGGGATTTGCGCTGCTGAAGGATGGTCCGCTGGACATGCGGATGAGCCGTTCCTCGACACCCAGCGCCGCCGATCTTGTCAATACCGCCCCTGTCGCTGATCTGGCGAAAATCTTTCGGGAATATGGCGAGGAGCCGCGCGCCAGTCAGATTGCGGCACGGATCGGCGCACTGCGGGTTCGGCATCCGTTCCAGACAACTTTCGATCTTGCCGCCGCCGTCTCCTCCGTGGCTCCACGCACAAGTGGCCGACACCCCGCAACGCGGGTGTTTCAGGCGCTGCGCATCGCGGTAAATGACGAATTGGGTGCCCTTCGGGAGGCACTGGAAACTCTGCCGACCCTCCTGGCGCCCGGTGCCAGACTGGCCGTGATCACGTTTCATTCGCTTGAGGACCGGATCGTCAAACATTTCTTCCGCGATCGCAGCCAGGAATGGATCGACCGCCCGGAGTGGCCGGAACCCCGCCGGAATCCCGCCCGCATTTTTCGACTCCTGACCCCGCATCCGATGGACGCCGGCGTCGAGGAAACGACAGAAAACCCCCGCTCCCGGAGCGCCAAACTCCGTGTTGTGGAAAAACTACAGGAGACAACCCCATGAACACGAATCGCAAAAAACAAGTCAATCCCGTCCACCTCACCACACTGGTCCGATGCCTTCTTCTGGCATTCCTTGTCGGAGTCGGTGGACTGTTCTTCCTCTACATCAAAACCCAGCAGTTCACCCTGTCGGAGGAAATCCGTCAGGTGGAGCGTCGGATCGCCGATCTGCGCGCCCAGAATGAAAGCCTGCTGGCCCGTGTGACGGAACTTTCCTCGCGCCGTTCCCTCCAGCAAAGGATTGCCGACGGATTTATCTCCCTGAAGCCGATCCAGGACAACGTGATTGCCCGCCTGATGCCGCCGGTTCGGGCCACGGAAGATGGCGTGTTGCGCACGGCCTTTAACGAGGGACTGCGTCAATGAGGTGGACGGCACGCACACGCGCGGGCGTTGTCTGTGCTGTCGTCGCGGCGGTTTTCACCGCCTACTCGGTTCGATTGGTGGACCTCCAGGTTACCAAGCATCAATCCTATGCCAAGAAGGCGGCGGAAAAGCACACGATGCGCATGGTCATCCACGCGCGGCGCGGGTTGATCTTCGACCGCAATGGCGAGTTGCTCGCTTCGAACCTTCCGGTCCGCACGGTGGTTGCTGACGGTTCCCACATCCAGGATCCCGCCGCCCTGGCGAAAATCGCCGCCCCCTTCCTTGAACAGGACGAGGGAGACCTGCGGGCCCGGCTCTCCAGCGAGAAAAAATACATCGTGCTCCGCCGCGAATTTCCGGAGGAAAAGGCGGTGGCCCTCAAGGCGGCGATCCAGGCGGCCAATCTGCGCGGGATCTACTTCGAGAAGGATGCCGTGCGGACATATCCGAACGGACAGATGCTTGGGCACGTGCTCGGGTTTCTGAACAATCAGGGAAGCGGAATTCAGGGCGTGGAGATGACGATGGAGAGCCACCTCCGGGGGCAGGATGGCTACCGGTATATCGAGCACGACCGAACCGGAAGGGAGATCATGCTCTATCGCGGACAGGAGGAACCGGCGGTGCATGGCCTGAATGTGAGGCTGACAATTGACATGGGACTCCAGGCGATCCTTGAGGAGGAGCTGGATACGGCCTTTCGGGATCTCAAACTCGAAATGGCGGCGGCCATTCTCATGGATCCGAACACCGGAGAGATCCTCGCCATGGCCAGCCGCCCGTGTTTTGATCCGAATCGCCCGGGCGAGGCCAAACCCGAGGAGATGAAAAATCGCGCAATTCTGGACATGGTGGAGCCGGGATCCACATTCAAAATTGTCGTGGCATCCGGCGCAATCAACGAGGGAATCGTCAATGACAAGACCTCGATCTTTTGCGAGAACGGCGCATTTTCCTACGGCGGGAAAATTTTGCGCGACCACCACGGTTACGGCGCGATGGGCGTGGCCGACATCCTTGTGAAATCCTCGAACATTGGCTCCGCAAAAATGGCGCTCATGATGAAGGACGCCAAATACTACGAATACGTCCGGCGTTTCGGCTTTGGCGAAAAATCCGGCATCGAACTTCCCGGAGAAATTCCGGGTCTTGTGCATCCTCCGCACCGTTGGGACAAGTTGACGATCACCCGCATGGCGATGGGCCAATCGGTCGCCGCCACTCCGTTGCAGATCACCATGGGCATGTCGGTCGTTGCCAATGGGGGAAGGTTGTTTGCCCCGCAGATTGTCCGTTCGATCGAGGATGCGGACGGGCGGGTTGTCCAGGACAAGCCCCCAAAGATGCTCCGGGAGGTCGTCTCAAAAAAAACTGCAAACTTTGTTGGCAGGGCTCTCTCGGGTGTTGTGGCGGAGGGGGGGACCGCCCAACTGGCGAAGGTCGCAGGCTTTACGACCGCCGGAAAGACCGGGACTGCCCAGAAGGCGAGTCCCACCGGAGGGTATGCCCCGGGAAAGTATGTGGTCTCCTTCGTGGGTTATCTTCCCGTGGAGAATCCCCGGTTTGTCTGCTTGGTCCTGCTTGACGACGCCAAGGTTGCCTCAAATTTGAATTACGGGGGACTCCTTGCGGCTCCCGTGTTTTCCCGGATCGGAGAGCGCGCTGCGCGGTATCTGGATCTGGTCCCGGCACTTCGCGCGGAACTCCCGGGGCCGCTCGCCATGGACGATCAAAAAAAGGAAAGGGCAAATTGATTTCATGAGGCTCAATGCGTTGCTCCAGTCCGCCGGGCTTCCGGAAATCCTCGCGAATCCTGAGATCCGGTCGCTCTCCTACGACTCCCGTCGGGCGGGGGAAGGGAGTCTTTTCTTTGCGTTGCCCGGGACGAAAACGAACGGTGCGGAGTTTGTGCAGCAGGCGGTGGGTCATGGCAGCGCGGCGGTTGTCACGGAAGCCGATCCCGGGGCGTGCGCCTGTCCGGTCATTCGGGTGCCGAATGCCCGGGCGGCCATGGCGGATATCGCCGCAACATTTTACGGACACCCCGATCGTTCCATGAAATGCGTGGGCGTGACGGGAACCAATGGGAAGACGACCACCGCGTTCCTCCTGAAGCACCTGCTGGATTCCGCCTCGCTCCGCTGCGGACTCCTTGGCACGGTGAAATACGTCGTGGGAGCCGAGGAAATTCCCGCGCCGAGGACAACGCCGGAAGCGACGGACCTTCAGGAACTTCTCTCCCGCATGCGGGACAGTGGCTCAAGGGCGGTCGCCATGGAGGTTTCCAGCCATGCTCTGGTGCAGCACCGCGCGCGCGGCATCGCATTCGATGCGGCAGTCTTTACCAACCTGACACAGGATCACCTCGATTACCACCAGTCGATGGACGCCTATTTTGCGGCAAAGACGCTTCTCTTCGAGGGGCTGGCCTCGCAGACGGAAAAGAAGGGGAAAGCTGTCGTCAACGTGGATGACCGGTATGGACACCTGCTCGTGGGAAAGCTCGGAAAACGAACACTCAAAACCCTGACTTTCGGACGCGGACTCGGGGTGGACTTTCGTGCGAGCGCGATCCGGTTCGACGGCAACGGGTCGGTCTTCCAACTCGAGGCAAAAAAGAAAAGCTTCCTCGTGCGCACGCCCCTCATCGGGCTTTTCAATATTTACAATGTTCTTGGAGCCCTTGCCGCAGCGACGGTCTGCGGGGTCGAACTGCGAGGTGCCATTGCCGCCTTGGCCTCGGCTCCCCAGGTGCCCGGCCGGTTGGAGCGTGTGCCCGGGAAGCGCAACTTTCATGTGTTTGTGGATTATGCCCACACGGACGATGCCCTGAAAAATGTTCTCCGCACGCTCAAGGATTTGAAGCCGGCCCGGCTTCTCACCGTCTTCGGATGCGGCGGCGACCGCGACCGTGCCAAGCGCCCGCTCATGGCTGCCGCAGCGGAGGAATTCTCGGATTGGACAATCCTGACATCCGACAATCCCCGCCGGGAGGATCCCGAAGCCATTCTCGCGGATGTTGCTGTGGGATTGCGGAGGACAAATTTCGAGAAAATCACCGACCGCGAGGAGGCCATCCGGCAGGCCATCCATCTCGCGGAACCTGGCGACATCGTCCTCATTGCCGGCAAGGGCCACGAAAACTACCAGGAATTTTCGGATCGCAGAATTCCCTTCGACGATGTCGAAGTCGCCGAACGGGCGATGGCATACAAAAAAACCCTGTAAAATGGATCTCCTGCCACTGAAAGAAATCGCGGAAATGTCCGGAGCCAAACTCCTTCGGGGGGATGGAACCCTGCGTGTTTCCAAAGTCTCCAAGGATACCCGAACCCTCCAGCCTGGGGATTTGTATGTCGCGCTCCGGGGCGACAATTTTGACGGCAATCTTTTCGCGGGCGATGCCGTTGCGCGGGGAGCCGCCGCCGTGCTGGTCGAGAAGGAGTCGGCGGCCTCCGCTCTGCCTTCGAATTTTCCGGTTCTGTTTGCGGAATCCGGATGGGAGGCCCTGACCCGTTTGGCGACCGCCTGGCGATCCCGTTTGAGTCTGAAAGTTCTTTGCATCACCGGAAGCAACGGAAAAACGAGCACCAAGGAATTTGCGGCGGGCGTCCTGTCCGCAGGCTACAAGGTCGTTAAGACGGAAGGCAACCTGAACAACCACATCGGCGTCCCGCTCTCGATTCTCTCCGCCAGTTCAGCGGATACCGCAGCGGTCTGGGAGATCGGAATGAACCATCCCGGAGAGATCGCCCCTCTGGCCGCCCTGGCGAAGCCGCATGCCGCGATTGTCACGAATATCGGCATCGCACACATCGAATTTCTGAAAACCCGCGAAGCGATCGCCCTCGAAAAGAGTGCTTTGGTGGCTGCGGTCCCGCCGGAGGGATTCGTTGTGCTCTCCTCGGAGGAGGACCAGTCGGATTTTCTTGCCTCGCGGACCCGGGCGCGCGTCGTCCGTGCGGGCCTCACCTCAGGGAGTGTGACCGCTTCGTCTCTTGTCGAGACCAGGGAGGGGTGCTCTTTTGTTCTGCATGCCGGAGGGCAGTCCCTCCCGGCCAGTCTCACCTGTCATGGCGCGCACATGGTTCGCAATGCCCTTCTAGCCGTTGCGGCGGGTGTTGAATTCGGAATTTCCCCCGAGGTTGCGGTCTCGGGCCTCTCCAAAACACGCCTTACCGGAGGAAGGCTCCAGCATCGGAGCATTCGGGGGATTTCCTTTCTCGATGACACGTATAATGCCAATCCCGATTCGATGGTCGCCGCGTTATGCACGCTGCGGGCTCTGCCCGGTGGCGGACGGAGAATTGCGGTCCTGGGCCGCATGGGGGAACTCGGCGACTACGAACACGAAGGTTACCGCCGCACCGGAACGGTGGCGGGGAAAAATGTGGACATCCTGATCACGGTCGGCAGGGAGACGCTTCCTCTGGCGGATGCGGCGCGCGAAACCGGACTGGGGAGAGTTCATGAAGTGGACGATGCGGCCTCCGCCGCCCTCCTGCTCTCGAATCTGGCGCATCCCGGCGATGTCGTGCTTGTCAAGGGCAGCCGGTCCGCCCGCATGGAAGCCGTTCTGAAACATTTCGACTCCTGATGCTTTATTACCTTTCAAACCTCAGCCAGTGGGCGCAGACCCAGGAAATCAACAATGACTTCTTCAAGGCATTCAACGTCTTTTCCTATATCACATTCCGGGCGATCTGCGCGGGCATCACAGCCTTTCTGATCAGTCTGATTTTTGGGAATTGGGTCATCCGAAAGCTGATTTCCCTGAAGTTCGGCCAGCCGATCCGAAGCAAGGAGGAAGTTCATAAATTGTTCGAGCTTCACGGCGCAAAAAAGGGAACACCAACGATGGGGGGAATCCTTCTCGTGGGATCCGTCGTTCTTTCAACGTTGCTCTGGGCGAAACCGGAAAACGAATTTGTCTGGCTCGTGCTTTTCAGCACCCTCTTTCTTGGCTCCATCGGCTTTTATGATGATTGGTTGAAGGTGACAAAAAAGAGCTCCGCCGGGATCAGCAGTCGGCTGAAGTTCGCCCTCCAATGCGTGTTGGCGGCGGTTTTCACCATTTACTTTCTCACCAACCCGAAGCTTGCCGGAATTGCCCAGCAATTGAACATCCCCTTCTCCAAGGAGCCCCTCATTTTCAGTCTCGGATGGGGGACGTTTGTCTTTTATCTGTTGGTGCTTGTCGGCACGTCGAATGCGGTGAATCTCACCGATGGCCTGGACGGTCTTGCCACCGGCTGCACGGCCACCGTTGCCGCCACTTACGCGGTGTTGGTTTACCTTGCGGGGAATATCAAGGCCGCCACCTATCTTCAGGTTCCTTTCGTGGCCTATTCCGGGGAGCTGACCGTTCTGTGTGTTGCCCTGCTCGGGGCCTGTCTGGGGTTTCTTTGGTGGAATGCCCACCCGGCGCGGATGTTCATGGGAGACACCGGTTCGCTGGCGATCGGGGGGATGCTCGGAGCCGTGGCGATCTGCTGCAAGCAGGAGTTGTTGCTGGTCATCGTCGGGGGCGTGTTTGTCATCGAGGCTCTGTCGGTGATCCTGCAGGTCGCAAGTTTCAAGCTTACGGGGAAGAGAATCATCAAAATGTCGCCCCTGCACCACCACTTCGAACTCAGCGGATGGAAGGAAAACACCGTGATCGTCAGGTTCTGGATCATGTCCGTTCTTTTCGCCCTCCTGGGTCTTGCCACTCTCAAGCTTCGTTAAATGATCTACAGCGGAAAAAATGCAGTCGTGCTCGGACTCGGTCACAGCGGTGAGGCTGCCGCCCTGCTATTGTCCGAAGAGGGGGCGGCAGTGACGGTCTGCGAAAGCGGCGACAACCCGGGCCTGCGCGAAAAAGCCGCCGGCTTGGAGGGGCGGGGAATCCGTGTCCTTCTCGGAGCGGAGGCCGAGGGCGACCCTTCGCCTTACGATATCGCAGTGCTGAGTCCGGGGATTGATCCCGTTGTGCCGCTGGTGCGAAATGTTCTCGCGAAAAGGGTTCCCGTCATCGGGGAGCTTGAGCTGGCCTTCGAGGAATGCACCTGCCCAACGGTCGCCATCACTGGAACAAACGGCAAGACCACCACCACGGAACTGACCACGGAGATGCTGAAAACCTGCGGAGTGCGAACGATGGCAAGCGGAAATATCGGCCTCCCGTTCGCCACGGCGGTGCGCTCAAGCCAGGAGCTGGATGTCATGATCCTCGAGGTCAGTTCCTTCCAGCTGGAGACCATCAAAACCTTCCACCCGCAAGTGTCCGTCTGGCTGAATCTCAGTCCCAACCACCTCGACAGGTATCCGGGCATGAAGGAATACCGCGAAGCCAAGCTCAGAATTTTTGAAAATCAAACCGCGTCGGATGTCGCGATTGTCAATGCGGCCTCCGAGTTGCCGCCACTGGCCGCCCGGAAGATCACATTCAGTGCCCATCGGAAAGAGGCGGACTTTACGTTGGAAGGAAGCGTGATTTGCTTTCAGGGCCGGAAAGTTCTGGACCAGAACGAAACCCGCCTGCAGGGGATTCACAACGCGGAGAACCTGATGGCGGCACTGGCCATTGGGTGCGCGCTCGACGTGGATCTCGATCACCTGGCGGGTGCCGTCACGCAATACACCGCGCCCGTTCACAGGTGCGAGTTTGTGCGCTTGCGCGATGGAGTCCGCTGGATCAACGACTCCAAGGCCACAAATCTGGATGCCATGGAAATGGCGATCCGTTCGCAGGGGGCCCCCATCATTTTGATTGCCGGAGGAAAGGACAAGGGGTTTGAATTTGATGCGATCGAGCCGCTGGTTCGCGAGCGGGTCCGGGCGGCGGTCCTCATCGGAGAGATGAAGGATCGGATTGCCGGATCCTGGCGGAATACTCCCTGCCACAAGGCAAAAGATTTGCAGGAAGCAGTCCGCCTGGCAGCCGATCTGGCGGAGTCCGGCAACGTCGTGTTGTTTTCCCCCGGCACTTCCTCGTTCGACATGTTTCGCAACTACGGAGAGCGCGGAAACCTTTTCAAATCACTCACCCACAAACTTCCATCCAAAACCCAATCCACATAAAATGAAGCCCATGCCACGCCCACCAACACCACGCAGAACCCCGCGCAGAATGGTGAAAACCCTTCATGCGCGCGCCGCCGCCACGGAAAAGGATTTCGAGGATTATGACGGCGAGGCCGAGCCGAACATGAAATTTTCCCATGCGCTGCTGGTCGTGCTCGTGTTGCACGTTTTGGCCGTCGGCGGGGTTTTTGCCTTTAACTCGCTGAAGAGTCAGCGCGCCGCCAAGGGGAGTGCAAAAGAGGTCGCCACCCAGTCGGCGGCATCTGCTGCGGCGGAGGTGGAAACGAAAGCCCAGAGTTCCCCTGCGGCATCCAAAACCGTCCCGGAGCGTCCGGCGGCCCCGACGACTGCGGCGAAGCTGCCTGTCAGCACGCAAGCGGATACGGGTGGGCCGGCCTACACGGTTTTGGCGGGGGACACGCTGACACGCATTGCCGCAGCGCAAAAGACAACCGTTGAAGCTCTCGAACAGGCAAACGGCATCACTGCCAACTCGGCAATTCGTGTCGGTCAGATCCTGAAGATTCCCGCCAGGACATCCGCCGCAAAGCCCGATGCCCTCGCTGGGAAAACGGTCGAAAGCAAAGCAACCCCGCCGAAAAAATCGCCGGAGGTTGTGCCAACTTCGGAGAAAAAGACCACCGCCCTGAAACCGGTCCCGGCCGGGAAGGCATCCGAAGGCAAGACCGCGTCGGCCGCAGAGGGTGTTGAGCCCCAGGCGGTGACAAAGACCGTACCGGCCCCTGTCGCGAAATCGGAGGAACCCCCGGCCTCTGCGGACAAAACCTACACGGTCGCCAAGGGGGATAATCCCTACTCGATCGCCAAAAAACTGAAGGTCAAATACAACGACCTGATTAAGGCAAACAACATCCAGGATCCCACCAAACTTCAAATCGGGCAGAAACTCATTGTCCCCTGAGCGGAATCCGCTCCGGAAGCCCGCGGAGTGACTTCCGGTGTCTGGCATTTCACCTTTCGGCATGCAAAAACACAGCATTCACATTCTCCTGTTGATCGTCTCGGCTCTGCTCGTTCTGGGAGTTGTGATGCTCTTCAGCACGAGTGCCTTTGCGCAGGACAGTCACGGGGACATCTACTTCTTCGTCAAGAGGCAGATCCTGTGGCTGGGCATCGGACTTGGCGTCGCCGTTTTTGCCGCCAACATGGATTATCATTTCTGGGAACGAACCTGGTGGATTTGGTTCGGTGGCGCCTTTGTGCTTCTGCTCCTGTGCTTTGTCCCGCCGGTTGGACTCCGGATCAATGGTTCGTCCCGCTGGATCAACATCGGGATTGGCACGCTCCAGCCCAGCGAGGTGGCAAAAATTGGCGCCCTGTTTTTTCTGGCCTGGTGGTTTTCCAAATTTGAATCAACCTCCCAGGGGTTTCTCATGGGCTTCCTTGCGCCGATGGGAATTTTGGGGATTCTTCTGGTGCCGATCGTCTTCGAGGTGGACATCGGAAACACGGCGCTTATCGGGGCGACGGGTCTTGTCATGCTGTTTGTGGCCGGCGCCGCGTTGCGAGGATTGCTGCTGCTCGGCGCATTGGGGGTGACCGGCGTTTTTTTGTTGGCGATGAATATCACCGAGCGGCAGGGACGCCTGTTGGCGTTTCTTCATCCCGAAAAATATCCGAACGAGTTCTATCAGCAACTCCAGGGTCTGATCGCCTTTGGCTCGGGGGGCATGAGCGGACTCGGCTTGGGAGAAGGACGACAAAAAATGCTCTACACCCCGTATGCCCACACGGATTTTATTTTTCCGATGATTGGCGAGGAACTTGGCCTGAGGATCACCCTGGTGACGACGGCCGGGTATCTTCTGCTCTGTCTGTGCGGTTGCCTGGTTGCCACGAATGCCCGGGATCGCTTTGGCTTGCTCCTCGGCTTTGGGGCGGTGATGATGATCACGTTCCAAGCCGTGGTGAACATCGGAGTCACGACTGCCCTGCTTCCCAACAAGGGCATGCCCCTCCCGTTCATCAGTTACGGTGGTTCAAATCTCATGGTCTGCCTTTTCATGATCGGAATTCTCATCAACATTCACCGCCAGGGGAAGCCGCTGGTGCCCCGTCTGGCCCCGGCACTCCTGACGGCAAAGATCCAGCCGCGTCTATGACGAAGGGGCCACCATTTCGGGCGGTCATCGCCTGTGGGGGGACCGGCGGACACCTGTTTCCGGGCCTCGCCGTGGCTGAAGCCCTTCACGCCCGCGGGCACGAGGTGCTGCTTTTTGTCTCCGAGAAGGAAATCGACACGCTGGCACTCAAGGCCCGGCCGGAGTTTCGCTCCGAAAAGCTTCCTTCCATCGGACTGCCCAGCATGATCGTTTCCCCGGCCTTTGTGCGTTTTGTCCGCCGGTTTTGGGAGAGTTTTTCCCACTGTGGGAAAATCTATCGCAAGTTTCGTCCATCGGTCGTTCTTGGCATGGGAGGGTTTACCTCGACGGCGCCGGTGCTTGCCGCGCGGATGCGCGGGTTGCCCGCATTCATCCACGAATCCAACGCCATTCCCGGCAGGGCAAACCGCCTGGCTGCCAAGTTTGCATCCAAGGTGTTTCTTGGGTTTGAGGAGGCCCGACAATTGCTCCCCCGTGCGCAATGTGTCGTCACCGGAACCCCTGTGAGAAAAAATCTGGGCCAGCCCATGGATCGGGCCTCCGCCCGAAAGCTGTTCCACCTGGATCCGGAGAGGAAAACGCTTCTCGTCATGGGTGGCAGCCAGGGCGCGTCGGGAATCAACCAGCTCCTGTTCAAATCGGCTCCACTCCTGCACGGATCGGAGATCCAGATCATCCACCTCACCGGGGAACGGGACGATCGGCTGGCCGCCGCGAACTACCAGCGCGATGGCATTCCGCACTATGTCTCGCCATTCCATCACCGGATGGAGGAGGCTTACTCGGCGGCCGATGCGGTTCTTTCCCGCGCGGGAGCTTCGAGCCTGAGCGAGATCTCCCGGTTTTCCCTGCCTTCCATCCTGATTCCGTATCCGTTTGCGACCGATGACCATCAAACCGCCAATGCCAGGATTTATGTGAAGGCCGGGGCGGCCGAGATCCTCGCGGAGGGGGAAACCGGTGCCGAGAGGCTCGCGGCCATGATATCCAATTTGCTGGGTGACGATCAGCGCCGCGAACGCATGGCCGTGGCCGCAGGGGGAATCTCCAGCGGTTCCGCATCGAACTGTCTCGCGGAGGAAATGGAGCGGGCGGTAAAGGAGGCGGCCACATGACACCGAAGGAACTCCAGGAAGCACTCACTGGACCGGCCGCGAAACGGGTTCATTTGATCGGGGTCGCAGGATCCGGGATGAGCGGCATAGCCGCCCTTTTGCTTGCCCTTGGCCACCGGGTCAGCGGGTCGGACAAGGTTGTGACAGTCGAGGTCGAGCGACTTCAGAAAAAAGGCCTGGATTTCGCGGCGTCCCAGTCGGCGGAGAGCGTGCGCGACGCGGAGATCGTGATCTATTCCTCCGCGATCAAGTCGGGCAATCCGGCTTTTGACGAGGCCCGTCGTCTCGGCCTCCCCATGGCCCGCCGGGCGGACGCCCTTGCGGCGGTCATGGCGGCCAAGAAGGGAATCGTGATTTGTGGGATGCATGGGAAAACCACGACCTCCGCCATGGCGACCCATGTGCTCCGCTTTGGCGGACTCAAGCCCTCGCATTACGTTGGCGCGGAAATTCCGATTCTCGGGACGAATGCCCGCTGGGATTCCGAAGGTGAGTATTTTGTGGCGGAAGGAGACGAGAGTGATGGGACGCTCATCAATTACCATCCCACCCTGGCAATTGTTCTGAACATCGAGCCCGAACACCTCGATTTCTACAAGGATCTCGCCGCGATTGACGCCGTCTATGCAAGGCTCATCGCGCAGACCTCGGGCCAGGTGTTTTTCTGCGGGGACGATGTCGGCGCCCGGCGTGTCTGCGCGGCGCATCCGAAGGGGATTTCCTATGGCCATGCGGCGGATTGCGATTACCGGATCGAGGGACTGAAAACCGAGAATTTCCGCTCCCGGTTCACGGTGAGTCAGCGGGGCACGAAGCTCGGGAAAATTGTTCTCAACATTCCGGGGGCACATAATGCGGTGAATGCGCTGGCGATCATCGCGCTGGCCATGGAACTGGGGATTCCCTTCGAGCGGATTGCAGCGGCCCTCGAGACGTTTCGGGGAGCCAGAAGACGTTTCGAGATTCGCTACGAATCAACGACTCACCTTCTCGTGGACGACTATGGACACCATCCCACCGAGATTGCCGCCACGCTTGCAACGGCGCGCACGGGCGGATGGAAGCGGATTCTCGCGATGTTCCAGCCGCATCGCTACACCCGTACGCTGGCTTTGAAGGACCAGTTTGGCCGGGCGTTTGACGACGCGGATCATGTCTTTGTCGCGGATGTCTATGCGGCCAGTGAAAAACCGATTCCCGGCGTTTCCGGCGCCACAATTGTCGAGGCGCTCAAGGCTTGTGGACATCCCTCCGCCCTGCATGTTCCCGATGTGGAGGGCATCCACCGTTCGGCGGCGGTCATCCTTGAGGACGGGGATCTTGTGATCAGCCTCGGCGCGGGAAATATCCATGAAGCCGGTGCCCGACTCGCGCAGGATCTTGCCACGCGGGAAAAACTGCTCGGCGTGATGGGGCCCGGAACCATCAAACTTCACGAACCGCTCTCCAAGCACACCACGATGCGCATTGGCGGTCCCGCGCAGTTCTGGGTCGAACCGGAGACCGAAGAGGGCTTTGCCGATCTGGTGCAATACTGTTTTGACGAGGAGATTCCCTTCCTGGTGATGGGACGGGGATCCAACCTTCTCGTGCGCGATGGGGGCATTCCGGGCGTTGTCGCCCATCTGGCGCGGGGAGAGTTTCTCCGCCAGGAAGTCAACGGGGACGAAATCACTGCCGGAGTGGGAGTAAAATTCAAACAACTTGCCTCGCTCGCCCGCGCTTCGAGTCTCGGAGGATTCGAGTGGATGGAGGGGATCCCCGGCAATCTTGGCGGGGGTCTCCGCATGAATGCCGGCGCCATGGGCTCCCAGACGTTTGACCAGGTTGTGCGCGTCAGATTTTGTGACCAGGATGGAAACATCTTCACCCGCAGCCCGTCTGAAATCGAGATCCATTACCGGAGCGTGCCGATGTTGCGGCAGAATTATGCCCTTTCAGCCGTGCTCAAAGGTCGGCCCACAAACCGGGATGAGATTGACCGCCTGATGGAAACTTCCGCTGCCAAGAGAAGGGCCTCCCAGCCGGTTGCCTCGAGTGCCGGTTGCATTTTCAAAAACCCGGAACCCATTCCCGCAGGCCGCCTGATCGAGGAACTGGGCTTCAAAAACTTTACGGTTGGACACGCACGGGTTTCGGAAGTGCATGGCAACTTTATCGTTAACGATGGCGGGGCAACGGCCGACGAGGTGCTCACCCTCATTGAGGAAATCCAGGCGGCTGCCGCCCGCGAGCGGGGAATCCATTTGGAAACAGAAGTTCAAATTGTGGGGGTGGATCCATGAAAAGGCATTACGAGGGGATTCTCAAAGATCTGCCGGTCGTTTTACTGATGGGGGGGCCGGGAAAGGAACGGGAGGTTTCCCTGCGCTCCGGTGCCGCCGTGGCGGCGGCGCTTCGCAAATGCGGTGCCCGGGTATCCGATCTGGATGTCGCGGGGCCGGGGTTCAGCCTGCCCGCTGACACGCGGCTTGTTTACAACATGATTCACGGAACATTCGGTGAGGATGGCGAAGTGCAGGCCTATCTCGACGGCCTGGGAGTTCCCTATACCGGCGAGGGGGCGGCCGCCAGCCGCGTGGCCTTTGACAAAATTGAGTCAAAGGAATGCTTCGCCCGTGCCGGGGTTCCGACCTCCGCCTGGTTTACGCTCCGCAGGAACGAACCGGCGGATTGGAAATTTCCCTGCGTTCTCAAGGCCCCCCGACAGGGTTCCAGTGTCGGCATTCACATCGTCCGCTCACCGGAAGAAATTCCCGCCGCCCTCGAGGATTGTTTCCTTTATGGGGATCGTGTTCTTGTGGAAGAGTTTTTCCCAGGGCGTGAACTGACGGTCGGGATTCTTGGCAGCGAAGCTCTCCCCGTCATCGAAATCATTCCGAACGAAGGATTCTACGATTACGATCACAAATATACCAAGGGGGCTTCCGAGTATCATGTGCCGGCGCATATTTCCCCCGGGGCGACTGCCGCCGTTCAGTCGGCGGCACTGGCGGCCTGCCGGGCCCTTTCCCTCGAAGTTTATTCCCGAGTGGACATTCTTCTGGCTCCCGATGGGTCCTTAAATGTCCTTGAGATCAACACGATTCCCGGGATGACGGAAACCAGCCTGCTGCCGAAGGCCGCCGCCGTGGTCGGACTTGATTTTTCCGCGCTCTGCGAAGAAATCGCGGGTCTCTCCCTGCAAAAAAGAAGCCCATGATCCGCCGTTTCTCACATTCTTCTCGTGGCAACCGAAGGCTCCATCCTGCGGGACAAGGCCAGCACCTTCTCAATGTGAAGGTCCGCCACACGACCGCCAGCCGTCAGCGAAGGCAAAAAATCAGCTCTGTCTTCTGGGCGGTCAGTCTTCTGGTGGTTGTCTGCGTGGTCGGCTGGCTCGGAATCTCCACGATGCTCGACAAGTTTTTCTATGATAATCCCGCCTACACCCTCCGTCGGGTGACACTGGATCTCGATGGAATTCTGAGTCGCGAGGAAGCGCTCGCCGAAACAGGCATCAAGGAGGGAGACAACATTTTCCGCGTGGATCTCACCCGTGCGGAAAAGGCGCTTCGCGCCATTCCGCAGGTTGAGGAGATTTCCATGGAGCGACATCTGCCCGATGAGATTTCGATCAAACTCACCGCCCGTCGGCCCGTTGCCTGGGTCGCCCCGTTTGAGAAGGAGGTCGATCCATTCGATCCGGAAAAATCCCTGCTTGTGGATGAAACCGGTTTCCTGATGAAACCTCGAATCATCCAGTCGGAATTCTATCAGCTTCCGATCATTTACGGGGTCCGCAGCGAGAACATCCGCGACGGGGAACCTTTGCACAGCGAGGATTTGCAGCGCGCGCTTGCGCTCATCGCCGAGGTGGCCCGCCAGCCGGAATGCCTCTTGAACATCCGCACGCTGGACATCTCGAAGGGGTATTGTGTGGACGTGGTCAGCGACCGCAATGCCCACATCACATTTTCGACGGAAGACATTCCCGAACAACTCGGGCGGTTGCGCCAATTGCTCGAACATTGCCGGGATGCAAATCGCGAGCTGGATACGGTAAATCTGATGGTGCGGAGAAACACGCCCGTCACGTTCGTGATGGCCCAGTCTGCCGCCGAACATGTCGCCGGTGGTCGCGGACGCACGCCATCCACCGGAGGGAGGAAAAACTGATGGCCCGCAAGGAAATCCAGGTTGGCTTGGAGATCGGAACCACAAAGGTCTGCGCCGTGGTGGCGGAGTGCCAGGAAAATGGGGGGATCCGCATTCTCGGTGTCGGGGAAACCCCTTCACGGGGCGTTCGCAAGGGCGAGATCGTGGATTTTGAGAATGCTTCGAATTGTGTGCGCGATGCGCTCTCGGATGCCGAGGAAAAAAGTGACGTCGAGATCGAGAGCGTCTGGCTGGCCGTTACGGGAAGCCACATCCGCAGCTTCAACAACCGTGGTTCTGCGAACATTCCCGAGGAGAGCAGCGAGATCACGGAGGAGGAAATCCAGGATGTGGAATTCAAGGCGAAGGAAATCAGCCTGCCGAAGGAAAATGCCATCCTGCACTCGATCATTCAGCATTACTACGTGGACGGACAGGAGGGGGTGCTCAATCCGGTTGGGATGTTGGGAAGCCGATTGGAGGCCGACTTTCATATCATTCACGGAGTGACGAACCGGATCCAGAATTCGATCCGCTGCGTCAAGGAGTGCCATATCGAAGTGGAGGATGTGGTCGTAAGTTCGCTGGCCTCCGCGCAGGTCGTGCTCGGAGAGAATCAAAAGGAATCCGGGGCACTGGTCATCGACATCGGGGGCGGTGTCACCGACTACATCGTTTACCTGGATGGAGCGGTTCGTCACAGTGGGGTCCTGGCTGTCGGCGGCGACCATATCACCAACGACATCTCGATCGGACTCCGCATCCCGATCACCCGCGCTGAGAAACTCAAAACCGAGGAAGGATCTGCGGAACTCGGCAAATCCCTCCCCGGGGAAAAAATTGTTTTGAAGAATGACACCGGGTTCTCTGGGAAGGAAGTCGAGCGCGAGATGTTGAACATGATCATGCATGCCCGTCTCGAGGAACTCTTCGTGCTTTTGAAAAAACGTTTGTCCGGCGAGGTGTCGGAGCACCTGATCGGCGCCGGTGTCATGCTCACCGGCGGATGCAGCCAGATCCGGGGGATTCGCGGAATCGCGGAATCCGTTTTTGGGATGCCCGTGCATTTGACCCGGGCCCAGGCGGTTTCCGGTCCAACCTCGGCTTATGAAAACCCACAGTTTTCGACGTGCATCGGTCTGGCGAAATATGCCCAGGCGGTCCGGTCGGAAATGCCGGAATCCTCTTTCCTGAAAGGTTTTCTCGGGAATTTTTTCAAAAAAATCAGCCCCTTTTCCAGCCGCCGATGATTTCCTTCCCAAAATATCTCAGTCAAACGCAACCCCTTCGTGTGTGCCTTGTGGGGCTTGGGAATGCGGGAGTCAACCTGGCGGATCGCATGACGATGTCCGGAGGTTCCGGTTTCGAGACGGTGGCGATCAACTCCGATCAACATTCGCTGGCCACCTCGGTGTCCCCGGTGAAAGTCTCTCTCGGTCCACTGGCCACGAGGGGACTCGGCGCGGGGGGGGATCCGGAGATCGGCATGGATGCCGCCAGGGAGTCTCTGCGGGAGATCGAGGAAGCTCTCGCCGCACCCGACATTGTTTTTCTTTGCGCCGGTCTCGGCGGGGGCACGGGTTCCGGCGCGGGGGGGCTGGTTGCCGAAGTCGCGAAGCAGTCCGGCGCCCTGCTGATTGCGGCCGTGACAACCCCGTTTTCTTTCGAGGGACGTCGGCGAAACCTCCAGGCGGAGGCTGCACTTCAGGAAATTCGCGCCCATGCCGACGCGGTCATCCACTTTGAAAATGACCGCATGGCGGAACTTTCGGCGCCAAAATCCGGCGTGACGGAAACATTTTCCGCGTGTGATGAGTTGCTTTGCGGATGTCTTTCGGCCATCACCCGGTTGCTCTCCGCTCCGGGTCCCCTCGGGATCGGCCTGCCCGATTTGCTTTCCGTGTTAAACACAGGAACCGGGCGGTGTCTTTTTGGGACGGGTGCCGCAACCGGGGACAACCGCGCGCACGAAGCCCTGGAGCGAGCGCTGAAGAGTCCCCTGTTGGATCGCGGACACCTTCTCGACGAAGCCGCAAGCCTCCTTGTGCATTTATCCGGCCCTCCGTCACTTTCCTTCTCGGAAGTCAGTGCGATCATGCAGGAAATCGGCCGCCAGGGGTCCGAGGGCACGATGCTCCACCTCGGAGTGAGCACCACGCCGGACAAGAACGCCCCTGTTCTCGTAACGATTCTTGCCAAGACGGAAGGAACCACCATTTCCCATGAGATTCCCTCCGTCCGCCCTCAACGCAGTCAGGAGCCTGCGCGCCATGTGCCTGCCAGGCTGGTTTCTCCCGAACCGGAGCCGATTCTCGATCTTGAGACCGAAAAAGAAGAGGAGCCCGCTCCGGAACCCCCGCCCCCACCGGCACCGCCCCGACAGCCGAAACCCGAGCGGGCCACCGCAACCCACTCCGCGAAATCTCATCCTTCCACCAAACCTCCCCAGGAAAAAATCAAACAGGAAACCCTCCAGTTCGAGCCGATCGCCCGCGGAAGATTTGAAAAAATCGAACCCACCATCGTGGAGGGGGAAGACTTGGATGTGCCCACATTTCTTCGGCTGAAGAAACCCTGAAAGGCGATTGATCAGGCCTTCAGCACTTTGGAGATCTGGGCGCAGACAGTTTTCAACGTCCTGACCCGGGCATACCATTTGAAGTTCGCCGGGATGACCGTCCAGGGTGCGACGTCCGTGCTTGTCTTTTCGAACATGTCTTCGGCTGCCTTGTTGTGCTCGTTCCAATGCCGCCGGTTCCGCCAATCCTCATCGCTGATTTTCCAGTGCTTGTAGGGATCGGCCTCCCGCCGTTTGAAGCGGTCGAGTTGTTCCTCCTTGGTGATTTGCAGGAAAATTTTGATGAGGACTGTTCCCCCATCGGTGAGGGTGCGTTCAAATTCGTTGATTTCCCGGTAGGCCCGCTTCCATTCCTCTCCCGAGCAAAAGGCTTCCACCCGTTCCACCAACACCCTCCCATACCAGGAACGGTCAAAAATTGTCATTTCCCCCTCTGCGGGAAGTTTGGTCCAAAATCTCCACAGGTAGTGGTGCGCCAGTTCTTCCGGCGTCGGCTTGACGATGGAATACACCTTGATCAGCCGGGGATCCAGACGTTCAACCACCCGCTTGATGGCTCCCCCCTTGCCGGCGGCATCGGGCCCCTCCATCACGAGAACCACCGAGCGTTTTTGATCGCGCAGTTGCATTTGCATGTTCAAAAGCTGGAGCTGGTGCTGCTTGAGTTGCTTCTTGTAGTCTTCTTGTTCGAGGGATCCGGACTGATCGAGCCCGTCGAGCGAGATGCGGTCTTTGTTGGCCATACAGCAGGGAAAAGTTGTTCCCGCTCATAGCCGGAATCCCGAAACAGGGAAAGTCCGGAAAACCAGTTTTTCACCCCGAGTCATAAAAGGCTTTCCGGAGGAATTTTTGTTTTTGACAGGAAATCTCTGCACGCTACTCTTCCCCTCCTGCCAGAAGCAGGGAGAACAACGCTGCCCGTTTTCGCAGATGCGACAGCGGCAGGCGTTTTTCACCCTTTTTCCGGCGCAATAACTAACGCTTCCGATGAACAACCCATGCGGCTCCGGCCGCCAGACGCCCATGTAGCTCAGTTGGTAGAGCACGTCCTTGGTAAGGACGAGGTCACCGGTTCAATCCCGGTCATG
>JACSRU010000037.1 GCA_014879575.1 Chthoniobacterales bacterium | reverse complement strand
GACCGGCTTGTTCAGGGGTGCCAGGATTTGGAGGATCCCCGCCGCCTCGGCATGATGGCCGACGCCGAGGTTTGCCTGGACGAGAAGGAAGAGTGCCTCATTTCGGGAGTCTCCGCCAAAAGCCAGAAGACGACCAGCCGCCACCAACGCGGCCGGATAGTCCCTGGCCGCAATCGCTTTTTGAGCGATGTCGCTGTAGCGCGCACTGACCTTTGAAGGATTCCAGGCCAGAAACAAACTCCCCAATACGAGGCAGAAGGCAATGGCCAGAATCGCGGGCAATTTGATCCAGAACGACGGATGCCGGGAGGTTGCGGAAGGCGGCTGATCGGGAGACGTCTTCATTTTCTGACCTGTTCGAGCATTTGGCGGGAGAGAATCGCGGCGGTTTCGTCAAATAGGTGCTTTGCCGATTCGAGGGCCGCTGGATCGGGTGTCCTGTCACCAACAAGCAACAACTGCACGCGAAAAGTGGTTTCCTGCGGGCTTTCAAAAAGTCCCAGTCGGCTGATCAGGTCATGTTTCACCGTTGCCTGATCCACCCACTCCCCCTTGTCGTTGATCGTGGCGAACCACAACATGCCTCGCACGCCGGGATCCTTTTTCATCACGAGTTGGAATCTTGCCGGTGAGGAATTTTCCGGCACGACGATTTCCTTCCGCTCGATCTGCCATCCGTTGCGCAGGTAGCACTCCGCGACATCGTGGTATCGCCAGATCGGATAGTCGAAGGCGATGACGGCCTGGAGACCCGGACGCCGGAAGTTCCAGATCGAGGACGAAAGCCCGAGCGTTTCGATTCGGTTCACTTTTGGGGGGCCGGATTCCGAACGTTTCCAGTCCCCGATGCGATCCGGCAGCACAAAAACCAGCGGAGTTTGGGAAGCGGATGCCGCCGCCCGCAGGGGCTCTGCGGATTCCCGGGACTTTTTCCAGGCTTTGAAACTGGAGGTGACGCCAAGAAGCCCGAAGAGGAGGCAGAGGGTTCCAAAGAATTTTTGGAAAGCCGGAGGCCGCGCGGAAATATCAATGCGCGAAGGCGTGGAAGCTTTTGCTTTTGGGTGGGATCTGCCGAAAAGCGCATCAAGGCTGATCACGAGCAGGACATAAGCCGCAACAAGCACGATGCTTTGCGCCTCGTGCTTCCATCCGGTGAGGATGTCGATCCCGTAAAAATATCTGAGACAGGCGCCCAGGGAAATGCGGATCACATTTCCCATCACAACAAACCCCCACGCCATCGGAACACAGATCAAAAAACACCAGATCGGCCGCCGTCTCCAGAACAGATAAAAAAGGGAAAATGCCGTGACAAAGAGCAGGGAGTTGATCCCGCTGCAGGCCTCTTCGACCAGCAGTTTCTGCCCCGGCAAATCAATGACATTTCCGCTGACAGAATGGATCACGCCCAGCAGGTCCAGCATCCGGCTGCTCAGGAGGGTCGCCATTTCCCGCAGCGCGAGACCCAGCCGGACATCCAACCCCAGCGGGGGGGGGATGATGGTTAAAACCAGCACCAGTGCCGGCAGCATTTTGCGGAGGAGGGGCCATCCGCCGAATTTCCAGAGCACCGCGACTGTCGCGAGCCACGCCGTTGTCGTGGCAAGCCATGGAGACCAAACCCGCACGGCCAATGCACAGCCAAAAAAACAGCCGGTCAGGAGCCCGAGGGCAAGCGCCGGGTGACCGGCTTGCATCGGTCGGGGAATTTCCCGCCAGCGATCCCAGGCCAAAAAAACAGCCGCCGCAAGTGCCTGCGGGAAAAACTGGTATTCCGGCAGTTTCCACAAATTCAGAAAAAATGTCGCCAGCAACGGAGCAAATCCAAACGCCAGAAGCATCAGCGGCCAGTGGGAAAGGACGGGCAGAAAATTTGCGGGAAATTGGGAGCGGACTTCCGTCATGCTTCAGAAACGCGGAACGGCATTAACCACAAGGGTTGCGAGAACCTTTTCAGGCTTCCGAAAAACTTCAAGCTCGACCTTGTTCCTGCGCTTTTGAACCCCAATCCTGACGATCTCCCTTGGCAGGGAGATCGGGGAGGGTTTTTCACCCGGCGAGTCCATTTCGCAGCGGGGATTCACATCTTCGGATGAACTTGAAGACACTGACGCCGGATTTTTCCGGCCTTTCCCCTTGAAAAGGCATCTTGTTGCAAGGTCTTTGCGCAACAACTCCACAGCTCCGCCTTGCCAACCTTTGGTTGGATGCGCGTGTGGGGGGCTGACAGGTTCCGAGGGCTTTCAGTCGGCGACCACTTCCGGTCCGACGGAATCCCGAGGCGGGCGCCCCGGTTTGCGTTTCGGATAGTGCTCTTGCAGGAAGAGCCGCCACCAGCGCAGAGCGGCCTTGGGCACAAAAATACGGGCCTTGCGCCGATGCGCATGGCTGCTGATCTTCACGGGCACCGTCAGCCAGAAGCGGATCAGCGAACGCACGGTCCAGCCCTGCTGATCGTCGGCCAGATACAGCACTTTAACGCCCATAAGCAGGTTGAAGCTCAAGGCTCCGATCGCATAATAGACCTCGTTGGCTAGGCTGCTCAGGCAGGGCGGATGGTGCAGGTCCATGTCGCCAAGCAGTTGGTGGAAGCCCTGTTCCTTGGCTCCCTTGAGACGGTGGGCGTCAAAAACCTCCAACTCCCCGTCGCGCCGGACGCGCTCTGCCTTGGCCTTGACCAGCACCCAGCCCACAAACTCCCGGATGAGACTCCAGATCTCCCGCAAACCCGCCTCATTCTGCCCGCGTAACCATTCCCCAATGGTCGTCTCCTCCGCCCAGCGATCCATCCCCAAGAGCTCTCCAAGTGCCTTGTCGCCGCCCAGACGCCCCGCGTCGCTCAGGCTCACTCCGCCACTGCAAAAACTGAAAACGATCTGTGCCACAATGGCCTCCGGGGAAAACCCCCGGCTCTTGTCCTTGCGGGGATCCAGCAACGCACATCGCCGGATCTTCTCCCAGAGTCCGAACTCCCGAGCCAGCGCGTCCACAACAAGTTGTCCGCCGTGAGCCGTGGCACTGCGTGCGTCTTCGAGGACTTTGTCGATGGGACGGGTCTTCTTGGTAAAAATGGCAGCCATTCTTATACAACACCATTCTGGTGTCGTGTAAGCAAAGCTCTTTTTCACCATTTTGTCATTTTTCTTTGGGTCATCGTCAGGATTGGGGTTGGGCACACTCAATGGCCGTCCCGGTAAATCTCACCGAGTTTGGTGAGGCGACTCCGGCGGGGGTCG
>JACSRU010000165.1 GCA_014879575.1 Chthoniobacterales bacterium | reverse complement strand
GCCACGGACTCCCGGGCTTCATACGATCACGGCAGTCTCAACGGACACGGCCGGCCAAAAGCGGGACGCCCTCCGGGTGATCACGGTGCGCCCGAGCAGCAGGCAGCTTTGGAACGATACCCACTTCGGAACCGGTGGCGCCGTGGACAATCGGGCGGATTTCGACTCCGATGGCTATGGGGAATTGCAGGAGTTTGCCTTCGGACTGGATCCGAAGTCGTCCGACGGTCCGCGCGTGGGATTTTCCTGCGTTCCGCCAAGCAGTCCTGGCCTCCCTCTCAAATTCCTCTACCGCCGCAACACCTCGGCTGTCAATCTGACCTATCAGGTCGAGGGAAGTTCGGACCTCAAAAACTGGACCATTCTTTCGACCTCCTCGCATGGCAAAGCACCGGTTGGCCCGGCCCCTGTCGAGGAGGTTTCCATACCATCCGCCCCGGGTGTCAATACGGTGACCGTGACCGACACGGTGCCCTTTCAATCTGCCAATCGCAGATTCCTTCGTCTGCGACTCATCGAGAAATAACCAGGAACCCCTCCTTATGCATTCACTCCTTCGACTCAGTTTTTTAACCCTCTTTGTGCTCGGTGCGGCATCCCTGCTCCAGGCGGACGAAGTCGTCACGGAGCCTCTGGGAGGCGTGAACTACGCCTTTTCTCCAGGCTCCCAGACGTATGTTGGCGTTCCGATCCTTCGCTCCCCCTTGCGCGTGGACGTGCTCGCCAATGGCATCCTCACCGCCGCCACATTGACCAATGCCACCAACCTGGCCCAGGATCTCCCCGCCGGATCCCGCTGCTTTTTGGAAATTATCGGGCCGTCCACAACAGGCTCGACCACCAACGTCGGTGCGCGCTTCGAGATTGATGTCCCCACCACCCGGTTGATGGCCAACAACACTCTGGCGATTGATCCCGTGTCCCCTTACACAACCCCCGGCCGGAGTCTCTCGGACTGTATCGGGTGCAAGGTGGCGATTCGTCCCCACTGGACCCTGGCCACGTTCTTTGGCACGGGAACGTCGGCAGGAGCGTTGCAAAGCGGAACGTCCTTGAAGACCGCCGACCAGGTCCAATTTTGGACAGGCCAGGGGATGGCGGCTTATTGGTTCCGTTCAAACGCGGCTGGAACGCTCAAGGAATGGCGCAGTGCCTCCGCCTCGAAGGGAACCGCGAACCAGGACAACACCATTCTTCCTCCTGGCGTGGGTGTCGTCTTTCAACGAAGCGGCGCCACCACCATGTCTCTCCCAGCCTATGGCGATGTGCGGACGAACGCCTTTATCCAAGTGGTGGGCGCGGGCAGGAGCTTGCTGGCTTCCGGATTTCCGATGGATATGTCGCCCCACCAGGCGAATTACCTCTTTGCATCGGGCTTTTCGAGCGCCTCCACCCCGGCCATTGCCGATCAGATTCAGGTGCAGACGGGAGCGGTCAAGGATGTCTATTGGTATTGTCAGGAAACCGTCGGCGCGGAGAGACAGTGGCGCAACGTGTCGGACGGTGCCACGAATCACTCCGCCACCCCGTTCCTGCACCCGCTGCGCAGCTTTTTTGTCAAAACCGCCTCCGCCATCGAACCCTTCTCCACCGAATGTCCTTTAGACAACTAACACTCGTCCACACCGTCATGTCCGGGAAAACTCCCCTCCTTGCAATCCTCCTCGCCGTCTCGTTCCTCCTCCCGAAGGCCGAGGGAGCGACCGTGATTTTCACCTCGCCCATCACCACGGGCGAAACCAGCGGCTCCGTCCCCTGGCCGACCGATGGCTCCTTCCATTTTGAAGTGGGGACCTTCGACGCCGGTTTCACACCGCTTCTCACCAACGTCGATTCCTGGCTCCCCAACTGGAACCTCGCCGACATGGGGGACACGGGGCAGACCACCTGGCTCGATGACAGCGGCGACCTCTACTTCCTGGGCACGGGCGACTACACCACGAACGCGGGATCCTGGGTGATCGGAAACGCGATATACATTTGGGGCTATAACACCCGGGCTCCGGGCGCCAACCAATGGATTCTCTTCGGGAATGCGGCTTGGCAAACCGTCGCCCATGACAGTATCCCATCGCAGATTTTTTCGACGGACGATGTCGGCTCCGTCACCGTTGTTGGCTCGATGGATGGCGGCGGCGGAACCTTTGTCTCCGCCAATGTGGTTTTGGTTCCGGAGCCTTCAACGTCCGTCCTTCTCGGAACGGTCGCAATCCTTGCGTTGCTTGCGCGCATTTTTAAAGGAGCCAAACTGTTCCCTGTTTCCCGGAAGAAGGGGCAGTCTGTGGCTTGACGCAAGGATTTGGGTGAAGCCTCTTGTATTGGCGGTGCGGGGAGGGCATTCTCCAGGCTCTCGACATGGACACGATCAAGTATCTTCTCCCGGACAGCGAAATCCCGAAAGCCTGGTATAACATTGTTGCCGATCTTCCGGCACCTCCCCCACCCCCGCTGCACCCCGGCACGGCCCAGCCGCTTTCCGCCGCCGAGTTGGAGCCCCTTTTTGCAAAGGAGTTGATCGCTCAGGAAATGAGCGGCGAGCGGGAGATTGAGATTCCCCGCGAGGTCCGGCAAATGCTGGCCCAATGGCGTCCGTCGCCGCTCTGCCGGGCGCGCCGACTCGAGAAGGCACTCGGCACACCCGCCAGAATCTACTACAAATACGAGGGCACCAGCCCGAGTGGTTCCCACAAATTTAACACCGCCCTTCCGCAGGTTTTCTACAACAAAATCGAGGGGACCCGGCGGATCACGACGGAAACCGGTGCCGGCCAATGGGGATCGGCCCTTTCGATTGCCTGTTCCATGTTTGAGATTCCCTGCGAGATCTTCATGGTCAGGGTGAGTTTTTCGCAAAAGCCCTACCGGAAGGCGCTCATGGAAACGTTCGGCGGACGCTGTATCGCCAGTCCAAGCCGGGAAACCGAAGCCGGACGGGCGATTCTGGCGACGGATCCCGAGTGTCCGGGATCGCTGGGAATCGCGATCTCGGAAGCGGTTGAAGTCGCCGTGAAAAATGCCGACACCAAATACTGTCTCGGCAGCGTCCTCAACCATGTGCTCCTGCACCAGACGGTGATTGGGTTGGAAGCTCTCCGCCAGTTTGAACTTGCGGAGGACTATCCGGATGTGGTGATCGGATGCACGGGGGGCGGATCGAATTTCGCGGGGATTGCCTTTCCCTTCATTGGAGAATCCCTGCGCGGAGGACGAAAGACGCGGATTGTGGCCGTGGAACCAAGCGCCTGTCCGACGCTCACGAAAGGCCGATACGCCTACGATTTTGGGGACACGGGGAAACTCACCCCCCTCGTCAAAATGCACACGCTGGGAAGTGCGTTCATTCCTCCCGCCATTCACACCGGCGGGCTGCGCTATCATGGCATGGCTCCCCTTGTGAGCCACGTGCAGGAACTCGGTCTCATGGAATCCCGTTCGGTGGGACAGAAGGCTGTCTTCGCCGCCGGAGTCCAGTTCGCAAAGGCGGAGGGGATCCTGCCCGCTCCCGAAGCCGCCCATGCCATCGCGGCACTTTTCGAGGAGGCCATTCTGTGCCGCGAGCAGGGCGTTGCGAAAACCCTTCTCGTGAATCTCTCCGGACACGGACATTTCGACATGACTTCGTATATGAAGCATGTGGCCGGAGAACTGGAGGATTACGACTACCCGGGCGAGGAAATCAGCATGGCTCTTTCGGGACTTCCCGTCGTCTCCGCATGAAAAAAATTCTCTGCCTGTTTTTGCTGTCCTCCGGAGTATTGCCTGCGGGAGACCTCAAAGTTGTGGACCCTTGGATTCGCGCGGTCCCCCCCTCCTCCCCGGCGACGGCCGCGTTCATGACGCTTGTGAATTCCTCGGAGCATCCGATCACGGTCTCCGGCGGCACCTCGCCGATTGCCGGGGAGGTCAAGCCGATGATCACGACAAAAAAATCCGATGGGGTGATGGGCATGGAACTTGTCGAGTCTTTCTCGATTCCCGCGAAGGGGCGCCGCACCCTCGAACCCGGGGGCGACCATTTTATGTTGATGCAACTCATGGAGGTGCCGAAAGCCGGCCGCACAATCCCACTGGTGCTGACCACGGAATCCGACGGGAAAACCGAATCGGTCACACTGCAGGTTCCCGTCCGTTAAATGGCGCACCCCGCGAACCGCGCCATGCGTTCCCGGCGCATTGTCCTGATCATTGCCGCCATCGGGACGTGCCTCGTCATCCCGGCAGGAATCGTCCTTCTCTCGGTGGTCGCAAACTCCTCCTCGCCCTGGTTTGGCCAATATGATTCCACCCCACGCCCGGCCTATTCCTTTTCGCTCACAGATCACAATGGAAAGACTCTGGGCCTGCAGGATCTTCGCGGACAGGTCGTCCTCCTGGCCTTTGGATTCACAAGATGCCCCAGCATTTGCCCCACCACACTCGGAAGCCTTGCCGCAGTGTGCCGAAAGCTCCCGCCCGATGCCCGGGAGCGAACCAAGGTCGTCTTTGTGAGTCTTGACGAACGGGATACCCCCTCCGCGCTCAAGGACTATGTCCCGTTCTTTGACAAACAGTTCATCGGGCTCACCGGTTCTCCGGCTGATATCGGAACCACGGCACGGGCCTTCGGCGCCTCCTTTCGGAAGGCAAAGCCCATCGGCAGCGACAAAACGGATTACTTGATCGATCACACTACATCCGTGTATTTGGTTGATCCCGACGGCAATTTCCGGATTCTCTATCGCTTCGAACAACTCCCGGAGACCGATAAAATTGCCGATGACATTCAGAAAATCCTCCGCGCATCGAAGCCTGGAGGGGAACCCTGACGGCTCCCAAGGGAAAATCCGGCTGGCTTTTCCGATGCCCCAACCTATGGTTCCGGCATGAAACGCATCCTTTTCGCGGGAGGACTCCTCGCCGCATCTCTCAATACAACTATGGCACAAACAGCACTCGAAATGGGCAGGGAATTCCTTGCCGGAAACGCAACCAAACCGGGGATCAACCAGACCGCAAGCGGACTTCAATATAAAATCCTCGAACCCGGAACAGGAAAAGCCCCCAAGGCGACCGACACGGTTCTCGTCAATTACCGGGGAACGCTTTTGGACGGCAGGGAATTTGACAGTTCCTACAAGCGGAATGCCCCCATTGAATTCCCCTTAAATGGTGTGATCCCAGGTTGGACAGAAGGCCTGCAACTCATCAAGGAGGGCGGGAAAATCCAGCTCTTCATCCCGCCAAACCTGGCGTATGGATCGCGTGGCGCAGGTGGAGTGATCGGACCCGATGCAACGTTGATTTTTGAAGTCGAACTGCTGAAAGTTCGCTGATCGTCCGGCAGGCGGTGCCTGTCGGCAGGAAAGCACCGGCTCTTCTTTTTGAGGGAAGGTCTGCACAGCCCGGAAGTCGCTTCGCTGCGGGCAGGGCTGGCGGGCACTTCCCTCACCATTGCAACCTCGCTGCGAACGGGGGGATTTCGGGTTTTACATCACGTTGTTTTGCGCCATTGACAGGATTCTATTCAGCTCCGTCAACGTGGCGACCGCACGCTCCTCCAAGCGATCCAACTGCGCGGCACGGGTGGGATCCGCCACTTCCCTCATGGCAGCGATGTCCTGCAAAAGCATCCTTGCCGAGGCAATGACGGCCCGGAGGCGTCGGATGGAATCTTTATCGGTGCGATTTTCCTTGTTGATCTGTTTGAACCATTTGGCTTGGAAGTCCAACCAGGCAAACGCCGCATTGATCGCGTCGAATCCGCCGACAAGCTGTCCGTCGGGAGTGAATGCCGGCGGGGTCGGATCATTGGGGCGAATCGGCACGATCGCTTCGGGTGTCTCGGAAATTCCTCGTGTCGCCTTGGGATTCACAATCAAAGTGGGCGTGATGAAAATAATCAGATTCCTCTTTCGGCGTGTGCGCGTCTTGCTCCGGAAAAGATGCCCGACGCCCGGAATATCCTGGAGCACAGGAATTCCGTTGTCGAAACGGGTGTCGCCGGTCGTCTCCAATCCGCCCACCGCCAGCGTATACCCGGAGTTCACCTGCAAGGCGGCATTATAGACCCGCTCCGAGGTGACGGGATAAAGATTGACCCCCGTGCCAAGGTCCAACGGTTCGAACCGGAGGATGTCCGATATCGTGATGGCCACTGTCATAGCGATCTGTTCGTTCCCCACCGATTTGGGAAGAATGTTGATTTGGGTTCCCACGGGCAGATAACCAAGCGTCCCGACATTCTGGGAGGCCGCGCCCACCGTCGTGGAGACGGCGGTGACCCCGGCATTGATCGGGGTGTTCTCCGCGCTCGTGATGGCGACTTCGCGATTGTTCACCGTGAGCACACGCGGATACTGCACCATGCTGGTCTTGTCGTCGGACATAAAGGCCTGCAGCGCGAGTTGCACATCGCTGGCCGTCAGCACGGCGGAATACGGCGCCGCCAGGCTCACATTGGTCACCTTGTTCCCGGTGTTGTAGTCATACGTGGGTGTCCCCGGCGGGGTGGTGCCATATTGGTTTTGGTGCTGGTTCTGGGAGTCCACGCTTACCGTTCCACCAGGCGAAACGGTGATGCCGCTGGCGGTAAAGGTGATTCCCCCGTTGCCGGTCAACGGATCCGGGTGCATGGTTCCCCTCCAATTGATGCCAAATTCCTTGCTTGGATTCTTGGTGGTTTCGAAGAATTTCACTTCGATGGCAATGAGCACCTGGGGCTGATCCACCGCCAGGAGATACTCCGCAACCCATTTGTGTTGCGTGCGGGTGGCCACCACCCAAAGCGTGTTGGTATCCGAGTTGTAGATGACCTGGGGCATCTGGGGAGGAACGTAGGTGGGATTCAGACGCAGCGGACTGTTGGAAGCCACTTCCTGATTTCCTGTGGGGGATGTGGATTGCACATTGCTCCCGGCACTCACCGCTTCCCCCATCACCGCACCATCCGCCCCATAGGAGATCGGAGGCAAACCCAGCATCACGCGGATCTCGTTGACTATCCGCGGTGCCTTTGCGGAGAAAACCCTCTGGGAGTTCTGCAAGGGCATGTTCGGAGTGGCTGCTGTGACACTGCCACTGGATGAGCCACCCTGCGCACCGCCGGTGGCATCCCCATCCACACGAAAATCCACCCGATCCACCGGGTCGTAGCGCAGGCGGTAGGCAATGCCGACAAGCTTGTTGTCATCCTCTTCCTTGATGCGCCGCTCCCGCTCCTCATCAACCGTCCGCATGTGCCAAACCCCGTTTTCGTAAGTGAGGCGGATCCCGTTATCCCGGCAAATGCTCTCCAGGGCAGTAAAGGGACTCGCATTCATCGTGAAGGTCACAAGTCGCTTGTTTGCGGCGTCATTCTCGGGAATGCCTACAAACGGGATCCCCGCATCATCCGCCAGATAGCGCAGCGCATCACGCAACGATGCCCGGTCAAATGTGAATAACTTTGCGGGCTCGCGCCGAAGACGCGATGCCACGGTATTCCCGGCTCCGTAGTCGGGATAAGCCGCATTCGGCGGTGGGGCTACAACGAATGGCGTCGGTTGTTGTGCAACGACAACACCCGTCAGAGCCGCCAAAAAGATTCCGACCTTCAGCAAACGGGGCGATTTCCTTCTCACAAAGCAGCCAATATTCGTTCGGAAAAGCTTATTCATAGGTTCCCTCCCCACCGAAGGGTCGGCCTTGTTTGGGATGGGAATAACTTTTTTGGCATGGGGTGCAAGCTTTTCGGTCACTCAAAAAACGTTGGAGGGGCTTTCTATCTCACTTTCTGACATCTGCATAGCTTAAATTTATGCAACTATGCAACAAATTTCTTGATTTTAGTTTTTCCCACCGGTATAAATGCCTCCATGAGAGCGTCACATTCCCCCTTGGCCCAGGGATTCAGCCTGATTGAAGTGCTGGCGGTGCTCGCCGCCCTCGCTGTCATCAGCTCCCTGGGATACGTTGCCGTAACAAACACAAAGACCGCCTCCAATTCCACCAAGCTGGAGTCCGACGTGGCTTCCCTCAACCGCTCGGTTCAAATCTTTGAGAGTAGCGGTGGCAGCCTGAGCGGACTGACCACCCCCGCCGCGGTACTGGAAAAACTCAAGACCAAGGCGGATGCCTCGAAAATGCTTGGCGTGACGGGCAGCGTTCTGGACGCCCGCATTTATGCGGTCAATCAAACGTCCGAAGAGGCCGCCACCAGCAGCAAGCGGGCGGTGTGGAATGCGACGGATAAAAAATTCCAGGTCACCACAAGCGGCGGTGTCGGCGTGAAGGAATTCCGACTCGACGAGGCGCTCGCCAGTGCCGAGGCGACCACCGACTCCTCCCGCACAGCAATCAAGGAAACCTCCACCGGAAGCGGATGGGTCTGGGACAACGCCCCCCCCGTGGAAGTCGCCATGGCCACCGGTTCGACTCCCCAAACCGGCGTGGCCGACATTGCCTTCTCCGTTGCGATCAACCAAAATTTCCAGAGCGGATACTGGACGATCGACGAGGGGGGAGACGTGACGGTGAACTACGTGTTCCGCGAAGCCGGATACAATTCCCGCCTGGCGCTCTTTTCTCTCGAAGGCATGGGGCCAGATGTTTACGATCTCGATACGGCGGCGGGCCAGAAAGCCTTTCTGTTGGAGGCCATGCGGAGGGTGATCGAGGGAGACCGCGCGCAGATCATTATTGACGCCTCAAACAGCAGCCAGGGCTTCAATCAGACCTATTCTTTCCGTCCGGGTGACACCGTGGCCGCCATCATGATTCCCAATGCCACCTTCCAGACCGCCTACAACAACCTCGAATCAAACGTCAACAATTCCCAGACCTATCCGCTGACATCCCTTGCGCGGGGAGAAGGCAATCAGGCACCCTTTTATGCCAATCAATACGCCCCACTCGGCACCAACTCGAATGCCTATGCCATCGAGGACATGCAGGTGACCAATAATGCGAATGTCGGCTCGATTGACTACCAGGATTTGATTTTCACGGCGGACGGGATGACCTCCGCCAATCAGTCCATGCCATACACAATCAACGACCCGGTGACAAAATACCGGGCCGATCCCTACTGGAACAGGAGAGGCACCAACGGAACACTCACCCTGCGCGAGGCCTTGATCAACGCGGGGATCATTCCGGCGAACACCCCGATATAAATCCCATTGATTTCCCTTGCACACAGACATCGGAATCCCCCTGCAACAGAGTATTGTTTTGAAGGCCTGTTCCTGCTAGGGAAGTCTCCCTGACAAATCATAACACGGAAACGAATCGATGCGACTGCTGGAACTTCACCCGGAATCTCCCGTCGGAGAAAGAATCAGGGACCTCTCCACCGCGGAGGGAGTCAGCGATTTCTATCTGACCCCCGGAGAACCCCTGTCCTATAAGCACAATGGACAGTTGATCTATGATGACACGATTTTTGAAATGGCCTACCCGGAATACTTGGAACCGGGGTGCGACGACAGTGCGATGGACCTTCATGGACGCCGGTTTCGCGTGAGTCAAATGGTGACTCAGGGGCGGTTGCGCTGGGTTCTTCGGTTGTTGCCCAACGAGATCCCCCACCCTTCATCCATCAAGGTTCCCACCCCTGCGCTCAAGGCATTCCTCGAGGCCAAAAACGGGCTTTTCCTGATCTGCGGCGCCACCGGAAGCGGAAAATCCACAACGATCGCCTCCATGGTCCTGCATCGCGCGCTCAGAAGGCGCGAACACGTGATCTCGTTCGAAGATCCGATCGAGTTTATCTACCCCGACGGGCTGCCCTCCCTCGTCTCCCAGCGGGAAATGGGCAGCGATGAGCTGGATTTTTCCAAAGCTCTGCGGGCGGCCTTGCGCCAGGCACCGGATGTCATCATTATCGGGGAAATTCGCGACGGCGAAACGGCGGAAATCGCCCTTCAGGCGGCGGAGACCGGTCACGTCGTGGTCGCCACCCTGCATACCTCGACCGCCTCGCAAACCGTCCAACGCTTCCTCAAGCTCATCCCCTCCGAGCGGCTCGACAGTTCGCAGGAAACCCTGGCGGATTGTCTGCGACTGATTCTTTGCCAGCGGTTGCTCCTGGACGAGAGGAAAGGGAAACGTTTTCCGATCCACGAAATCCTGCTGCAGTATGACGGTGTGGTGAACATCATCCGGCGCGGAGACTTCAAAAAGCTTGATCAGGAACTCGAGACAGGATGGAAAAAGGGCATGTATAACTTCGAAAAGAGCATTTCACTGCGTTTCGACGAGGGGCTTTCCGCCGGTCTGGCTCCGGAAGTGGCGGTCTTTTCCTGGGATGAAACACAGGAATACCTGGAACGGCAGACGGAGATTTCCCGATGAACTCGATTGACCTGAAATCCATCCTCAACTTTTCCGCCTTCCGCCCGGAACCGGACGATCCGTCGGCCTCGTGGAAAAAGCGCTTTCCGGCAGAACGCACCGTCTTCTTTGGCCTCGGTCGCGGTGTGCTTACCTGGCGGGCCATCAGCCGCTCCGGGAAACCGGAGGATCTGGAGTCCGTCCGGGCTGAGCCGAAGGAAGTTCTCGCACAGACCGGAGACCACATCAAACCGCTGACGGAACGTGGCTGGTGCGCGGTCTCCCTCAACACGCGCTATGTCATCAGCCTGGAAACCAACCTCTCCCGCCGGGCAGGCAGCGAGGAACTTCTGAAAACCAACGCCCGTGGCGTTCTGGGGGGAAGATACGAGCGGGGCAAGCGCTACGCGCTTACCCATAACCCGGAGACCAACTCCTCGATTCTGCTGACATTCGACGAGGACCAAACACGAAAGACGGAAAGTTTGTTTACCGAAGCCGGGTTTCGGGTGGGAAGAATTTGCTGCGGGGCGTATGTCCTCCTGAAGCATGCCCTGAAACTCATCAATTTGGAAAAAGGCTCGGAAAACCCGGTCAGCACATTTTACATTGTCTGCTGCGAGGGGGCCGTGTGCGCCCTGGTGCAGGACCAGGATCGCTGGCTGGAACTCCGCTCCCGCACGGATGTCTATGAGGAGGATCTGACACCGATCACCGACCTGCTGGCCCCGTTCCATTCCCGCCTGGCACCGCACATTGGCATCACCCTCATTTGCGATGAACCCCTGGAGGGGCTGGTTGACCGGCTGACCAAGGTTTTTCCAAATCGCGAAGTCGCAGATTTGTCCCAGCCAGCACTGCTCGCCACCCTGATGGTTCAAAACTAAATCATGCAAATCACAGAGCACCAGATTGACGACTTCAAAAGCGACCGCAAGGACATCGCGCCGCCGCTTCCGGTCATTCTCCGTCTTGTTCCCATCCTCTTTTATTGCTCGATTGCGGTGGCGGTGATCCTGAGTTCCATCTTTGCGATCCAATTCCAGTTGGCGGTTCAAAAACGGGACGCTCACAAGGCCCAATCCGGTTCGCTGGCGAGCCAGACCGAACAGGCAAGGAATGAGCGGGCCGCTCTCGAATCTCAGATCAAAAAAGCCACAGACATTCAAAATTGGGTGGCAAGTTCGCGCCCGATGCAACCCCTTCTTGTCGAGATCGCCCGGAGCATGGGCCCCCGTTCGTCCATCGTGGACCTCCGACTCGACAGGGACCTGGACAACCCCGCACAAATCAAAATGGGCCTCCGCATGGGCACGGATTCCACCAAACAACTCGACCTCACGGTGGAAAAAATCTCCGCCCTGAACTA
Source organism: Chthoniobacterales bacterium (assembly GCA_014879575.1). Lineage (GTDB taxonomy): Bacteria > Verrucomicrobiota > Verrucomicrobiia > Chthoniobacterales > Terrimicrobiaceae > QYQL01. The sequence goes on along the minus strand of JACSRU010000165.1, from coordinate 5,263 downwards.
CCGGGCCTTTTCCCCCACACAGACCCTCGGCAGGGGGGAGCTTGACTACAAGGCCACGCTCGTCCGGAAAGATCCCCAGCAGCAACTTGAGGAGGTTCCGCAATGAACAACAAACACGTCTCCTGTGCCATCGTTGCCGTCTTCATCCTTGTCCTCGTTCAAGTGACCCTCTGGGTGCAGGGAAACCGCACCAAGGTTCAAAACCAGGCCCGGGCAGCCCAGGAAGCGGAAACCGCCGCCATGACGGCTCTCAACCTGGAACGCACACAACTCGGCACCCTTCGCAAACAATCCGCAGATCTGATCGAATTTCTGCGGATCTGGCAGCCCTATTTCTCCGGCATCGACAATCCCCAGAGTGCGGAAGTCAACCTCTCGATGCTGATCAAAGAGGCGAATTTGGTAAACTTGGCGCAACGCTTCGATCCGGTGCCGGTCAAGGGGAACGCCTCGATACCAACCGCCCAACGCGCGTTTTTAACTTTTGAGGACGACTATTCCCGGCTCATGAACTGGCTGGGCGATCTGGAAGTCAAAATGCCAACCATCCGGACAAGCAGCGTGCGCCTCTCGAAAGGAACGCGGGCGAATGACCTCCGCATGGAGGTCGTCCTCGATCAACCGCTTTTGAGAAAATGAAAAATCCCTCCGATTTTCCCCTGTCCGCCCAACGGTTCATTTTTCGGGCACTCGCCACGACTTTTTTCCTCAGCCCCCTGCTTCTTCACGCTGCGACCGATTCCTCGCTCTTCCCCGATGGACGCCAGCGGGTGGAATTGCGTCCCACGGAAAGGAATCCCTTCACCCAGCAAATCGCCGTGCAGACAACGCCCACCACGGCACAGGAGGGCACTTCCGAGGAATCCCGCCTCCGCAGAATCCTCCGAGCCATGAAGGTCAATGCCGTCTCCGGCTCCAAGGGTGGGAAACGGGTGTTGCTCGGCTCCCTGATTCTCGAGCCGGGAAACAAACTCCCCCCGATCTTGAAAGATCAGGCGGAGACTCTTCGGGTTCAATCCATTGAGGACTCCGTGATCATTCTCGCATTTGTCGAACGCGATCCGGCAGTGGATCCGCGTCAGATTGTTCTGCCCTTTGCGCTCAAGCCGGTCGTTTCCCGGATGATGCTTGGCGATGCTTTCGAAGATCTGGCAAAAATTGGCCCCAGCGGAAGGATTGATGCCCCGCCGCTCACCCATCCGGGTGTTGGAGATTTTCTCAAGGGCAGTCAGGAAGCTGATCTCAGAAACTTGGCGGATCGCGAGGTTCAGATGATGGGAGTGGTCACCAATGCCGAAGAGTCCACAGAATCCAAATAGCGAACGGAAACCGCCGAAAACCTTCTGGCGGGCGGGCTTTACGTTTGTTGAGATCGTGGTCGCCATCAGCATCGCGGCCGGCGTCATCATGGTCTCGGTGCTCGCTTATGGAACGATCTCAAGGAGCGGTCCCGCCCGACGACAGGCAAATGTTCGTCTCACGGTGACGAATGCCATCAATTTCTACAATTCCTCGAACGCCGTGATCGCGGTCAGTGAAGCCCCCAGCCTGGCTTCGGCGGCCATGGCGGAAAGCATGCGTGAGCGCCTCGTCCGCGACATCAGCACCGCCAGCGCGGTTTGCTGCCTCGCCCGCAACAAACCGAATATCCCGGGCCTTCGCCCGACAAACATCGCCCTCCCGACAAACTTCGACATCCGTGGAATGGTCACCCCGGAAAATTTTCGAACCAACCTCATTGACCGATCCGGCGAGGTTTACGTGAGCTACGCGGGTGCCACGACCGCCACAAATCTCTCGATCTACATCCTGGGCTCCTCGGGGTATTCCACAAATGTCCTCGTCCGGGCCATCTACGAGACCGATCTGGTGACTGTGACGAACAGTCCGCCCGGGGTTTATGCCACAATCCGGCGATACGTCGGCCCGACGATGACCGATTACTACCATGTCTTCTATCCCGGCCAGACAAACAATTTCAGTCCCCTGGCGGTCTTCTTCGAAAAGGAATCCCTGGGGGACACCGGCACGCCGTCCGTGGACCGCTACCGCCAGGCGGAAAACAGGCCGTTCTATCTCGTGTGGTGGCCGGATCCCTCACGGGATAATCTGGCTTCCGATTATCAGCCCGAGTCGCTCACCAATTCGAGCCCGCGATTTGTCTATTCCGGAATGGCGGGTGCGACATCGCTTTTCTTCGTCATCCCCGCTTTTCCCCCGCTATGAAATCGCCCATTCGATTTTTCAGAAACTTTCAGGGAACGATCATGATTTTTTCCCTGGTTGTCATTCTCGGAGGCACCCTTGTGCTGGCGGCCTGGGCGCAAATGCTGGCGACCCGCGCCACCTACACGGTCACTGCGGAGGAGGGTCAAAAGCGCCGGATCGCCATTGCGAACGGACGCGCCCTCGCCCGTCAGTATGTTCTGAACCAAATCCCCTCCGGCGCCATCGGGTCCGCCCTGCAGGGCACGAACTACAGCCTGGCGAATGGCTGGGGCGGATTTGCGATCAATTTTGCGTCCGGACTTTGGACTAACACGAATTTTTCCGAGGGCAACCCGTTCAATCCGATCAGCGGGTCGTCTTTTGTCGTGACCAATCTTGCCACGATTTCCAATAGCGCGGAAGCCCTCAACTGGACGTTTCTGATCCGCGGGCGCAGTCCCATTCTCTCGGGATATCCCATCGTCGTCCAAAACCCGGCCACAACCAACCTGGCCTGGCTAACCGGCAGCGCGCCGCGAATCTTCTGGAGAAGCGTGGTCGGCTTCTCCAATGCCCCCGCAGTCCCGTTCACATCCGGCACGAATTCCTCCGGGGTCGGCACCAATGGATACGTCGGCTATTTTGCCTCTCCTCTCAGCACGAACTATGCCTATTCGGACGCCAGCGTGACGTATCCCACAAATACCTTCTCCTCGAACGCCGCCGTATTTGTTCCTCCTCCCGTTACAAACGCCGGCACCGTCACCAGGAATTTCAACGGGGGCACCATCAGTGCCGTGATCAGTGCCAGCCAACCCGCCGCCATCGTGCGCCACAACATTCCCAACGCACTCACAAACGTGTTCGTCTTCACCAATATCGTCACAAACGCCTTTGTCGCCACGAATTTGAACATCGTGACAAACTCATCAACCTATATCACCGGCACGAACTATGTGTGGAATCAGAGACATACAAGAATCATCGGGACCAACTACACCTACGGGACGAACTATACCTACTCTACCAATTATACCTACACGACCAACTACGCCACCAATACCTACATTGACAGATTCACTAATTCTTCGGCAACCAATGTGACGCTCACCAGTTCCACGCAGACCAATACCGTGCATGTCATCATTCCGGCTTCGAATACCAACCTCACGCAAATCACCCTCAGCGGCACGGCCAATTCGCGAATGGTTTATGTCAACCACGCGGGCGCCAACCTGACCCTGCGGACGGAGACGACCAATCAAAACTATAATTGGAACATGGGAATGACGGTGGCCACCTTCCCCTCCTCGCTTTCCGTGCAGGCTCCCACCGGCACCAGGAGCCTGACCCTCGTGGGCGGAATCCGATCCGTCCGAAATATTGATGTCAACCAGGGCAACCTCGTCCTGAGTCCGCACACCACCCCTGCGATGAGCGGCACGACGACCGCCTCTGTGGAGCTTGTCGCCGATCGGGTTCTTTGGATCGAAGAGCAGAGAACCCCATGAAGGCTTTGTTCGCAACGGCCAGGCTTCGCGGCTATTCGTTGATTGAGGTTCTGATTGCCGCCGGGATTCTTCTGACGGGAATTGCGGCCGTGGCCATGATGGCGCATACCATGTTCCTTCAGGAGCAGGCCAACGGACGCGTGACACGGGCTCTCAACCTCCAGGAACAAGCGGCAACCCTCTGGCAGTTGGGTCTGGATGCCGCCACCGTCACCTCCGTGCTCCCGGAAAGATGCGTTTCAAACAATCCTCCCGGAGCCGACGCCATTTATCTCAGCTTCACCACAAATGCCGACATCACTGCTCTGGGATCCGGCGTCGTCGAGTCGGTCAATCTGGGCATCGTCTTCCATTCCGCAACCCACGCAAACGGAGGCCTCGTTTACCAATCGAATTCCGTGACGGTCGTGCGACCCTCCACGAGGTAGCCTACTCCAGGCGGACCCGTGGATCCACCACGGCATAGAGAATGTCGGAGAGCAGATTCCCCAGCAGGACAAGAGCCGCCACGATAAAATTTAACGCCACGAGCGTCGGGTAGTCGCGCTCCAGGACGGCTTCATAACCCAAACGCCCCATTCCGGGATAGGCAAAGATTGTCTCCACAATCACGGCGCCCCCGATCAGGGCCGGAAGGAGCGAACCAATTCCCGTGACAAGCGGACGGATGGAATTTCGCAGGGCGTGTTTGTAGAAAATCACATCCTCCTCCAGTCCCTTGGCGCGGGCCGTCCGGATATAATCCTCGCGCAGGGTCTCGAGCATGCTGGCACGGATATAGCGCGACTGGACAGCGATCCCGCCCAGGGAGAGCACGACGGCCGGCAGCGCGACATGCCAGACCCGGTCCAGCCCGGCGGCCAGAAAATTGGGAAAATCAATTCCGTAGGATTGCGTGCCGAGCACGGGCACGGAGGTGAACTTCACCAGCCCGATGATCGCCATGTTGGCAATCCAGAAGGTCGGCACCGCAATAAAGACAAAGGCCAGCAACGACAGCCAAAAATCACGCCCCCCCCCGGCGAACCGGGCACAATAAACCCCCAGAAGCAGGCCAAATGTCAGCGAGAGAACGATGGATGCGATGTTCAGCGTGATCGTGGCCGGCAGACGCTCCAGGATTTTTTGGAGCACGGGCCGGTCATCCTTGATGCTCTTCAGGCGACCGCTGAAAAGATCCCGCATATTCATCACATATTGCTCATACAGCGGACGATCGAGATGAAATTTCTTGCGGAACATTTCCTTCACCTGCGGCGTGATCTCGGGGTTCAGTTCCCCCCAGGGATACGGGCTCCCCGGCGCAAGCGTGATCATAAAAAAGGAGATCAGACTGATTCCAAACAGCAGGACCAAGCTGATCAGAAGGCGTCGGACTATGAAATTCAGCACGCGGGCATAATGCGGCTTCCGCCGGAAAGCGCAAGCCCCCGCACACTCCCCTTTCTGGAGGGATGACCTTTGCTGGCCTGCGTCCACCCTTCGGGTTGTTCTTTCGAACAAGCTGTCTCGCTTCGCTCGGCTGTGTCGTCCGCCTCGGGCCG
>JACSRU010000163.1 GCA_014879575.1 Chthoniobacterales bacterium | reverse complement strand
AACCCAGGCCTTGCAGCCTGGGCTTGAGAATCGCCGGCCTTTGGCCTTGGAACCTGCACGGATCGGAGAGGCGCCCGGGCTCGCGTGGGAGCGATGGGATTTTTGCACGTTGTGCGCTCGGGTGTCAGTCTTGACATTATCCATGAGCCGGAGCATCATGCCTGCATGCTCCGGATCAAACAGCCGAAACCTTCCGCCAGTCGCCGTACGACGCGGATTTTTTGCGTGCGTTTTTCTGGAAATCCCGTCTGCCCGCTCCACTTTTCCTCCTGAGCGGGCATTCCGTCCGTTGGAATGCCCGCCCGGTTTCCCACCCGGACCTGATTTCCCCCCTTCTTTCCCAACTTATGAAAACCAATGCGCCCATCCAAATTAGCAAAACCGATCACGAAAAACTTCTTGCCCTCGTCGAGTCGCAGGGCCCGGATCGCGGTCGTCTTCCCGTGCATCTCCAAAGATTGCTCGACGAGTTGAACCGTGCGGAGGTCCGGGAATCGGTCGAGATCAATCCCGACGTGATCACGCTCCATTCCCGCGTTAAAATCTGCGAACTCGACAGCGGGGATGTTTTGGAACTCACCCTCGTGCCGCCCGAGAAGGCCGATGCTGCGGAGGGGAGGATCTCCGTGCTGGCTCCTCTCGGGACGGCCATGCTCGGCTACCGCACGGGGGATGTTTTTGAATATCCTGTGCCAAACGGCGTCTGCAGCGCGCGCGTCGAGCAGGTTTTGTTTCAACCCGAACGCATCATGCGCCAAGGCACCGAGGATTGACCGCGCCGCCGTGGACCTCATTGTCCAACCCCTCGCTCATCCTCCGGTCGAGTTGACCTTCCAGGCGGCCCGGGATGAGGAGGTGGCCTGCGGGGTGAACCCGACGGTTCTGGCTTTTGCCGCTCCGTGGATGGCGCTGGCGGCGGCCCTTTCCTTCCGTCTCTACGTGCGACATATCGTCCTTGATCCCGTCACGCTCAAGTTTGCGGATGTGCTTGTGCGGATGGGTGTGCGGATTCGCGAGGAAGTAACCAGTCTGGAGCCGGGGAAATGGCAGGGGATGCTGGATCTCAGGCCCTCCCGGATGAAGGGTCTTTTGCTTCCGCCGGAATTTTTGCCGCGGGTGCTGGAGGAGATTCCGTTGCTGGCCGTTCTTGGGGCGCTGGCATCCGGAACGACCATCCTGCGCGGCACCCTGCTCGCCGAGGTGAACAATCGGATATTGTGCCGACGACTGAGCACCAATCTCCGTTCTCTCGGAGCCTCCGTGGAGGAATATTCGGACGGACTAACGATTGCCGGAGGGGCTTCGCTGCGCGGGGCCGATCTGCCCACCGGGGGAGATCCCCTGCTGGGCATGGCGATGGTGGTGGCCGGACTGGCAGGCAAGGGAGAATGTCTGGTGCGCGATGTGGAGGTTGCCATGACGGAACATCCCGCATTTTTCCAGCAGGTGTTCGCGGCGCAATTTCAGCGGGCCTCCGCAGCGGGACAGGAGTGACTCCCGACAAAGTGTCGGCCTTCCCATGCACCACTTTTTTCTCAGGTTCTGAGTTTGCCAGAATTCCCGCCGGGTCTCAAAGCCGATCCAGAAGTTTTTGGTGGATGCCATCGAATCCTCCGTTGGAAAAGACGACGACGATGTCGCCGGACTCCGTGAGGGGGGCGAGACGCGCAACGATGTCGTCCGCCGTGGCCTCGTAGAAGGCGGACTTTCCCGCCGCCACGAGATCCGCCACAACGCGCTCGGGATTCAGCCGTTCATTTGCCGGCAGTTGTTCCAGACGGGCGACGCCCGCGATGAAAACCCCGTTTGCCTCCTCGAAGGCCGCCGGGAGCTGGGTCTGAAAGACCGCCCTCCGGGTGGTATTCGAGCGTGGTTCGAAGATCGCCCAGAGTCTTGCTGTTCCATATTTCGCGCGGAGACCGGACAGGGTCTCGCGGATGGCGGTGGGGTGGTGGCCGAAGTCATCAATAATCGTGATGCCGTTTACGACGCCAAAGACTTCCTGCCGCCGCTTGATCCCCCGGAATGTGGCGAGTGCCTGCCGGATCTCCGCAGGGGAAATCCCATAATAGTGCGCCGCCGAGGCCGCCATGGCGGCGTTGCGGATGTTGAAATCTCCGGACATCGGGATCTCGAACCTCTCGCCGAAGAGCTCGAACGACGAGCCCTCCCTGCCGTGCGAGATATTTCGGATTTGATTGCCGGCATTCGCCGAGAACCCCACTTCGACGATGGGCGCCGGACACGTTTTCGCGACCTCCAGGCAATTCGGGTCGTCCGCGTTGAGCAAAACCAACCCCTCCGACGGAACGATGTTCAACATTCGACGGAAGCTCGTCTTGATTTCCTCGAGATCGCGATAGATGTCCGCGTGGTCGAACTCGATATTATTCACGATCACCAGCTCGGGCAGATAATGGACGAACTTCGAGCGCTTGTCGAAAAAGGCCGTGTCATACTCGTCGCCCTCGATGACAAAATATTTCGAGTCCCCCAGCCGGGCGCCCTGACCGAGGTTCGCGGGAATCCCACCGATGAGGTAATCCGGTTCCCGTCCGGACGATTCAAAAATCCAGGCCAGCAGCGAGGTCGTGGTGGTTTTTCCATGAGTGCCGGTAACCACGAGGTTGTGTCGCCCGCGCAGGAAGAACTGCTTGAGGGTTTCCGGGAGCGAGAGGTAGAAGAGTTTGCGATTGAGGACCGCTTCCACGGCGGGATTTCCGCGCGTCATGGCATTGCCGATGACGATCACGTCGGCGGGCGGGATGTCTTCCGGTTGGTATCCCGGGATGATTTTGACGCCTTTCGAAGCCAGGAAGGTGGACATCGGGGGATAGACCTTGTCGTCCTGACCCGTGACACAGAAGCCCCGGTCGCGCATGGCGGCGGCGACCGAGCCCATGGCCGTGCCGCAGATCCCCAGAAAATGCACGTGGTGGAGGGGCTGGCTTTCCGGGCGGTGCCCATCGGAGGAATGACTCATCAATAAACATCCTTCCTGTAGCGTTTTTCAGATTTCATGGCATCAACGTATTCCCGGGCGCGTTCTTCGGATAACCCGCCGTGTGTTTCGATAATCCGGTGCAAGGCGGCATCCACATCCTTGGCCATTCTGGCGGCGTCTCCACAGACATAAAAATATGCGCCCCGCTGGAGCCAGTCGAACAGTTCCGCTCCGTGTTCCTGCATGCGGTGTTGGACATAAATTTTGTTGGCCTGATCCCGCGAAAACGCGGTGGTCAGTCGGCTCAGGCGTCCCTCCCGCAGGGCCGCCGTCCACTCCTCCTCATACAAAAAGTCCGTTGCCGCATGTTGTTCCCCGAAAAAGAGCCAGGCCGGCCCCCGGGTGCCCGTCGCCCCCCTGTCCTGAAGGAAGGCCCGAAACGGTGCCACACCGGTCCCCGGTCCCACCATGATGAGCGGACTCTCCGGATTTTCCGGCATCCGAAAATATTTTGCAGTGTGGATGAAGACCGGAATCCCCTCCGCCCGTTCGGCCAGAAATGTCGAACAAACCCCGTTCCTCTGTCGCGGACTGTGCTCGACGTGGTATCTCACCACGGCCACGGTGAGATGGACCGATTCCCCCACGGCTTTTTGCGAGGAGGCGATCGAATACAGTCGCGGCTGGAGCTTGCGCAGGCACTTGACAAATTCTTCCGGCTCAAACCGTGCGGCGGTAAATTCCCTCAGGATATCGAGAATATCGCGGCCCCAGAGGTATTTGGATAGGTCTGCGGCGGCCGCCGGATCAAGAAGCGTGGCCAGAAACTCCCCCGAGGTGTCCTTTTTCGATACGGCCTGAAGCAGGAGTTTTGAGGGCTCCGTGATAATGTAGTGCCTGAGCAGGGCCTCGTGGAGCGGGAGCGTCCGACCGTCTGGCGCCGCCACTTCCTCCGCGCCTGTGAAATGGAGTTCCTTCAAAATCCCCTCGATGAGTTCCGGAGAATTGGCGGGAAGCACTCCCAGGGAGTCACCCACTTCGTATTTCAAACCGGATCCCTGAATCGAAATCTCGAAATGCCGTGTCTCTTTTTCCGAACCCGCCGCAGTCAGGCAACGATTGGCCGTCAGGGTGGCTGGAAAGGGTTTTTTACGTGAGTAACCGGATTCTGAGGACATGAGCCGTGCAGTAAACAAACTTGTCACCAGCCATGCAAGTTTTGGTTGAAGCGGCACCGTCGCCCTTGGAGGGACCAGCTCCGTCTGGTCCGTGGGCGGTTGGGCGGGGATGGAGCGGGACGAGGCGGACGACACGGAGGTCGTCCCTCCAGAAGAGACGCCGTGCTCTGGAGGGACCAGCTCCGTCTGGTCCGTGGGCGGTTGGGCGGGGATGGAGAGGGACGAGCCGGACGACACGGAGGTCGTCCCTCCAGAAGTGGCGCTTCGCGCTTGGAGGGACCAGCTCCGTCTGGTCCGTGGGCGGTTGGGCGGGGATGGAGAGGGACGAGGCGGACGACACGGAGGTCATCCCTCCAGAAGTGGCACTTCGCGCTCTGGAGGGACCAGCTCCGTCTGGTCCGCGGAAAATCGGGGGAATATTATTTTTGTCTCCAGCCTCCCCTACGGGACGTCCACACTGCCGGCGTCAAGGGGGAGGATGTCATCCAGTCCCGTGAGGGAGAATTCTTCGACAAAGGAATCCGTTCCCTGAAGAACGCGAAGGGATTGGGAATTGTCGCCCCGGTGGATGACCATGCGAAGGATATCCGGACGCGAACTGATTTCCACCAGCGGGAGCCCGTCCGGGGAAACGAGACGGGTCCCCGATGGGGTGGTGGCCGTCTGCAGGGTGAGAAAGCCTTGCTGGCCGGTGAGGGGATTTCTTTTCAAGCGCACGCGGAAATTCGTCTCCTGCGGCACCGAGCCGGCGTCCGCGACTGGCTTTCCCTCCACGAACCCAAAGTGCGCGAACCCGGTGAGCGTTCTTTCCCACTCGATCACCCAGTCCCCCCTCTCCGTTCTGGCCATGATCCGGAGACGCTGGAGGGCGGGGGCGGATTCCAGGACAGCGAATTTTTCGACGGAGCGGGAGGCCCGGATTTTTTCCGGTTTCGGATCGTCCGCCGCCGGGCGGAGGAGTCGCAAAATCTCGCCCGCAAACGAGGCTTGGCCGACCAGTGCGGCCTCCTGCTCGACGCCGACAAACCAAAAGGTGTCGGAGGTTCCGAGCGCGATGTCCTTTACCGTGACAGGCAGAGGGATCGGCACAAAGGCATCCTTGCGGATCCAGACACCCACCGGCGAGGCGCCGAGAAGTCTGGAGGCATCGGCTGCCAGGGAGGTGGTTGGGAATGGGGGGTGGACAACGGACGATTTGGTGGTTTCGCCATGCGGGCCTTTCAAGGGAAGCGGGCAGGACGTCAGGAAGCCAACTCTCGAACCGACAAAAACCGTCGAATCATTGGCCGCAATCGCAAGAGGGACGTCCCCGTCGGTGGGGGCGTTGAAAAGGACGCTGCCATCTTCGAGGGAATGGACGGTCAACCCGTTGGGCGTAAGGACAAAGGCATTCGTGGAATTTGTGGCCAGCAGCGGAGGAAAATCCGGTGGAGGCGCGGAGGGACTTATCTGAATGATCGAACCTCCCAGAGGACGGCCCGAAACATCCGTGGTCGAGAATGAGGCGTATGGCCGGGGCGAGACGAAGAACGAAAAGGGAAAATGCGGATGCCGCCCGACGGACCAAAGGAAGCCATCCGCCTGGGAAAATCGGGAGAGCAAATTTCCGGAGGGGCCCCCGTCGGTCAGGAGGAGGACATCGCCGTTCTCGAGCAACGAAAAATCCTTGATGCGGTGGAAGTTTGGATATTTGGCATCCGCCGCCCAGTCATTGAAGAGGAAGTTTTCTCCGGAGACGCGCACCTCTTCCCCGACGAGGTAACCCCGCACGTAATAGGAACCCGGCGGCACGCGCCGTCCGGCGTCATCCTTGCCGTCCCATGTGGTGATGAGCCCGTTGAGGCCGATCTGGAAGTCGTCTTCTTTTGCGAGCCTGTGGAGAACGCGAACGAGTTTCCCCGCGCCATCAAAAACCCCGAGCGTGATCCGTCCGTCGGCCGGCACGGCGATTTCGATTTCCTCGTCGGCGATCAGCGGGCGGAACGCGAGCAAAAGGGCGAGCGCAACCATGATGCCGGCAAGCCATTGGATGCGGATGGATCGTCTGTTCCCCGGGGCGTGGGCGGATGCCCGGGGTGCCGGTTCCAAGCCGCGGGGCCGCTTCATCAGAATCCCATGAAATGTCCTCCTCACGGCGGATCAGAGGTAATGCCGCCAGTTGAGATCCGGGAACAAATTGTCGCGAACCTCACAGGCGGAGAGAAAATCCTCATCCTTTTGGTTTTCCTGCAACATGTCATGCAGGCGGGTGAAGCGCAGGAGGTGGTCCTTGGTGCGGCGCGTCGCATATTCGGTCGCCGTGCCGGTCTTCATCAGAAATGCCCAGTCGCTTGACTGGGCGAGGAGGAGTTCGCGCGCCATTTGTTTGAGGACGCGCTGGGTGAACGGCGAGCGGGTGGCGGCCTGCTTCCTTGCCATGGCGGTCATGCGCCGGGCCGCCTCGTGGAGGTGGGGGTAGATCCAGGCATTGCAGCGATCCAGCCAGACCTCCCAATAGCCCTTGTTGCCCCAGCTGGAGGGCGAGGGGGTCACCATCTGGAGGGTGGGATTTTCCGAGAGATAAATACTCGGCGTGGTGAGTCGGAAGACCCGCTGGTCGTAGGCGGCCTTCCGCAGGACGAGATCAAGAAACTCCGGCCCCTCATACCACCAGTGCCCGAAGAGCTCGGCATCAAACGGGCTGAGAACCAGGGGCTCCACGGGCAGGATCGAGCGCAGGTGTTCGATTTGCTTTTCGCGATTGCGCACGAAGTCTCCGGCATGCGAGTCCGCCGCGCCCATCGCCCATCCGCGGTTGTAGATTTCCTTGTTTTCGGATCCCGTGATCCGGTGGTATTTGATGCCGGTATTTCGGCGGTGTCCGACGTTCGGGAACGTGGCGTGAAGGTAATCTTCGGGGAGCTCGTTTCCAATATCGCGATAGAAGTCCCGATAGGCGGGGTCTCCCGGATACCCGTCGCGCGCGCTCCAGACTTGCTTGCTGGATTCGCGGTCGCGGGCAATAACCGCCGGACCCGCCGGGGTGAAATACGGGGAATAGATCGCGAACCGGGGGCGTGGCTCGCCATACATGAGACCATGCGCGTCCACGACGAACCACCGGATATTCGCCTCCTGGAGAATGCGGCCAATTCCCGGAACATATCCGCACTCGGGCAGCCAGATCCCGGAGGGCTCCCGCCCAAAACACTCGCGATGGAAATCCCTCCCGATAAAAATTTGCGCACGCATCGCCTCGGGGACCGATTCCATGAGCGGGAGGAATCCGTGTGTGGCCGCGCACGTGATGATCTCGATGATCCCATCCGCTTGTAATTGGGCAAACGCGCCCACGACATCGTGCGCGATGTCCCGGATGTAAAAGTCCCGGGCTTCCGTAAATTTCGCGAGGTAGAACCTCGCCAGTTCGTTGAGGGCTCCGTCGCCGGTCGTGCGCTCGATTTCCCGCTGTGCCAGCTCGACGCCGCGCTCCAGATACCTTCCGGCCCGCTCCTGCAACAGCGGATCCCTCAGCATCGCGCAAAGTGTCGGAGTCATCGTAAAGGTGACCTTCACCGCAACCTTCTCCGCCACCAGCTTCCGCAGGATTCTCAGGAGGGGAAGATACGTCTCCGTAATGGCTTCATACAGCCAGTCTTCCTCGTGAAACTCCTCATGCTCGGGATGACGAACCCATGGCAGATGGGCGTGAAGAAGGAGTGCCAGCGAGCCTTTGTGCATGAACCCGGAGACCATAGCCGCATCGCCGGAAGACGACAAGAACGGAAGAGGAGGCCTGCTTGAGCCCCTCAACCCCGTGAGGGAAGCTTGCTTGTGAGATGCCGCCCCGATTTAGCGGGGAAGCCCCGGCTGTCATCCCGAATCCCTTTACATGATGGCCTGGCCCGCGTGGCGCAATTCCTCGATGATGACGGCAAGGGGTTTGTCCGCGGTCCGCTCCGTGCGATGACCGGCGGCGATGCACACGGGATTTAGCATTGGCCCGTGTTCCGTAAAATGCGCATATTGTCCCCATGGAAACAATTGAAACCCCTCTGCACATCCGACGGGCGGGCGAGCGCGGTCATGCCGACCACGGCTGGCTGAACTCACACCACACCTTCTCCTTCGCCGACTATTACGACCCGGCCCACATGGGCTTTCGCTCGCTGCGCGTGATCAACGACGACCGCATCGCGCCCGGACGGGGCTTCGGCACCCATCCGCACCGCGACATGGAAATTTTCAGCTACGTGCTCGAAGGCGCCTTGCAGCACAAGGACAGCATGGGCAACGGAAGCGTGCTCAAGCGCGGGCAAATTCAACTCATGAGCGCGGGGCGCGGCGTGACACACAGCGAGTTCAATCCGAGCACGGACGAGCCCATGCGGCTCTTGCAAATCTGGATTCAGCCGAGCGAGCGGGGTCTCGTGCCGGGGTACACCGAGTGGCAGCCCAAGCCGGACCAGGCCAACGCGCCGAAGGTGCTCGTCATTTCGCCGGATGGACGGGAGGGATCGGCGACGATTCATCAGGACGCGGAGGTGTATCGCATCCGTCTTCAGCCCGGTGAAACGGTGATGCACGAACTCAAGCCCGGTCGCGGGGCGTGGCTGCAAATCGCCGAAGGCGCCCTTGCGCTCAACGGCGTCGCGCTCGTCACGGGCGACGGCGCGAGCACCGAAGAGCCCGGCACCCTCACGCTCACGGCGACCGAACCCACCGAAGCGTTGCTGTTCGATCTCGCGTGACCGACCCAGAATCACCCACAACCCACAACCAAAAGAAAACCATGAGTGCATTCCAATACAACCGTCTCGACAAAAACGACGTCGCCGTCCTGCTGGTGGACCATCAGACCGGCCTGACCAACCTCGTCCACGACTTTTCGCCGGACGACTTCAAGAACAACGTGCTGGCACTGGCCGACTCGGCGAAATACTTCAAACTGCCGACCATTCTCACCACGAGCTTCGAGGACGGCCCGAACGGCCCACTCGTGCCAGAGTTGAAGGAAACCTTCCCCGACGCGCCCTTCATTGCCCGGCCTGGCCAGATCAATGCCTGGGACAACGAGGATTTCGTCAACGCGGTGAAGGCCACCGGCAAGAAACAACTGCTCATCGCGGGCATCGTCACCGAAGTGTGCGTGGCGTTCCCCGCGCTGTCCGCAGTCGAGGCGGGCTACGAGGTGTTCGTCTGCGCCGACGCGTCCGGTACGTTTAACAAGACGACACGCGACGCGGCCTGGGCGCGGATGCAGGCGGCGGGCGTGCAGTTGATGACGTGGTTCGGCGTGGCGTGCGAGTTGCACCGCGACTGGCGCAACGACATCGAAGGCCTGGGCGCGCTGTTCTCCAACCACCTGCCAAGCTATCGCTGCCTCATCAACAGCCACCTCTCGGCCAGTACAAAGAAGTGATCCAAGCCATTCATGTCTCAACACCAATACCACCGACTTAAATGAACACGGACAAACTCAAGCTGCTCGCCAAAGACCTTCGCAAAGCCCCTCCGCCGAGTCCGCACGAGAAACTCGGGGGCTTCGTCATTGCCGCTCGTTCCTTGGTGAAGTGCCGGGCGTTCCTGCTCGGCATCCATGGGGAATACAACTTTCACCCGTGCGGACTCTCGGCGTTCCTGTGGGAGTTCACCGGCATTACCCCCGACCAGTTCAAGGAATTCGTGAGCACAGGTGCTGACGATGAAGAAGTCGGGCGGTGGCTGCTGGAACATTCCAAGGTCAAGGATGCGCTGGCGATCATCCGGTGGAACAACGAACTGAAATGCAAACGCATCTCTGAACTGCCCGACCGTTACCAGGAATACTACGAGGAATACGTGCCGCAGTGCTGCCCACACCCTGCCCGCGTCCGATTTTTCTTCGACGTTTATGATGATGAGGAGGGCCGGCTCGCATGAGCAAGAACCGGCTTGAGGCGTTCAGCGACGGCGTGTTGGCCATCATCATCACCATCATGGTGCTGGAGTTGAAAGTGCCGCACGGCGTCGAGCTGTCCGCGCTGAAGCCGGTGCTGCCGGTGTTCCTGAGCTATGTGCTGAGCTTCATCTACGTGGGCATCTATTGGAACAACCACCATCATCTGCTGTCCTCCGCGAGGCACGTCAGCGGAGGCATTCTGTGGGCCAATTTGCATCTGCTGTTTTGGCTCTCGCTGTTTCCTTTCACCACGGCGTGGATCGGCGAGAATCGGGTCGCGTCCGCGCCTGTGGCCATTTATGGCTTCGTGCTTCTCATGGCCGCCATCGCGTATCTGGTCCTGCAGAGAGCCATCATTCTTCGACAAGGTCGTGAGACCCAACTGGCGGTGGCCATCGGGTCGGACGGGAAGGGCAAACTCTCCTTCGCCTCGTATCTCATCGCCATCCCGCTGGCCTTTGTTCAGCCCTGGATCGCCATCGGGCTGTATGTTCTGGTTGCGCTGCTGTGGTTGATTCCCGATCGGCGCATCGAGTGTGCGTTGGAGAAGTCCGGAGCCTGATCGCGAGCGGATCAATTCAGGCGGCAAACCCCGCCGGGAATTTACATCGCATCGAACAGTGCGTCGCTGCGGGCATCGGCATTTTCACTGCGAATGGCCCGGCGCTCAGCACGTTCGGACGTGCGGTCATTCATCCGATCCTGTCGTCGTTCGAGAGCGCTGGTTCGGGCATTTGCGCAGCCGGAAAAGCCGCTGACAGAGGCCATGGTGAGGCAGACTGCGAGAAGAATGACCGGGAGAGAAAATCGGGGAGAGGGAGAGAGCATGCGAAAGTCCTATCACAGCAGGCTGGCAAGACAATGACTTTATCGGACACCCACGCGACTCAATTATTGAACCCGGAGAGGAGAATGGGCGGGGACCGCTCGATGGGATTCCGGGACCGACCGGGGGGGGGGAAGACCTCCCACGTCTTCCGAGATTGTCTCGACGCGCAGGCGAGCATGAGGTAGTTGGACAAACGTGGAGTGCATGCTGACTCGTGTGCGTGTTTCTCCATCCCCATCCGTCCCATGAAAATCACCCCTCTCGGAGCCGCTGGCGGAGAAGTCACCGGTTCCTGCTATAGTGTCCAAACAAAAAATGCCCGCATCCTTGTCGATTGCGGTCTTTTTCAAGGCGGTAAAAAATCCGAAGCGCTGAACCGCCCGCCGCTCGCACCGAATCGAAGGCTCGACGCCGTCATCCTCACGCACGGGCACCTTGATCATACCGGTCGCCTGCCGCTGCTTGCGAAAATGGGCTACGACGGGCCGGTTTACGGCACGCCGGCCACGCTCGATATGACGGGGCTGATCCTGCGTGACTCGGCACGCCTGCAGGTTGCGGACAACGACCGCAGGAATCGCAGGCGCATGCGTGCCGCCCAGCCGCTGCAGCAGCCGCTCTACACGCCTGATGACGCGGAAGCCATCATTTCGCGGCTGCGACCGGTTCCGTATCATCAACCTTTCGCAGTGGCCCCCGGCATCAAGGCGGTCTGGGCGGACTCGGGACACATGCTCGGCTCGGCCAGCATCCAGCTCCTGGTGGAGGAGGATGGCCGGACGAAGCGTGTGGTTTTCTCTGGCGACCTCGGGCCGCGCAGCGCACTGATCCTGCGCGAATACGAACCCTTCCAGGAAGCGGATCTCGTTTTTCTGGAGTCCACTTACGGCGGGCGCGACCACCGCGACTTCAGGGAGACGGTGACCGAGTTTGTCCGCATCGTGCAGGAATCCGTGAAGAGCGGCGGCAAGATCCTCGTGCCGACCTTTGCCGTTGGGCGTGCGCAGCTCATCACGCTGCTGCTCGCGTGGATGTTTCGCACCGGCAAGGCGAAGCCGTTCCCCATCTTCCTCGACAGTCCGATGGCCATCGAGGCAACGAACATCTACATGAGGCACAAGGAAATCTTCGACGATCAGATGACAAAGTTCATCGGCGACCGTCCGCTGCGTGCCGACCTGAAAACCATGAAGACGACCGCAACGGCGGACGAGTCGAGAGCGATCAACGATGTTGCCGGTGCGTGCCTGGTAATGGCGGGTGCCGGCATGTGCAACGCCGGCCGCATCGTGCATCATCTCAAGGCGAACTTGTGGAAACCGGGCACACACGTTCTCATCGTCGGCTACCAGGGCCACGGTTCCCTTGGCCGCCAACTCGTTGACGGGGCGAAGGAGGTGAAGATTTTCGGCGAGCCGGTCGCCGTGAAGGCGAAAATCCACACGCTTGGTGGTTTCAGCGCGCACGCGGGCCAGACCGATCTGCTTCACTGGTTCAGCCAGATCGCGCCAAGCAAGCCGCGCGTGGTGCTCACGCACGGTGAAGACGACCAGCGCGCCGCGCTGGCAAAACTCCTCCAGAAAAAATTCCGCCTGCCATCGGTGTCACCGGCAATGGGCGAAACCATTGAACTCTGAACCTCCCTATGAGCACCGACAGTCAGAATTTTGGCCAGGCAGGCACCGTCAAGCTCAGCGACGAGGACGCGGCGATCGGGGTTCTCGAAAGTGCCGTCGGCGGCCTGTGGGACGTCGTCAATGAACTTACCCGGCTCCGCCGCACCACGCGTCAGAATTATCGCGTCACCATCTTCGGCTCCGCGCGCCTCCAGTCGGGCACGCCAGCCTATGAAGGAGTCCAGACTCTTGCTGCCGAGTTGACCCGCATGGGGTGCGACATCCTGACGGGTGGTGGTCCCGGGCTCATGCAGGCGGCCAACGAGGGTGCGCATTCGGTCGCGTCCGGTGGTGTGGGACGCTCGGTTGGCATCAACATCGAACTGCCTCACGAGCAGAGTGTGAATCCCTTCGTTACGCAGTCCTTCAGCCATCGCACCTTCTTCTCGCGGTTGCATCACTTCATGATCGCATCGGACGCGATGATTGTGACGCCTGGCGGCATTGGAACGTTGCTCGAATTGTCGCTGGCCTGGCAGCTTCTCCAAGTTCGGCATCTCTGCAACACGCCGCTGATCCTCGTTGGAAAAATGTGGGAAGGTCTCGTGGATTGGGCGCGCGGGGCGATGCTTGTCGCGGGCAGCGAGCTGGCGAGTCCGGAGGATTTTGAAGTGCCGCATTGCGTGGAGACAATCGCGCAGGCATTGGACATTGTGCGCGAAAACCGCGCCGTCTGGTTGGCCACTCAGTCCGGAGAAGCCGGAAGCGATTGAGGCGGCATGAGCGGGAAAGGCGGTATGGGCGCCTTTCTCCGGCTCCCGGTTAGTTCAACAATGTTGGCGGGGTTTGTTGAATCATTGGGGCGGGAGTGGAATTTTAAGGGTGCCCAATACCGTTCGGTATTGGCTCGCAGCGGCAACGCCCGGGTTGCCAATCGAATGTCTTGCAAAAGAAGGGAAATGACGGAAACTGAGCATATCTTTTCCCGTGAGAATCACGTTATTTATTCCGTGTTTTATTGATCAGTATTATCCCGGTGTCGGGATTGGGATGGTGAGGATTTTTGAGAAGCTTGGGCACACGGTCGAGTATCCGGAGACGCAGACGTGTTGTGGGCAGCCGGCATTCAATTCCGGGTATTGGGGGGAGGCGCGCGCGGTGGCGGAAACGATGTTGGATGCGTTTCGGGATGCGGAGGTGGTGGTCGGGGGATCGGGGTCATGTGGGGCCATGTTGAGGGTGTTTTATCCCGAGCTGTTTCACGGGCATCCGCGTGAGGCGGAGGCGAAGGCACTTGCGGCAAAGGCGCATGAGTTTTCCTCGTTTCTTGTGAATGGGCTTGGGGTGGGGGATTTGGGGGCGAGTCTTCCGGCGAAGGCGACCTTTCACGATGGGTGTCACGGTCTGCGCGAGCTTGGTATAAAACGGGAACCGCGGGAGTTGTTGCGGCATGTGCGGGGGCTGGAGTTGGTCGAGATGAAGGAGGCGGAGACGTGTTGTGGGTTTGGCGGGACATTTTCCGTAAAGTTTCCGGAAATTTCGACCGCGATGGGGGAGGTGAAGTGTGCGTCCATTGTCGAAACGGGTGCCGATCTGGTGATTTCGAATGACTCAAGCTGTCTGATGCAAATTCAGGGGTTGTTTGACCGGCAGGGAAAAAAAATCCAAAGCCTGCACTTGGCGGAGGTGCTTTCGCGTTTTTAAGGGATGGCGGCGGAATCCACCCAGTTTCATGAGGCGGCAGAGCGGCTTACCAACGATTTGCGGCATCGCGCCCTGATCCAAAAGGCGCTGGGCGGATATTACATCAAGCGGGACGAGCAGAAGGAAAAATACACCGACTGGCAGCAGGCGCGCGCGGTGGCGGCCAGCGCAAAATACGAGGCAGTCAACCATCTCGACAAATATCTCGTTGAGCTTTCCGACAGACTCGAAGCGAGGGGCACGAAGGTCTTCTGGGCGGCGGACGGTGCGGAAGCGGCGGATTATATCGCCGGTGTGGCGCGGGCGGCCGGCGTGAAGCGGATCATCAAATCCAAGACGATGACCGGGGAGGAAATTCATTTGCCCCGGGCTCTGGAGGCGGCGGGGCTTGAGGTTGTGGAGAGCGATCTGGGGGAATTCATTGTGCAGCTCCGGGAGGAGGCGCCCTACCACATCGTCTTTCCCTCGATGCACCTGACGCGGGGGGAGATTGATGCCACGTTCCGCGAGAAGCTCGGCTCACCGCCGGCCGACACACCGGAAGAACTGACCATGATTGCCAGAGATGTCATGCGCCAGAAGTATTGCGAGGCCGACATGGGGATCAGTGGCGCGAATTTCGCAGTGGCCGAAACCGGACACATTTCGATCACAGAAAATGAGGGGAACGCACGGCTCAGCACCTCGTTGCCGCAGGTGGTCGTCAGCATTGTGGGAATAGAAAAAGTCATCCCCAAGCTCGAGGATCTGGCCGTCCTCCTGCCGATGTTGGCCACCGCCGGCGCGGGGCAGAACATGACGTGCTACAATACGCTTCTGGGGGGGGCCCGCCAACCAGGCGAGACGGATGGCCCGCAGGAGTTTCATGTCGTGCTTTTGGATAACAAGCGCACCACATTGCTTGCGGATCCCGAGCAGCGGGACGCGCTCCATTGCATCCGCTGCGGAGCCTGTCTGAATGTCTGCCCGATCTTCAAAAACATCGGCGGCCAATCGTATGGCACCACGTATCCGGGGCCGATCGGTTCGGTGATCACTCCGCACCTGCGCGGGCTCCAGAGTTGGAAACACCTTTCGTTTTCCTCGTCGCTCTGCGGAGCCTGCACGGAGACGTGTCCGGTCAAAATCGATCTGCACCACCATCTCCTCCAAAACCGCCGCAATGCGATTGCGAAGAAACCCGTCTGGTGGGAGAAGCCTGTTTTTGTCGGGTTCGCCTGGTTTATGCGCCGTCCGCGACTCTACCGTTTTGTCGCGCCCCTGCTCCGTTTGGGAGGTCCTGTTCTCCATGCGATTCGCGGCAAATTTTTTGATCCGGCCAGAGTGTGGACCGCCACCCGCGATCTGCCGCCGGCGCCGGCACAGTCGTTCAAGGAATACTGGAGGTCGCGTCATGGCAAACGGTAGTCGGGAGAAAATCCTTCGGAGAATCCGCGAGGCGTTGTCAGTCCCGGCGTCGGCGCGCCATCTCAAGGACGCGAGGGCTTCCGAACACCCGGCGCAGGAATGGCTGCCTCCGGTTCCCGCTTCGGAGGCGGATCTTATCGCGCTTTTTGAGAAAAATTCCCTGGATCTGAAGACCGAGGTGCGTCGCTGTGCGGATATCCGCGCCGTGGCGGCGGAACTCGCAGACCTCGCCAGGGAAAACGGCTGGAAATCCCTTGGGGCGCATCATTTTCCCCTCGGTGAGGACGCGGTTTCCCAACTGGGGTTGCCCGTGGTCTTTACGGATTCTCCCTACGAGACCGCTGCGCTCGAGCGTTGTGACGCGGGGGTGAGCGGCTGCGAGTGTCTTGTCGCTCAAACGGGGGGGATCCTGGTCACCTCCGCTTCTGCGGGCGGGCGCGCCCTGTCTGTCCTGCCGCCTCATCATGTGGTCATTGCCTCGACATCCCAACTTGTCGGGGATCTTTCCGATGCGTTTGGAGTGCTCCGACGAAACCACGGCACCCCTCCGGCCTTTGCCACGTTTATCACGGGGCCAAGTCGGACGGGAGACATCGAGAGAATCCTCGTGCTGGGTGCTCACGGCCCCAAAAAACTGACCGTTCTGCTCCTTCAGGCTTGATTTCCTCCCCCTGCGGTTTTGTCTGGGAAGCCTATGAGACGATTTCTTCCGATATTCCTCCTGCTCATTTTTCCGGTCGCGTTCCTGGCCTGCGCCTCAAAAAAGGAAGTTGCGCGAAACCCTTACACCTCGCCCTCGGCCGCTCCCGGAAAGCCGTCCCTCCTCCAGACCTGTCTCGATAAAGTCTTCAGCCTTTTCCCGAAAAATAAGAAACCTCCGGTAGCCACCCCCCCCCAGTGGACCGGAGTGATCCGCATGGTCAACTCGGCGGAGAATTTCGCGCTGATCGAGTCGAACGCAATCTCCACGGCCATCCCGGGCGAAACCTATCTCGTCGTCGGAAAGGGGGTCGAAACCGCCACCCTAAAAATGACCTCCCTGAAGAATCCCCCCTTCCTCATCGCCGATATTCTTTCAGGAACCCCATCGGTCGGAGACAAGATCTATCTCCCGAAGTTCCCGTCCCCAACTCCCGCCCCAACTCCGGATGCCAAACCAACGCCCAAGCCGAAGCCAACGCCGAAACCCAAACCCACACCCAAGCCAAAACCCACACCGAAACTCAAACCAACGCCCAAGCCGAAGCCAACGCCGTTCGCCTCCCCGCCCCCCACGGGGGCATGACAATCCGGGCCAGACGACAACAGCCGAGCGAAGCGAGACAGCTTGTTCGAAAGAACAACCCGAAGGGTGGCCGCAGGCCAGCAAAGGT
>JACSRU010000177.1 GCA_014879575.1 Chthoniobacterales bacterium | reverse complement strand
AGTGGGTGCGGATTCCTGGACCGGAGGTGGCTCGACAACGGAGGGGGGAACCGCTTGTGCGATGGGTTCGGATGTGCCCGGGTCGGATGGCTGGTCGTCGGAATGATTATTTGTCGGGTTTGAGGAAGCTTTTGCGGGTGACGAGCGCCGCCGGGGTGCTCTGGCCGGACGGGGGCGTTTGGTGCGAGTTGCGGTCTTTGGAGCGGGTTGTGTGTCGGGGGACTCCGCTTCGGAGGCGGACAGGGTTGGTTCGTCAGTCATGAGTAAAAATGGGATTGAGGGATATGGCACCCGCCCTCCTGGGGATTTCAAAGTTGGCGAGAACCAGTTTTGTGGTCAGCCATGAAATGATCTCTTGTGATAGGGCCTGTCCTTAAGGAAGGTCTTCCCCAGGGGCAGACAAAATTAATGCCTTGCAGCTTGTTGCGGTTTTCGAAAACCGGGGACCAGGGAAATTCCCGCCCCTTCATCGAGCGACGCCACCGACTAAAGCGAGCTGAGGGAACCTTGTCAAATATTTTTCTCCGTCCGAGGGGAAAGCCATATTGTCAAATACGGCAAACGTCGCCTATTTCATCCGGCTCCATTTTGAGGCACGTTCAAGAGGAAAATCGAAAATCTTCTTACAGTTACAATGAACATTTATTTGGCAGTCCGGCGGATGGTGTTCAGATTGCCGAGCATGCCTGCCTCCTCCACCTCCCGCCATGCGGCGATCGTCCTGCGGTTCGCGTCCTGATCTCCCGATGAAACAACCTGCCTTTCCTCGATTTCACGCCGTCCTTGCCTTGGCGGCGGTGTCCGCCCTCACCGTTCCGACCGGGTCCGCCGCCCCCGCCGCGCTGGACATCCGGGTGGTTCCCGCGATTTCCTCCGTGAAGCGGTTGCCCGACCAGGAACCGCCGGATGTTTTGGAGACGGACGGGATTCGATTTCTTGCGGCCCGGGGGGAATTCGAGCCGGCGTCGTTTCTTCTCCGGTCGCGGGAAAACCTGGACGGAGTGCAGCTCAAGGCCGGACCGCTCAAAGGGGAGGCGGGAGAAATTCCGGCGGCGAATCTGGACCTCAAGGTGGTCAAGGTATGGTATCAGGATGGCACGGCTTGGCACAGCTACTTCGGGGATGCCACCCATCGGGAACGGGTGCCCGAGTTGTTGCTCAATGATGAAACCCTCATCCGCGTGGATGACGAGAAAAAGGGCAACTTTCTGAGGGTGGGGGAGGAGTATCGCTGGATCAGCTATCAACAGGACGAGGCGGAAACCTATTTCAACTATCTCACCGAACCGGTCGCCGACGCATCCACCCTGCAGCCGATTGCGCTGAAGGCGGGGGAATACAAGCAAATCTGGGCCACGTTGAAAGTGCCGTCCGATGCTGCACCGGGCATTTATGAAGGCGTGATCACCCTCGAACGGCGGGGAAAACCGCTGGGCACGGTGACTGTGACGGCCCGCGTGCTGCCGTTCGAGCTTCCCGCCCCGGCGACGTATTATGATTTGGAGAAGCCGTTTTTTGTTTCCATTTATTCCACCGGCATACTGGAGATCGCCGACGTCTTTGGGGTGCCGGACGACCTGGCCATCGCGCAGCAGAAGCGGATTTATCAAAACCTGAAAAACCACAATGTTCTGAACCCCCGCTCCGAAACCAACCTGCGCCTGTGGTTCGAACCTCGGAAGAATGATCCGGCAAAGGGGGCGGATCGGCTTCGCACCGAGTTGACCCTGCTCAAGGAGGCCGGGTTGGTCACCAAGCCGCTGCTGTCCAGCGAGTCCCTGTATTCTGCCCGCAAGTCAACGGAGGAGATGAAGCCGGGGGAATTTGAGAAAGGCGGCGAGGCGCTCAAGAAGCGGCTGACGCTCTTTCGCGACACCGTGCGGGACGTGCTCGGGCACACGGACATCTACGCGACAAGCTGGGACGAGGCGGGAGTCACGCTCATCAAGGGCATGCGCGATCAGAATATTTTCCTGGCGGATTTTCCCGATCTGAAAATGTGGGTGACCACCGCGCAGGACAAGCATTCCCACATGGCGGGATATTTGATCGACTACGCGAACCAGGCGGGATGGCCGACACGCGAGCAGGCGGCGACCTGGCATGCGCTCGGTGCGAAGATCGCCAGCTACGCCAGCCCGCACACGGGGGTGGAAAACCCCGACACCTACCGGCGGTGGGAGGGCATGGCCCGCTACAAGGCGAACTACGACGGTTCGTTCAATTACAAACTCTACACCCAGCTTCATCCCACGATTTACGAGCGGCAGAAGGCGAATACCTGGAACGACTCCGCGACCGGCGTGGCCACGTTCCGGACATTCAACATGGTGTATCCTGTCAAGGAGGGGCTCATCGACACGCTGGCGTGGGAGGGATTTCGCGAAGGCATTGATGACATCCGCTATGCCACCCTCCTGAAGCAGCGGGCGCAGGCTGCGGAACAGAGCGGCAACCAAAAGGCCCGCCACTTGGGACGCAAGGCACTCCTCTGGCTGGAAACCACGGACATGGAAAAGGCCGACCTCCAAACCGTCCGCCGCGAAATGATCACCTACATCCTCGAACTCGACAAGCTCCTCAAATGAGCATCATGAATAACCTTTTCTCAAGCACCAATGGTGCGATCATTCCACAGCCCGGCCCATCGGGCTGGGTATCAATGACACAAGGAATTGCGGCCTGTAAGGTCGCGATCTCTGGTGTGTGGTCGTATCGCGCCCTTTCAGGCCGCATTGCCTGCCGCAATCATAACCCCGCCCGATGGGCCGGGCTATGGAATGTCCGCGTCTTTGGCGCCTTGTTTCCTTTAGTCCTTTGTGTCCTTTTGGCACCTTCTCTCTCCGCCGCATCCAACACCAACGCCATCACCGCCCGCTTTGAGGAAAACCTGCCCTTCGGCGTGTCCGCCTGGAGCCAGTCCGAGCGCGTGCGCAAGGGAATCGGCAAGGAAAGCCGGTTCGCACCCTACGAAAAAGGAACCGCCGCCGACCTGGCCAATGACGCCCTGGTCGAACGCGGTGGCGAGGCGGAAAACGATCCGCGGGAAACCTCCTTTTGGCAGGCTTATGATGACAAGGGATGGTATTTCTATATCGAATCCAAAGAGCCACTGGTGAAGGATCTGTTGAACCGATTGCTCGATCCGCTCTCGCCCGCGCGGAAGGAATCCTACGAAGTGTTCTTCGCGCCGGGGCTGAACGACGTTCCGTATTATCAGATTTTCATCAACCCCTATCTTGATCAGGCGGAGTTTTATGATTGGGCGATGCCGCACGCGGACTATCGTTCGCTCAAGAAGGACACCCGTGTGGAGTCGCTGCCGCTGGCGGACGGGGTCGGCACGTTTGTCTTTGTGCCCTGGCATCTCCTCTATGAACGCGTGCCGTTGGACGGGGGCGACTGGCGGTTCAATCTCATTCGGTGGATGCCCTTTGCGAAGGCGGGCGGAGTGACCTGGGGCGGGCGGGTGCATGAGACCGGACAGTTTGGGCGGGTGCATTTCGAGAAACCGACCAAAGCCCAGCGTGAGGCCATCGAACGACGGCTCCTGCAATACGCGTGGTTCAAATTTCTGGCCACAGCCGGTCAAGTTCGCAAGTTCGTTGGATGGGAAGACGCCCATGTCGGGGACCCGGAATTTTATGAAACCGTTCTCGCTCCGGAAATCGCGCGGCTGAAAGCCATCGGCGAAAAATGGGGCGATCCCGATCAATGGACTTCCGCGCAGGTGAAGGAAGGCCTGGTGCATCTCAAGGACTTCATGGAGTTCGACTACAAGACCAGCGCCTTGCGGACAAAGTATCTCGAAGACAGATTGTTCTCCCGGAAATGAAACCCATCGTACTCGCCCTCCTTCTGGGTCTGGTTTCAGGTGTCCGCGCCGCCGAGTCGGAGCCCTTTCCGGTGGTGCCCGGTGCCGCCTACCGGCTCTCGTTTGAAGCCGAAGGCGGGAACGACGAAGCCCGCTGGACGGTTCACCTGCGGGATGCCGACGGCAACCTTCCCTTCGACGGAGTGCTCGAAGGCGACTGGCAGCGGATCGAGCCGGGTCGAAAAACCCACACCCAACTCTTCCGTGCGCCTGCCGGGGTCGCGACGTGTCGGTTGATCATCCGCGATCCGGGCGTCACCCTTGGCAAAGTGACGCTGGAAAAAGAGGCGGCGGCTCCCTTGTTGCTCAACGGGGATTTCTCGGAAGGCCCGGGAAACTATTCTGGCTGGACGGAACGCTACAATGCCGAGCTCGTCGAGAAGGACGGCCAAACCCTCCTGCGGGTGAATCAAAACGGCTACGCGCTGACGGATTATGCTCCGGTGGTCGGAGGGGAGCACTATGTGCTCAAGAGCACGCAGGGCATCCCCGGCGCGCGCGTGCTGGCTTATGATGCCCAACGGCGATTCCTTGGCATCGTCGAACGGGAGAAACCCGGCGCGCCATTCGAAACACCGAAGGACGCTGCCTGGTTGCGGGTGATTTACGCGACCGGACACCACCATCTCCCGGCGTGGAGGGTGAACGAGATCGTGAAGGCAGAATTGCTGCCCGAGGATGTTCCTGCGGAGAGCGTCCCCGTCGCCGTGGAGAACGACAAGGACTGGGAAATCGTTCTCGTGCCGGGGAGCGATCCCCGCGAGGAATTTGCCGCGCGCGAGCTGCGGCACTGGATGACCGCCATCACGGGGAAAGCGCCCGCGTTGTTGGCCGAGCCGTCCACAGGCGGAATCCGGAAAATTTTCGTTGGGCGGGCGGGTGCGGAAGGGTTTCCGGAAGACTTGAAAACCCTGGCGGGGTCCGACGGATACGCGGTGCGGTCGAAGGGCGGCAACATCCATGTCTTTGGCGCTCATCCGCGCGGGACGTATTACGGTGCGCTGGCCCTGCTCGAGCGCAATTCCGACATCATCTGGCCGCGTCCCAATCGGGAGTTTGCGGCGATTTTCTCCCGGGCTCCCAAATTGGACTTCACCGACGCGGATTTTCTGTCACGCCCGGTGTTCCGGGACCGGTATGTTAGCGGTTCCGACGATCTGGCATTTTACCAATGGCAGGGGCGCAACGGGCTGAATACCCCATGGCATCTGCACAAGGGAAACAACTATCTGGCTTGGTTGAATGCGGCGCAGCTTGGCTACTCGGGAAGCTACATGTTCTGGCTGGGCGACGCGCGGGAAACGGATGAAAAGGTGCTGCCCTTGATCGACGGCAAGCGGGTGAACAATGTCTGGCGACAACCCTGCTACACCTACCCTGGTACGGTGGACGCGATCGTTGCGACGTTCCGCAGGCTGCTCGGAACGCTTCCGGGACGGGAGATTGAGTATTTTCACGCAACCCTCGCCGACAATTGGACGGTGTGCGGATGTCCCGTTTGCATGGCATCCATCAAACTGCCCGACGGGAAAACCCTCACCGCCCAATCCAGCGACGCCACGAAGGAGCCGTTGTTTTTTTCCACGCGAAATTTCCAGATGCTCAACAAGGTCGCCGAGGCACTCAGCAAGGACTATCCCGACCTTCAGATTCGGAGCCACGCATATATTTTCACCGCCGAACCGCCCGCCGTGCCGTTGCATCCGGCCATCATCCCGGAATACGCCGCGTATCCCACCCAGAATCTGCGCTATCCCATCCTGTCCGGCACTGGAAAAAAGATCAGTCTCTACGACGAAGGCATCTGGAAACGCCGCTTCGAGGAATGGGGGAAGGCGAAGCCGGGCGCACTCGGGTATTTTGGATATTATTATCCGGATGGTTTGAATGCCGTGGCCGATACGGCTGCGGAGGATTTTCGCGCGCTGGCGGGCTTCGGTGGTGTGCAGGTGCATACGGAGAGTTTTCCCGCCGACGACGAAAAATTGTCCTCCTGGGACGGCGATGGCATCGAAAAATGGGTGATAACCAAGCTCATGTGGGATCCGGCCCGCGATCCGGAGGCGCTCAGGAAGGACTACATCCGGCGGGTCTATCACGGCGCGGAGAAGGAGATGACAGCATACTACAAGCTCATTCGCGACGCCTGGCATCAGGCGCCGAAGGATGTGTTTGTGAATTGTCACTCCCCCGCCAGCGAGTTGTTTCGGGATCTGGTCGTCACTCCCGGCATCGAAGAACGCGCCAAACAACTGCTCGCGGACGCCGCGAAGGCAGCCACGCACCCTCAGTCCCAGGCCCTCATCCAACGGCAGCGCGCGTACTTTGACAAACTGGCTGGCACGCTCGGACGTGTCGCGGTGCCTTATGTCGAGGAATCTGCCAACGAATGGCTTGAGGCGTCGTCACCGCATTGGGAAAAGGCGGCTGTGGTGGAGGGCTTCCGGAAGGTGGACGACTGGCGGCTCTTTGACAAGGCGGAGTCCGCCCACCCCACCCGGGTTCGCGCCATGCATGATCGCAAGAATCTCTATCTGCGCTTCGACGGTGCCGACGCGCATCCCGCCGGACAGGTGAAGCCGCCGGTGCCAGCGGGCCCGGTGTTCCCGAATGGCGACCGTTTTGAAATGCGGCTGCGAAATGCCAAAAACCGGGATGCCTATCTGGCACTCGGTCCCGGTGGACACTATTACTCATTTCCGCCCATCGGCAATCGCTGGAAAACCGTGGTGACCGGTGACGAAAAATCCTGGACCGCCCTCGTGGCGATTCCGCTGAATCTCCTCGGGCCCACCGAAGCGGACCAACAGGCCTTCAAGGTGCGCCTCGGCCGGGTGGTTCGCCTGCGCGGCGAGGAACGCGAGGAAAGCACGCCCAATGGAGCAGGCCTCTTCAACGAACACGGTCCCCTGTGGCTGGATTTTCAACTGCAATGACAATGAAACACGCATGGTTGCTTTTGGTTGCCGCCGGGCTTCTTGGCTCCGGCCTCGTCCGGGCGGTGAACGTGGACTTTTCCAAGGACGGTGCCGACGCGTTGTTTGAGGCGCCGGATGGCACCCTGCCCGAGGTGGTCGGTGGTGTTGTGACGCTTCCCAGCCGGGCGGACACGCGTGTGTTTCCCGTCGTCAGCGGGAAAAAATACAAGCTGGAAATCTCCGCCGAAACGGAAGGGGATTTTGTGACGGAGAAGAATGACCGTGCGCATATCCTGACCTTGCAAAGTCCCCGAAGCCAGGTGAGCAGCACTTATGAAGTGGTCTTTCAGAATGCCGCCGGGGAGGAGGTGCGCGGCTTTGGGGGATCCGCCCCCGGTGCCACGCCCTTGCAGCGCGGATTTTTCCTGACCAATCAGCGGCAACCCTACGTGTTCGTCTTTTATGCCCCTCCGGGAGCGACCGGCGCGCGGGTGCGCTTCCTGTCCAATGGCCGCTCCACGCGAATTGCCGGTCTGCGACTGGCGGAGGAGTCCGACGAAGGCACGGTGAATCCCAACCCGGACTTTCGCTACGGGGAGTTGAATTATTCCGGCTGGCAACCCGCGCGGGACGGACGGCTCTACACGCGGCCCGACGGCAAAACCGTCATGAATCTCGGCTACGGAGGCGGCTCGCCGTTTTTTCCCTTCCATGCCGAAACCACGTATCAGGTCTTCGCCAGGGGCGGCGGTGCCAAGCCCCTCGACATCGAATACTTTGACAAGGATGGCAAGCCGATCGTGCGCCGCTTCCTGATTCGGCTCTCGGAGAAGGGCGAGGAAACCAAGGTGACTCCGCCGGCGGGAACGGTCATGGCCCGGGTCACCGCACTCGGTGCCTTGATCGAGGAGTTTGCCGTCCGCGTGGCGAAATGAACCCCGCCGCAGCGGAACACGGAATTTTCGCGGACCATCCGGGGGGGAACATTGTCGTGGAACGGCGGGAAGGCTCTTGCCTCTGGCTTGCGCCGGACCTCCGCCACATGCAGGCGGGTTGCCAGTGGTTTTATTGGAGTTTTCGCGCCCATAATGAGAACCCGCTCACGGTTGTTTTTTCGCATAGGAATTATATAAGCGCACACGGTCCGGCCATGAGCCGGGACGGGGGTGCCACATGGAAATGGCTGGGACGGGAAAATGTCAGGCAGCGAGAGATTGGCGAGCACGGGGTGGAACTGGCCTTCGATCTTCCGCCCGTGAGGCCGGGGGAGGATGTGCGCTATGCGTTTTGCCCGCAGTATCAGGAATCGCATCTGCGGAGCTGGCTGCGGCGGCATGAGGACCATCCGTTTCTCTCGGTGTCCGAATTTTGCCGGAGCCGGGGAGGACGGTCGGTCGAACAGATCCGCATCGGGGACGCGTGCGGCACACGAAAGATCCTTTGGCTGACGGCGCGCCATCACAGCTGCGAAGCCATGGCCGGCTACGCGCTCGAAGGGATGTTGGAGGCGGCCCTGGCCGATGACGCGACGGGTCGGCGGCTCCGGGAGAATTTCACGATGGTGGCCATGCCCTTCATGGACAAGGACGGTGTCGAGGAGGGGGATCAGGGAAAATTGCGCCATCCGCACGATCACAACCGGGACTACAACGCGACGCCGCTTTTTCCCGAAGTCGCCGCCGCCATGCGCTATGGCAGGGAAAACAAGGACGCAATCACCGCCTTTCTCGACCTGCATTGCCCGATGGTGCACGGCCCGTGGGACAATCGGTTTTATCTGGTCGGCAGTCCGCTTCCCGCAGTGGCGGCGCGGCAGGACGCTTTCATGAAGGCGTTTGCGGAATCCCGAACTGGTGCCATCGCGCCGCATGAGGGGGGCATCCTCCACTTCGGCGAGGCGTGGAACACGGCGGACAATTTCTCTGCCGGAAAATCCGCAACCCTCTGGGCCGAAGAGACGTTTCCCGATGCGGGAGTCATCGCCTCGTTTGAGGTTCCCTATGCAAATGCCGACGGAATGAAAGTGACCCCGGAATCGGCGCGGTCTCTCGGACGGGATCTGGCCGTGGCATTGCTTGCCTGCCCGTCTCCCTGACAAAAACGCACTTTTTGTGGAGCGTGCGGGAGGATAGACAGGAGCGCACATGGACTACGCCACAAGAGACGGGATCGCCGATGCCTATATTCCGATTTTGATCCTCATCTTCGGTGTGGGGATGGTGGGGCGCGCGAGGAAGGCACCGGGCGACAGGGTCTTCTTGAAGAAACTTCTGGTCTTCCTTGCGGGTTTGATGGCTCTGTCCTACGGACTTCTGTTTCTGGATCGGGCGATCTCCTTCGGAGACGCGCTGTCGTTTGACTACAGCACCCATACGGCGGTTGCGCTGAGTCTGGTGCTCGCGCTGTCCCTCCTTTTCCTCCCGTTTCGGCTGATGTTTGCGGGGTCCTTCCTGCTGTACGCGCTGCTGATGCTGTACCAGAAATACCACACCGTTTGGGATGTGATCCTGACCAGTGTGCCCGTCGTCCTGGTGGCGGGTCTTTTGGCCAGGCGGCTCTTTGCACGAGGAAGCCAGCCCTGGTGAGAAGAGCGGGGATGGCGATTGGGTCTGGCGCAAATGAGGAAAAGCGGGCAGCTTTCTCCTCACCCCGCATGAGCAAGAATGCCTTCGCCTCCTTCCGCCACTGGGGAAAGCGCGCTCTCAAGGGGGTGGCGTTCCTTTTCGGAGCCGTCCTTGCGCTGACACTCCTTGCCGCCGCGCTGGTTTCCTGGACCGGACGCCGCGATTGGGCGCGCGTGCAGGCGGAACTCGCCGCGCGCGGCGAGGCGCTTTTTCTCGCGGACTTGATCCCTCCGTCCGTCCCGGAGGCGCGGAATTTTTACGCCGATCCCCTGTGGGAAGAACTGGCCGACCTTGTGGACGCCGAGGAAAATGGTTTTCCGGTCAAACGTCCGCGTCTGCCCAACGGCCAACGGCAGATCGACGCGCTCAAGCGTCCGCTCACTGCGCAGGAACGCGAAACCTTGCGCGTCGCGTTTCCGGAATTTGCCGTGCCGGAGGATGCCACGCTCATGGGTCTGGTGCATTCCACCTTCAAGGCCGTTCGGGAAAAGCCCGCATCCGATCCCCGGCGGACGGCGGAATTCCTTCTTGCCGTGACTGACCTCGCCGCGCCGACTCTGGCCCGCCTGCATATCCTGGCGGATCGTCCGGACGCATGGTTCCCCTTGGACGCCTCCACCATTCTTGACGCGACGATGGAGCTCTCGAACGCCCAGATGACCCTCGTGCAACTGCTCCGTGCTCGTATGTGGGCGGAGGGAATGTTGGGAAAGGGAGAGGCGGTTTCGCGCGACTTTTTCACCGCTCAAAAAATTCCCGACAGTCTCGCAAAGGAACCGCTTCTGATTTCCCTGCTTATTCGCCTCTCCACGGGCCAGCTTGTGCTGGAGGGTCTGGAAGCGGGGCTTCAGGCCGGGGGGTGGACGGACGGTTCGTTGGCGGCGGTCGAGCGACGTCTTGCGGACGCCAATTATCCCGCCGGTGCGGCCATGGCGCTGCGCGGCGAACGGGGATTCGGGAATGCCCTGCTGGAAGACTTGCGCAAAAAGCCCGACGGCGAAATGGGGATGCTCCGGAAATATTGGTCCGGCCCCGGGCCTTCCGCGTGGCTTGCCATTTTTGGCCCGGGCGATCAGGCCGTCCGGAACGTCCTCCTTCAAAAGGGGATCGACTTCTTTGAGGGCGCGTCCACCGCCGGTCTCAATGCCCGCACGGTTTCCGCCTTCGAAACCGACCGGAAAGCTCTCACCGAATCCTGGGTGAATCGCATCCGCTATCCTGTTGCGGCCATGGGCATGCCTTCCTTCGAAAACATCGCCAAGCGAACCGCCACTCTGCAGGACCAAACCGCCCAGACCCGCGTTGTGTGTGCCCTGCAACGCCACCACCTCGCCCATGGCGCTTATCCCGAGACCTTGGCGGCCTTGGTTCCGGCCTTTCTGCCCGCCGTGCCCGTCGATGTTTCCACGCTTCGCCCGCTGCTCTACCGGCGGGACGGCGGGGGATTTCGCCTCTGGACGCCGGGATGGAACGAACGCGACGAGGACGGTCAGGGCGACGACGTCCTCTGGGGAGCGCACGCGCCCCCGCGTGCGGTTTCCGGCGACCCGCCGGAAACCCGATACGAATGAATGCCCTGTGTGGAATTGAGAACCCCGACCTTTCAGGCCGGAACCTTCCCCGGAAATGTCCCGTTGACGGCGGATTGTTTCACGGCGTCTCAGTCCGTGTGAAACGTGGGCATGAGCGAAATGTGTTTGTGTAGCTCCTGCGATAATCACGGGGGATTTCGGCGAGATAATCTGTGGGGATGGGAGGTGTTTTTTCGGGTTGAGGGCGGGAGTTTTTCACGGAAGCAGCGAGGTGCTTTTCCAGGAGCAGGAGGTTGGCGGACCGTTTGAACCGGGCGCGTTCGCCGAGTTTGGCGTGCAGGAGCCGGATGCCGAGGTTGGCGCAAATGATGCGGGCATGGTGGTTGACGAAGGGTTTTCCCTGGTCGGCGTAGAGTTTGAGCGGCAGGCCGTGGCGAGCGGGATCAACTTCCGTTCCCAAGATGCCCGCAAACAGCGGCAACATCCCAACAGCGAGGTCTTGAAATCCCGCGCCAATCGGATCAGGATGTTCTGTGTCGAGCCAAGCTCACGCATGGCCTGCCAAAACCCGCTGATGTCGGTGCTTTCTAGCACAGGCATTTGCTGGCCCAGCAAGTCGCAGAGGAAAGGGATGCGTTTCGACAGCTTTTTCACCGTCCGCCGGATGCAGCCTTCCTCGATCTCGGTGGCGGGCGGGGGCCTTGCGCTTCCGCTCGCCACTCCGAGGTGCTCATCCAGCAATTCCTCACAGCGGCTCACGGGCATACTGCGATACGGCATCATCCCCTCGGGAATCACGCTCCACGTGTGACCGCACCGTGGACACCGATAGCACTTTACCTCCACCAACTTCCTGCCTTCGGTTCCGCGATAGCGCTGATAAGAACCATTGCTGTGGAGTTTTTGGCACCCGGCGCACTGCGGACAGTCCTTTCCGGCACACGGATGGTTGTCGCTTCCAAGGGAGACTTCATAAACTTGCATCGCCCCAGACATGCACCTTCTCCATTTGCATGTATATCCCCAACGCACCGCTCGGGCCGGAGGCCGGTTCCGCTCCAGGCTTCTCGCCTACGGCCCGGCCCTTTTCACAATCTCACCGGAATCCGTTCCAACTTCCCCGCGATTATCTCGAAATCAAACTCCCCCGATTCCCCGGGATTATCGCGGCGCGTAACATTTTTGATACGGTAAATTCGGGATTTTTTTCCAAAAAAGGGCAATTCACGAATTTTCATTCAATTCATGCAACTCGCTTACCATCAGCGAGATAGATGCATTTTTAAAGATGTCAAAAACGTGGAGGCGAGGGGAGTCGAACCCCTGTCCTTCAAGCGATCTGCACAACTTTCTACATGCTTAGGCGGTTTTTGGTCTTGGAGCCCTGCTGCGAACCGCCACGCTACCGACTCCAGAGCGGCCACGAAATCGATTCACTTCCCGCCGCGGCCACCCCGGCTGAAAATTAGCCTGCTGTCGTCGCTTTCCGGAGTAGCAGGCGTCCCCCGGAAAACGTCGCGGTCAATTAGGCCGCGAGAGCGAGATCTTCGTAATCTGCATTTATTTTTTTGATCCGATTTTTTACGAGGCCAACGAATCATCCTCGGCATGCGGGCCGGGCTTCACACCTCAAGTCGAAACCAGTACGCCCCCAAGTGGACAACAACGTAGCAGGGTTGCTGGAAAAATCAAGTTTGCAAATGTGGCGGGGGCGCATCTCGTGAGGCGTTCCCATCAGGATGCGGGTTTCTCGTTTCCGGCGGCAGCCTCGTAGAGTGCTCGCCAGTGCGCCAGGCGTTCCTTGATCCGTTTTTCCAGTCCGTTTTCCGTGGGTTCGTAGTAGGTTCGCCCTTCGGGGAGATAGGCCTGGGGGACGTAGGAACCCTCGAAGTCGTGGCTATATTTGTAACCCTTGCCGTGGCCGAGTTGCCTGGCCCCCTTGTAGTGTCCGTCGCGGAGGTGGGGGGGGACGGCGAGGGTCCTGCCATCGCGGACTTCCTGGGCGGCCTTGCCGATTGCGACCGTGCAGCGGTTGCTCTTGGGAGCGGTGGCCAGATAGACGGTGGCGTGCGCGAGGATCAGATTGGCTTCGGGAAGACCGATGAATTCGACTGCCTGTTGGGCGGCCATCGCGACGACCAGCGCCTGAGAGTCCGCCAGGCCAATGTCCTCGCTGGCACAGATGACAAGGCGGCGGCAAATAAAACGAAGGTCCTCGCCGGCGTGCAGCATTTTTGCGAGCCAATAAAGGGCGGCGTCGGGATCGCTGCCGCGCAGGCTTTTGATGAATGCGCTGATCGTGTCGTAGTGGTCGTCACCGGTTCCGTCATAGACCACGGCTTTTTGTTGGATGCTTTCCTCTGCGGCGTGGAGGTCAATCCGGACCAAGCCCTGCCCATTGGGCGGTGTGGTCAGGGCGGCAATCTCGAGGGCGTTGAGTGCCTTTCGCGCATCTCCATCGCTCAACCTGGCCAGGTGGGCGGCGGCCTCCGGCTCCAGGGAAATTTGCAGGTTGCCCAATCCGCGGTCCCTGTCGGATACGGCCGCCCGCAGGAGCGCGGTCAGGTCCTCCTCCGAAAGGGGACGGAGCTGGAAAACCTGGGAGCGCGAGAGGAGGGCGCTGTTGACGCTGAAAAACGGATTTTGAGTCGTTGCGCCGATGAGCCTCACGACACCGTTCTCCACCTCCGGTAAAAGCACGTCCTGTTGCGCCTTGTTGAAGCGGTGGATTTCATCAACGAACAGGATGGTCTTCATGCGGGCGCGACGGTTGGCAGCGGCGGCGACCACCCGGCGGATGTCGCTGACGTTGCTTTCCACGCCGCTGAGGCGTTCAAATTTTGCCTGCGTCGCGCCTGCGATCACTTGTGCGAGGGTGGTTTTCCCGGTCCCTGGCGGGCCGAACAGGATGAGTGAGGAA
Organism: Chthoniobacterales bacterium; assembly: GCA_014879575.1. GTDB lineage: Bacteria > Verrucomicrobiota > Verrucomicrobiia > Chthoniobacterales > Terrimicrobiaceae > QYQL01. Next base: position 3,140 of record JACSRU010000177.1, on the reverse strand, counting down.
ATCCGGTCGGCCTCGATGGCGCGGCGCAGGAGTTTTCCGGGTCCGAGGATGTGTTGTTGCCCGGCATACTCGTCGAGTGTGCGCGGTCTCATGCGCGTGGCCAGCGGCGCGTCTGCGGCCACCTCGGAAACCTCCACGGGAAAAAGCTCGTCCATGACCCGGAATTATCGCCGGTTTTTCTCGCAAGCCAAGAGCGGATGGGGTAGGGGTTCTTTATGCCAACGATTCTCGTCCCCTTGGATTCCAGCGAGATTGCCGCAAAGGTGTTGCTCGTTGCCGAGGCTCTCGCCTCGAAATTGCAGTCCAAACTCCTGCTCTATCATGTCATCGAGCCGGTCACGACGCCGGTTCCGATGGGTGCCTCGCTGGAGATTCTCAGCACGTCCCCCGCATCCCTCGACCTTGAGCAAACCGAGAGTGCCCGGCGGCGGCTCGAAGAGCTGGCTGCCCCCCTGCGCGCCAGAGGGCTCGATGTGGACTGCGAGGCGTCGTTTGGAATTCCGGTGAATGAAATTATTGATGTCGCCGGCACGCAGGCGGTGGATTATATCGTGCTGGGATCGCATGGACGGGGGGCTCTGTTTCATTTGTTTGCGGGCAGTGTCGTTACCGGCGTTCTCAAGCAAAGTCCCTGTCCGGTCGTCGTGGTTCCCGCCCGGAAATAAGCCGACCACTCCGACCGGAAATTTTCGGTCGGAAATCAGGCGGGTGATTTCCCTTCTTGCCATCCGTTGTCCATTCGCGTGAATGGTGGGAACGTGTTCCAGGTAATTTTCAACAAAATCAGTGCCGCCGAGATGGCTGCCCTGCCAAAGGAGCTCCAGCTCGATCTGCTCTCGGAATTCCACTTTCTGCCGGACGAAACCGAATCCCTCGACAAGGAGAGATTCGGCAATGTCACCCGCGAAGGCCGCACGCTTTTGAGGTATCGTGCGAAGGATTATCGCATTTATTTTGAGCGGCATCCGGAAGGCGTGCTGATCCACCGCGTGCTTCATAAAAATACGATCCGGGACTTTTTATTTCGTTCGAACCTCCCCCTGGATGAGGAAGATGAAGGGTTGGCGGGCACGAAGGACTTTTGGACGCTCATTCAGGAGGCGGAGGAGTCCCGGAAGTGAGAACCTGTGAAAAAAGTGGCGGCTGGCGGATCCTGTGAAAGGTGTGCCGTAATCCGGGGAGCGCCCATCCGTGTTTCGGCAACTGGAAAATCGCATGGACTTGGGTGGGCGGACACAGGATGATGGAACTCTCGATGGCATTGTTGAAAGAGAGCGCGCTGGAACGGTTGCAGTCCGCATGGACTGCGGGGCGATTTGCGCACGCCTACCTTCTGGAGGGCTCCGGCGGCTGCGGCAAGGAGTGGCTTGCGGACGAGCTCGCCGCTCTGGTTCTCGGGGTGCCCGCCGGGGAGGTGCGTGGGCATCCGGACTTTCATAGTGTGGAGCCGGAATCAAAATCGCGCCGGATTATCATCGAACAAATGCGGACAATGGAACAGGCGTTGCAGATGAAGCCCATGCGGGGCAGCACCAAGGTGGCGGTGATCCGGGACGCCGACCGCCTTCTGGACGAGGCGGCGAACGCTTTTTTAAAAACTCTCGAAGAGCCGCCTCCCGGCTGTCACATTTTTCTCCTCACTGCGCTGCCCGATGCGATCCTGGACACCATTATTTCCCGTTGCATCTCCATGCCACTGCGTCCGGCCCATGCGGTTGAGCAAACGGAGGACGAGCGCGAAATCGCCGCCGCTCTGGTCCGGGCACTCCTCCCGCCTGGTGGTCCGGACACCGCATCCGGAATGCGTTTTGTCCGGACTTTCCAAAAATCCATTTCCTCGGTCCGCGAAAAGGCGACGGCGGAATTGGAACGGGAACTCAAGCAACAACTCAAACACTACCGGGAATCAGCGGATGCCAAGTGGGAGGAATCCCGTGAGAACCAGATCAAGGCGCAGACCGAGGCGGCGGTGATTCGCGAGCGCGAAAAATTTCTCCACGCTGCGGAGGAAGTCCTGGTGGCGACACTCAGGCACCACCAACTTCCCGCCGCCACCTCCCCGGAGGCCATTCTCCATCTTGCGAAATCCAATCCGCCGGAGGTGCTTTTCCGCCGGCTCTCCGCGTTGGAGCGCACGCGTGATCTGCTGGCCCGCGGAGTTCAGGAAGGACTTGCCCTGGAGAGCGGATTTTTGGAAATGATCGCCTCAAAATAAATGAAACGACTTGTCATCAAACTCGGCACCGGGGTTCTTTCGCGGAGCGGTCGCGCCCTGGAAACCGCGCAGTTCCGCCGCATCGCGCAGGAAGTGACCGCCCTTCAGGAATCCGGCATTTCGTGCGTCCTTGTGAGCAGCGCAGCGATTGCCGCCGGGGTCCGCGTGCTCGGACTATCCCGCCGTCCGGATGACCTCCCGGGCAAGCAGGCCTGTGCCGCAGCGGGTCAACCGGAATTGATGCGGTTGTATGCGGCATCCTTTCGCACCTTCGGCAGGAATGTGGCCCAGCTCCTTCTGACCCATGACGATATAGACAGCCGGATTCGTCGCGCCAACGCCAGGAACACTCTCCATTGGCTTCTGAAGTCCGGACCCGTGGTTCCGGTCATCAATGAGAATGACTCGGTGGCGGTGGAGGAATTGCGTTTCGGTGACAATGACCGGCTTTCCGCCGAGGTCGCCCAACTCATCAAGGCCGACTATTTGGCGATTCTCACAAGCGTGGACGGAATCCAGGATGTCAACGGAAAGCGTGTTTCCGAAATCCGCGATCTGTCCGCCGCAGCCCGCCTCGTCCGACCGGACAAGGGGGCGGAATCCGTCGGAGGCATGAAAACCAAATTGGAAGCTGTCAGGCTTGCCGTTGATTCCGGCATCCCGTGCTCGATCCTTGACGGGAGAAAGCCCGGCCAGATCGCCGCCGCCCTGGCGGGCGGGGATGTGGGCACGCGATTTCCCGTATCCCGGAGAAGGCCCTGATTTTTAAGGCAAGCACCCTGCGCCCCTAGAGTGGAAGTCATCCCTCCAGAAGAGACGCTTCGCGCATGGAGGGACCAGCTCCGTCTGGTCCGCAGGATGGCACAGCCCGAGGCGGACGACACAGCCGAGCGAAGCGAGACAGCTTGTTCGAAAGAACAACCCG
>JACSRU010000160.1 GCA_014879575.1 Chthoniobacterales bacterium | reverse complement strand
AACCCAGGCCTTGCAGCCTGGGCTTGAGAATCGTCGGCCTTTGGCCTTGGAACCTGCACGGATCGGAGAGGTGCCCCCGCCGAATTCCTGTGCAGGAAAATGGTTCGCCGGACTTGTCTGATCCCGCTATGTGATGGGGCCCAAATGGATTCCAAAACGGAAACTTACGATGTGGTCATTATCGGAGGGGCGCTTTCCGGTGCCTCCACGGCCATCCTCCTGTTGCGGAGCAATCCAGACCTCCGCATTCTCATCGTGGAAAAGTCGGCGGCATTCTCCCGCAAGGTCGGAGAAGCCACCGTGGAAGCCAGCACCTACTTTCTGGGTCGCGTGCTTGGGCTCACCCACTACCTGAATGAATCCCACCTTGTGAAGCAGGGCCTTCGCTTCTGGTTTGCCAACGAACAGGTCAAATCCCTCGCGGACGCCGGGGAGGTCGGCGGAAGGTATCTTTCCAGAATGCCCTCCTACCAGATTGACCGCGCGACTTTCGATGAGGAGGTCCTGCGCCGGGCCTGCGCGGTGGGCGCAACACTTTTGCGTCCGGCCATCGTCTCCGACATCCGCCTCCAGTCGGGGGGAGCGCAAACACTCACCGTCACCCAGGAAACCCAAACGCTGGAGATTTCCACACGCTGGGTCATTGACGCCTCCGGCCTGGCCGCACTGCTCGCCCGGCAGGAAGGATGGTGGAGACCCAACACCGAACATCCCACGGCCGCGGCGTGGTCCCGATGGAAGGACGTCAAGGATTGGGACAGCCGGGAACTCGCCGAAAAATTTCCCGAATGGTCGCGGGCTGCCTGCGGAATCAGGAACACCGCCACAAATCACATCGTGGGCGACGGATGGTGGAGTTGGTGGATTCCGCTCAAGGGCGGCGATGTCAGTGTCGGCATCGTCTTCGATCAGCGGCTTGTGGATTTCCCCCGCGAAGGCGGCAACCTGGGAGACAGACTCAAGGCCTTCCTCCTGCGACATCCGGTGGCGGAAGAAATGCTCCGCGACGCCACATATTGTGAAGGCGATCTGCACTGGCGTAAAAATCTGGCGTATTATTCCACGACCTTTGCGGGGGACGGGTTTGCCCTCGTGGGGGATGCTGCGGGCTTCATGGATCCGTTCTACAGTCCGGGCATGGATTGGATTTCGTTCACCGCAAGCCGGGCGGCTCATCTGGTTTCCCAATCCTTCCAGGGAGCGGAAATGGCGGAGTTGATCTCCCGGCACAACCGGGATTTCCAAGTCTGCCACCAGCGTTGGTTCAAATCCCTCTATAAGGACAAATACGAATACCTCGGGGAGTTCGATCTGATCAGTCTGGCCTTCCAACTCGACTACAGCCTCTACGTCTGGGGAGTCGTGGAACAGGTGTTCCGGGAGGGCGAGAAAGGTTTCCTCGCGCCGCCCTTTTCCCCTCCCAGCGGACGCCTCTTTTCCCTGCTCATGGGTTGCTACAACAAACGCTTTGCGAAAATCGCCCGCCGCCGCAGACGCCTTGAACGCCTGGGAAAGAAAAACCGAAACTGCCGCAAGCTCCTCACCGGTTTCACCCTCGACCGCAAAAATACGCTCCATCTCATTCCCATGCTCCTGCGGTGGGCAAAGCTCGAACTCACCGAAGGCTGGACGACTTGGTTCTCTCCGACTCTGTCCCCCTCCGGAGAATTCACGCCGGGGAATTAAAAGTTGCCAACAAGGAATGCCGACCCGGGGTTCTATTCCGGAAGCCTGAGCACGGCGTGTTGATAAAACGGGTCGGCATGGAGGGTGAGTTGGCATGCGGCACAGTCAATCCAGCGGACCACCTCATTCAAATGGCTGGCCTTGACGAGGTGCCGTTCGGTTTGGTTGGGCTGGCCCAGCAGCCATTCTTCGTCAATCACATTTCCCGCCTTTCCGGGAAAACAAGCCATGTAGAGGAGGTCGTGCTCGACAAGGTCGTTGAAGAAATGCGTGCCGAGCGAAACGTCGGGAATCAATCCCCCGTGCATGGCAACCACTTCGCAGACCACGGTGGCAAGGGCGATGCGCCCCGCGCGCACGGGAATGCCCAGGGAGGGACTGCTGGTGCCCCAGCGTCCGGGTCCGATCAAAAGGAGATTGCGGGCGGAATCGTGACGCTGAACCAGGGTTTCGATGAGCTTGGCGACAAGATGTTTTTCCCGCTCGGGAAGTGCGGCGTAGGCGGCGGTCGGAACATAAAGAACGTCGTGAATCGGGCATTCCCGGCCGAGACCGATGATGGCGCTGTGGGCTTCTAGGATGCGACGACCGGGCACCGAGCAGGGGTCAATCCCGGCCGGGGAATTCTTCTGGATTTGGAAGGTGCGGCATTGCAGAAGGTGGATGCGGTAGGTGCCGTCCGGAAGATGGTTGATCGTAAACTCGATATCCACGGGATGCTGGTAAATTCGCGCCAACACCGAGAGGATGACCCGCAAATCCTGGATCACCCCGGGGCTGGAAAGCAGACGGCGGAAGGTCACCCAGGGCACTTCCCCTTCGGGACGGTCCACATAGAGATCCACCGGAAAATCCCCGCAGTGGGAGACGATGTCGGAAACCGCCAGGGAAACCACATCGCGCGCCTCCAGATCGAGAACATCCATCTTCCGCTGGGAGTGGTCGAGTTGGTCATCCAGCGAAGCCTCGGGACGTCGCAACGGCGTGTTGAGGGCGACAAGGCGCGTGTAGTCATCGTCCGAGCGGTCCACCGCCCGCGTGCCGAGACCGAAAACCAGACGGGCAACGCCGGCCTCGGGATCAATCTCCGGATCCCAACGATACGGATTGTAGGAAAGCCCAACCCCGGCGGCCTGCGGAAAAAAATACTGTCCCCGCTGACGTCCGGAAACCCGCATGACCAGAAGTGCCATGCGCTCGGTGCTGGCGAGGAGGTTGCGCGACCGGCGATAGAGGAGCGCCTCCGGGTCAAGGACGCTGGCATAAACCCGGCGGATGGCATTGAGCAACGCGACAAGGCGCTCCTCGGTGCTGCCGCGGTTGACGAGGAAGATGCTCTCGTATTTTCCGGAGAACGCGTTCCCCCGCGCATCCTCCAGGATCGAGCTCGAGCGCACGATGCACGGCATCTCGCCAAAATAATCGAGCATGCGTTCAAATTGTCGGACCGTTTCGTTGGGAAACCGGCCAGTCAGGATCAGACGGCGACCTTCTTCCAAATCCTGCAAAAACCCCTCCGGTTCCTGCTGGCGCTCCCGGATCCACCAGACCCCATTGCGAACCAGGAAGGTGATAAAAACCTCCACTCCGACAAAAAACGAATCGTGGACTTCGAGGCGGGAGGCCTGGTCCGGAGCGTGATCGCGCAGAATGGCCCGCGCCGCCAACATGCCCAGCGCCTTGCCGCCGATGGATCCCACGCCGATCTGGCGTTTCCAGATTTCCCAGAAATCCTCCAATGTCAGAAACTTTTCGACAAGCGGAGCGATGCCGGAACGCTGCACCCGGTAGGCGGCCTGAACGCGCTGGAGCAGGATTTTTCCCGCTTCGTCCGACGCCGGGGAAAAGTTTTTGGAGGCGAGGTAAAGCTCCACGTCCCGAAAGAGGCGATGCCAGTAGCCGAGGATGGGATTCGGATGGAAGCGCGGCCGACGGTCGCGGGAGAGGATGCGCGCCAGCACCGCGCTCTCCTCCACGGGAAGCAGGCGGTCGCCATCCTGTTCATGCAGGGTGTCCATGACATGCCGCGAACGATACTGGACCTTGATCGGACGGAGGTAGCACCGTCCATCCAGAGAAAACACCTCCAGAAGAAACTGGGTCGTATTCCGGATGGCATCCACCGCAATCTGGGAATGGGAGTCGCGCAGGATCCCAAAATAGGTGATCGTCTCCAGATCCCTCAGACGCGGACACGTCAGCATGAAAAAATTTCCCGTGGCCTGGTCCGAGTGCCATCTCTCGGAAAGTTCCGACAACGAATCAAAGCTATACACGGCACCGGGTCCGTTGGCCTCGATCACCTCGTGCACTTGACGCACAAAGGGCTCGAATCCCTGGCCGGGGTGGCACTCGTGGATTTGCAGGCCGGGCCGCGGATCGAGTAACGGCGCGTGGGTCGCGTAGCGAAAATACACGCGGGGCCGTCCGCGATCCGCGGCCGCCGCATCGTGTTGGGCCACCAGGCGCTGATAATCGGCGAGATCATCCACGCTCCAAACCACGTTGTCACCCGGAGCAAGACCGCCGAGAACCTGATCGAGCGCGGACCAGCCGGTCGTGAGGGATTCGGGGGGGGGAGTCATACCTTGCGGCTAGACCACTCCCTGATCCCGCATGGCTTCGGCCACCTTGACAAAACCGGCGATATTGGCACCGATGACATAGTTGCCGGGCGCCCCATAGGTCTCGGCCGTCTCATGGCAGTTCCGGTGGATGTTTGTCATGATTTCCCTGAGCCGCCCGTCCACTTCCTCGCGACTCCAACTCATGCGCATCGAATTTTGCGACATTTCCAGGCCCGAAGTGGAAACGCCTCCGGCATTGGCAGCCTTTCCTGGGCCGTAGAGGATTCCCTTCTTCACGAAAAGGTCCACCGCCTCCGGTGTGCAGGGCATGTTGGCCCCCTCGGAGACCACCCGGCAGCCACCGTCCAACAGCGTCCGGGCATCGTCCTCATCCAGCTCATTCTGGGTGGCTGACGGGAAAACGCAATCGCAGGGGATCGCCCACGGCGTGGCATCCGCCCGAAATTCCGCAGAAAATTTGTCGGCATATTCGCGAATGCGTCCGCGTTTGACATTCTTGAGGGTTTTCACAAACTCGAGTTTTTCGCGTGTGATGCCCTCCGCATCGTAGATCGTGCCATCCGAGTCGGAAAAGCTGACCGGAACGGCGCCGAGATCGAGAAGCTTTTCGGCGGTGAATTGCGCGACATTTCCGGATCCGGAAATCACGCACCGCGTGCCTTCCAACGAACTGTCACGGGTGGCCAGCATCTCCTGCGCAAAATAGACGGCTCCATATCCGGTGGCTTCCGGACGGATGAGCGATCCGCCCCAGCCCAGATTCTTTCCGGTCAACACTCCCGTGAATTCATTGCGCAGCCGTTTATACTGGCCAAAGAGAAACCCGATCTCTCTGGCACCGACGCCGATGTCCCCCGCCGGAACATCGGTATCCGCTCCAATGTGTCGGGCCAGTTCGGTCATGAAACTCTGGCAGAACCGCATGACTTCCCCATCGGATTTTCCCTTGGGATCAAAATCGGCTCCCCCCTTGCCGCCGCCCATGGGCAGGGACGTCAGCGAGTTTTTGAAAATCTGTTCGAAGGCCAGAAATTTGAGGATCCCGAGATTGACACTCGGATGAAAACGCAGCCCCCCTTTATAGGGTCCAATCGCGCTGTTGAACTGAATGCGATATCCCCGATTTACGCGAACGCGTCCCTGATCATCCACCCAGGGAACCCGGAAGATCACCTGACGCTCCGGTTCCACGAGACGATCCAAAATCCCTTCCTCGATAAACTCCGGTCGCGCGGAAAGAACCGGACGGAGGCTCTCCAGCACTTCCTTCACCGCCTGATGAAATTCCGGCTCTCCAGGATTGCGCCGCTGAACCTGATCGAGAAATTGGGAGAGAGCGCCTTGGATGTCTTTCATAAGAGAAATTGATACTAACAACTTGTCGGATGAATGCGAAATGATAATTGGAAAAAATCGGGTCGAGGGTATGGGCTTCGCATCTATTGTCCGTGCGTCGAAAAACCGCCCCATCCGCTTTGCCTTCAATCCGCGTGCGGGGACGATTCCTCCACCATTTTCAAGCTGGGAGTCGGCGAATCGGGACTGACCCTGCAGGCCCAGACACAGGCAACAAGGAGGAGAATTGCCCGCAAGGAGCCCAGCCAGACCGGCAGCGAGAGGAGTTCCCATTTTCCGAAACACGCGCACGAGACATCGATCCCCCGCACGAGTGCGGACAGGTGGAAGACCACAAAGCCTGTGGAAAGTCCGCAAGCGGCCAGGGCGGCCGCCCCCCGGGTGGACCGTGCGAGGAACCCCATGCCGGTGAAGATCTCGAAGAGAGGGACACTCATGGCGAGCGGGTTGACAAGCCACCCGGGGATCAGTTGGAAGCTGGAAATCCCATCGGCGAAAGCCAGCGGGTCGCGCAACTTCAAAAAGCCGGCAACAACGAAAACAAGCGAGAGAAAAATCCGGAGAATCATTTTTCGACAGGAGATCCCGAGGCCTCCCACTCCTCCCATCCCCCGGAATAGACGGACACATTTTTGAATCCCATAAGAAGCAACCCCTGCGCAACCAGTTTGCTGTCGGCACAGTCCTCACCGGAACAATAGACGATGAGCGTGCGCGACTTTTCCGGCAGGGTTGGCAGCCTGCCCTTTTGGAGCAAGGAAGCACGCGGGAGATTGACCGAGCGCGGAATGTGTCCCTCCGCAAAAAAATCTGCGGTGCGGGCATCAACAAAGAGGGCCTCACCCGCCTTCCAGGCTTCCTGCACCTCCGGAAAATCCAATCCTCCCGGCTCCGCAATCTCTCCCCCCTCCCCCGCAACGAGTTTTACCAGTCGTTTCTGCGGATTTTCATAGGTCATCGGCAATGGGTGCTTGCGAAGGGAATTGCCAAGGAAGCCCAGTCCCAAAGCCGCAAGGGCTCCCACCAATACAACTCCGGACTCCCTGGCAAGGCGGAGCATGCTCACTCTTCCACCCGCGCCCGCAGGATGACGGAACGTTTCCCGGGATCGGCAATCAGCACTTTTATAGCACCCTTCGTCGGTCCGGCGGTCGAGCGCGGAGTTGCCACAATCCGATATTGGGTGCCCGCCTTCACCTCTTCCAACCTTGCCTCAAATTGATCGCTCAATGACTCGACGCCAAGAATCCGCGCACTGGAATGGACCTCCACCAGGGTCGGCTTGCCGACTCCCGGTTCGCCGGCTTTCCAAACAAATTCCTTCTCACTGAACGAAACCGGATCCTGGATCCACACGCGAAGAATCAGGCCTTGGCGGATCTGATCCGAGGATTTTACGATAATCGACTTGATTTGTTCCCCTTTGCGGTTGCCGATGTCAAAACGGACGTGGACTGCTGCTGACTCTCCCGGCGCGATCTGCTTTTTGTCCACCCTGGCCAGAGTGCATCCGCACGATGTCTGAAGGGATAAAATTTCCACGGGATCTGGGTTGGGATTTCTAAAGGGAAATTCTGTGAGAACTTCCTTCTGTCCCAACGGGACATGGATCTCGCGCTGGGTGACATCCCACACGAGCCCGCCAAAGACCCGGGGCAGGAAAGCAAGGAGCAAAACCACGCAGGAGATCGAGCGCATCGCCCATACTCTTCGTCCCTGCGAAGGCGAATTTGAATAAAAATCGCCTCCCTTTCTGAAAAAAGTTGCCGCTTGCTGGCAGGCGGGGTCATCCGACATTGTGCCCGCGATGCCGGTCACCAATATTTCCTGTTATCGCTTTGTCCCGCTCGAGGAATTGAAGCCCCTTCGGGAGCGACTTCTTCGGATGTGTAACGCGCTTGCCTTGAAAGGCACGATTCTTCTGAGCCGTGAAGGAATCAACGTGTTCGTTGCCGGAATCCGCGAAGGAGTTGACCAACTCGTGGCCGAGATCCGCCGCGTCCCGGGCCTCCAGGATCTCCAGCCGAAATACAGCGAGAGCGAGGCGCAACCCTTCACCCGCATGCTCGTCAGGATCAAAAAGGAAATCATTGCTTTCGGGGTGGAGAGCATCAATCCCGGTCTGGCGACCTCCCCCAAGCTCCCCGCCACCACCCTCAGGCAATGGCTCGATGAAGGACGTCCGGTCACGCTGCTCGACACCCGCAACACCTACGAGGTGAAGCTCGGCACCTTCGAGGGGGCGCTTGATCTCAACATCGAACATTTCCGCCATTTTCCCGAGGCGGTTCAAAAGTTGCCGGAGGAATTGAAGTCCGAGCCGATTGTCCTGTTCTGCACCGGTGGAATCCGCTGCGAGAAGGCCGGCCCCTACATGGAAAAGGCGGGCTTTCGGAACATCTTCCAACTCGACGGGGGCATTCTGAAATATTTCGAGGAATGCGGTGGCTCCCATTACCGGGGGGAATGCTTTGTCTTTGACCAGCGGGTGGGAGTTGATCCGGCACTTCGCGAAACCGATTCCACCCAATGCTTCGTTTGCCAGTCACCCCTGACCGCACAGGAACAAAAGGACACAAGGTATGTCGCCGGGGTCTCCTGTCCGTTTTGCTTCCAATCTCCGGCGGAGAAAATGCGCGCAGTGATCATCGCCCGGGAGGCGAGGATGCGGGCAATCTCGGCGCCCAATCCCGGCAGCGTGCCGTATGACAACATTCGTCCGGTGTTGGTGCCGGCTTCCTGTGAGGGACAAACCCTCGGGGAGTTTCTCTGCCGGACGTTCTCCCATCATCCTGCGGACAAATGGGAGACGCTTTGCCGGAAAGGACGGTTCACCCGGGCCGACGGAGCCGAAGCAGACGAAACCCGGATTGTGCGCGCCGGGGAAAAATATCACTTCCATATGCCGGGAATTGTGGAACCGGATGTCGCCGCCGACATCCGGATTCTCCACGAGGATGAAGCCCTCATCGTCGTCAACAAGCCGGCTCCCCTCCCCACGCACCCGAGCGGACGCTTCAACAAAAATACGCTGCAATATTTCCTCGCCTGCGCGTATGCCCCCCAGCGTCCCCGGCCCGCCCACCGACTTGACGCCAATACGACGGGAGTGGTTGTCTGGACGCGCACCCGTCACTTCGCCAGGCTCCTCCACCCGCAATTTTCCGGTGCAGGCCTCGAAAAAATCTACCTCGTCCGGGTGCAGGGTCACCCGCCGCAGGATGCCTTTTCATGCGGCGCCCCGATCAGTGCGGCGCCCGGGAAAATCGGCTCGCGGCAAGTTGATGAGGCAACCGGACTCAAAGCCCACACCGATTTTCAAGTCCTCCAACGCCTGCCGGACGGCACATCCTTGCTCGAAGCCCGCCCACGCACCGGACGCACAAACCAAATCCGCATCCATCTCTGGCAACTCGGTCTGCCGGTCTGCGGAGATCCTGCCTACCTGGCCAATGGTGCGCTCGGCACCTCCATGACTCTCGCTCCTTCCCAGCCCCCGCTCTGCCTGCATTCCTGGAAACTTTCCTTTCACCACCCGATCACAAGGACACAGCAAAGTTTTGAGGCTCCTGCTCCAGAATGGGCGACAGACGCCTCTCGTGGTTATTGAGTAACAGGCAAGTTTCCGCTCCCCCCCCCGCCACCGCACCCTATAACGCAGTTTCCGTCTTGCGAATTCCTGGGTTCACCATCCACAATCGCTCTTATCCCATGTCACACATCCCGACCATCCGCTCAGCCATTCCTTTTGAAGGCCCCACCTCAAAGAACGCACTGGCCTTCAAACACTACAACCCCGACGAATTGGTTGATGGTCGGACAATGGCCGCGCACATGCGCTTCTCCATTGCCTACTGGCATTCGTTTCGTGGAGCGGGCTCCGATCCCTTCGGCTCTGGCACGATTCAGCGTCCCTGGGAGACGGGAACCGATCCGGTTTCCATCGCGAAGAAACGCATGGACGCCGCGTTTGAATTTTTCCAAAAAATCCGCGCGCCCTTTTGGTGCTGGCATGATCGCGACATCGCGCCCGAGGGCCGCACGCTTCGCGAGTCAAACAAGCATCTCGATAAGATCGTCGCCCATGCGAAGCAACTCCAAAAGGCAACGGGCGTGAAGCTCCTCTGGGGCACGGCCAACCTCTTCAGCAACCCGCGCTACATGTGCGGCGCCTCGACAAATCCCGAGGCATCCGTCTTTGCCTATGCAGCCGCCCAGGTCAAAAAAGCCCTGGAGGCGACCCTCGAGCTGGATGGCGAAAACTACGTCTTCTGGGGCGGACGTGAAGGCTACGAGACCCTGCTCAACACCAACCTCAAGCGCGAACAAGACCATCTGGCCGCATTTCTGCACATGGCAGTTGATTATGCCCGGGAGATCGGATTCCAGGGCCAGTTCCTTATCGAGCCAAAACCAAAGGAACCCACCAGACACCAATACGACTTCGACGTGGCCACGGGCATCGGATTCCTGCGCACCTACGGACTGGCCAAACATTTCAAATTCAACATCGAGACCAACCACGCCACCCTGGCCGGCCACTCGTTCCAACACGAAATCGAGGTCGCCGCCGCTGCCAACATGCTGGGCTCGATCGACGCGAACAGCGGCGATCCGCTCCTCGGCTGGGATACCGACCAGTTCAATACAGACATCCGCGAACTCACCCTCGCCATGCTATCCATCCTGAAGGCCGGGGGACTCGGTGCGGGAGGATTCAATTTCGACGCAAAGTTGCGCCGTCCCTCCGTGGACATCGAAGACCTCTTTTTCGCCCACATCGGCGGCATGGATGCCTATGCCCTCGCCTTCAAGATCGCGCGCAGGATTCTCTCCGACGGGGTCTTCGAGGAGTTCGTTTCGCAACGCTATGCGTCCTTCGACATGGGATTTGGCAGGGAAATCGAGAAGAAGAAAATCGGCTTCAGGGAACTCGAAAAGATCGCTCTCGCCGCCAAAGAGCCAAAACCAATCAGCGGCAGACAGGAATACCTGGAAAACCTCCTGATGGAATATCTGGCCCCGGGTGGCGATCGGAGCTCTGGCAGAGCGATTGCATCATGACGGAAAAAATTTAGAACTCCGCGGAAGCGGCATTTCTCTGTCTCTACGGGGTTTAAAAAGGGGGAAAAATCTCCAAACCCTCTTTTGAGTCATGCCCCTCCGCGATTTTCGAAGTTGCGCAGGACCGGGCGGCAACGCAAAGTGACAGGCATGGCTACTCTATTACTCGGAATCCTTCTGGTGATCGTCGCATTTGTCGTCCTTGCAGGACTTTTTGCCATTGGCCAATACAACGGACTTGTGGCACTGCGCAACCGCTTCAAAAATGCGTTTGCGCAAATTGATGTCCAACTCAAGCGCAGATACGACCTCATCCCAAATCTTGTCGAAACCGCCAAGGGCTACCTCAAGCACGAACGCGAAACCCTGGAGGCGGTCATCCAGGCCCGCAATCAGGCACAGTCGGCCGGCGGCCTCGCTGCCGCGAATCCCGGCGACCCCCAGGCGATGAAGGCACTATGCGGGGCGGAGGCGGGACTCACGGGCGCGCTCGGACGCCTTCTCGCGGTGGCGGAAGCCTACCCCGACCTCAAGGCAAACCAGAACATGATGCAGCTCACCGAGGAGCTGACCTCGACGGAGAACAAGGTCGCCTTTGCGCGGCAGGCTTACAACGATTCCGTCATGGCCTACAATACGAAGCGCGAAATCTTCCCCACGAACATCGTCGCCGGCATCTTCCAGTTCCAGGCGGCAGAGTTGTTCCAGATTGAGAATCCGGAAGAGAAGCAGGCGCCCAAAGTTTCGTTTTCATGATCCAGCCGTCGCGATCCGCCTTCGCAAAACAGGCGGCATCCGCCCGGGTGGTGCCGGTCTGGACGGAAATTGTTGCCGATGGGGACACACCGGTCTCCGCCTTCGCGAAGCTTGGCGGCGAGGCTCCTTCCTTTCTGCTGGAGTCCGCGGAACAAAATGACCAGGTCGGGCGGTATTCTTTCATCGGATTCGGAGCCCACGCCACGTTCACCGCTTCCGGAAAAACGGTAACCATTACGGAGGAGAACCATTCCAGCACCCGGGAAGCCACGCGGGATCCCCTCGACGAATTGGAGCGTTGGATGGCAGGCTACCGGCTCGCCCGCAATCCGGAACTGCCTCCGTTCTGCGGGGGGGCGGTCGGCTTCCTGGGATACGATTGCGTCCGCTGGTTTGAACCGACGATTCCCCCGGCTCCGAAGGATGAACTGGGCATCCCGGACATGTTTTTCCAAGTCACGGGATCGGTGGTTGTCTTTGATCACAAGCGGAGACGCATTCAGATTGTCGCGAATGCGTTCCTGGATGGTCGGGGAGCGGATGCGGCCTACGATGCGGCCACGGCAAGGATTGATCAGATCCTTCAAGCCCTGCGCAAACCGCTGGCATTTGATCCGATCTTTACGGGCACCACACCGCCCCAGGCAAAAAGCACCTCGAACACCACGCGGGAGGAATACCATGCGATGGTCGAGCGCGCACAGGAATACATCCGGGCCGGAGACATCTTCCAGATTGTGCCCTCGCAACGTTTCGAGACCGCATTCCCCGGCGATGCCCTGGACCTGTATCGTTCCCTTCGGTTTGTGAATCCCTCCCCCTATATGTTCTGCCTGCGCTGCCCAGGCGGATACTCCCTCGTGGGCAGTTCGCCGGAGGTGCATGTGCGCCTCACGGATTCGCTTGTCGAAATCCGCCCGATCGCCGGCACGCGACGCCGTGGGGAAACTCCCGAAGAGGACACGGCGAACGCGACGGAACTTCTCGCGGATCCGAAGGAACGGGCGGAACACCTCATGCTCGTGGATCTTGCCAGGAACGATGTCGGCCGCATCGCGGAATTCGGAACCGTCAAAGTGACCGACTTCATGACCGTGGAAAAATACAGCCACGTCATGCACATCGTTTCCCATGTCTCGGGAAAACTGGCGGGCGGGCGGAGTGCCTACGATGTCATGCGCGCCACATTCCCGGCCGGCACGGTTTCCGGTTCTCCCAAAGTCCGCGCCATGCAGATCATCAACGAACTGGAGAAAAGCAAACGGTGTTCCTACGCGGGGGCGGTTGGGTATTTCGGATTCGATGGGAATCTCGACTCCTGCATCGCCCTGCGGACGGTGCTGCTCAAGGACGGACGCGCCTATGTGCAGTCCGGGGGGGGAGTCGTGGCGGACTCGACCCCCGAGGGCGAATACCAGGAGACGGTCAACAAGGCCATGGCCGGCATGCGCGCCATCGACCGCGCCAGAAAGGATGCATGATTCTCGTCATTGATAATTACGATTCGTTTACCTACAACCTCGTCCAGTATTTTGGCGAGCTTGGTGCCGAAGTGCTTGTGAAGCGGAACGATGAAATCACGATCCCGGACATCGAGGCGCTGGCTCCGCAGAAGCTCTGCGTCTCCCCGGGGCCCTGCACGCCGAACGAGGCGGGGATCAGCTGCGAGGTGATCAGACATTTCGGGGGAAAAATCCCGCTGCTTGGCGTGTGCCTCGGGCACCAGTGCATCGGGCAGGTCTATGGCGGGGATGTCATTCGGGCGGGTCGCCTCATGCATGGGAAAACCTCTCCGATCCACCATCACGGAGAAAATGTTTTCGCCGGACTTCCAAGTCCTTTTGAGGCCACCCGCTACCATTCCCTCCTGGTGAAACGGGACACCCTGCCCGACTGCCTCAAGATCACGGCCGAGACGGAAGAAGGAGAAATCATGGGGCTCGCCCATCGGGAACTCCCGGTTTACGGGGTCCAGTTTCACCCGGAATCCATCCTCACGACCGAGGGGAAAAAACTTCTCCGCAACTTTCTGGATTTCTAATCAGGAGGCTGGATTCCGGCAATTCGGCAGGCCGGATGCCCGCCCACTGGAGTCTGCCGCCAAGGAGTTCCCCGGATAAATCACCACCCGATTTCGGGTGGCCTGCGACTTGCCCTTTAGTTTTCTGAAAAACCATCTATCGTCCTTCCCTTATGGCACATCAATTCGAAACGCTCTCCCTGCATGCGGGCCAGGTTCCCGATCCGACAACCGGCTCCCGTGCGGTTCCGATTCATCAAACGACTTCCTTTGTTTTCAAAAGCACCGAGCACGCGGCGAACCTCTTTGCCCTGAAAGAGTTTGGAAACATCTACACCCGGATCATGAATCCGACGACGGATGTCTTCGAACAACGGATGGCCGCGATCGAGGGGGGCACCGGGGCGCTCGCCCTGGCGTCCGGACAGACTGCAACAACGTTCGCGCTCCTGGGGGTCACCCAGGTCGGGGACGAGATTGTCTCCGCCAACAACCTGTATGGCGGAACTTACCAGCTCTTCCACTACACGTTTCCCAAGCTGGGACGGAAGGTTCATTTCGTGGACTCGAAAGATCCGGACGCTTTCCGCAAGGCAATCACTCCGAAAACCCGCGCCCTCTTTGCCGAAACGATCGGCAACCCGAAGCTCGATGTCCCGGATTTTGAGGCGATCTCGAAAATCGCGCACGAGGCGGGCATCCCGTTCGTGGTGGATAATACCGTCGGGGTCGGACTCGTGAAGCCCATCGCACACGGCGCGGACATTGTCGTCCTCTCGGCCACAAAATATGTCGGCGGCCACGGCACATCGATCGGTGGAGTGATCGTGGACTCCGGAAACTTCCGCTGGAACAACGGAAAATTCCCGGAATTCACCGAGCCGGATCCGAGCTATCATGGCCTGGTTTTCTGGGATGCCCTCAGCAATGTTCCCGGGATGGGAAATGTCGCCTTCATTCTGAAGGTTCGGGTCCAACTCCTCCGGGATATCGGTGCGGCGTTGAGTCCGTTCAATGCGTTTCAATTCCTGCAAGGCCTCGAAACCCTTCCGCTGCGGATTCGCAGGCACTCGGAAAATGCCCTGGCCGTCGCACGGCATCTGAAAAACCATCCCTCCGTCGCGTGGGTGACCTATCCGGGTCTCGAAGACAATCCCAACCACACCACCGCCGCAAAATATCTGCGCGACGGCTTCGGAGGCCTTGTGGGCTTCGGAATCCGGGGCGGCCTCGAAGCCGGGAAAAAATTTATCAACTCGGTGAAGCTCTTCTCCCACCTCGCCAATATCGGCGACGCAAAGAGTCTCGTCATCCATCCCGCCTCGACCACCCACCAGCAACTCACCGCGGAGGAACAGGAAACGACCGGCACCACACAGGATTATGTCCGACTCTCCGTCGGACTCGAAAATATCACGGATATTCTCGCGGACCTCGACCAGGCACTCAATGCCACGAAATAACCCTCCATCGGTCGGACGCGTCCGCACGCAATTTTTTCATGCGGGAGGAACATTTCGCATGCGCTGCGGCGCCTCGCTGCGCGGCTACACCCTGGCTTACGAAACCTATGGAAAGCTGAATGCCTCGCGCTCGAATGCCATTCTGGTTTTTCACGCCATGACCGGCAGTCAGCATGCCGCCGGCTTCAATCCGGATGTTCCAGGCCTTGATGGACGGTGGACCGAGGAAATGCGTGTGGGCTGGTGGGAGGATTTCATCGGACCCGGGAAGGCGTTGGATACACGGAAGTATTTCGTCATTTGCGCCAACTATCTTGGGGGTTGCTATGGCTCGACGGGACCTGTCTCCCGGAGGGGCCGCGGACGTTGGGGCGCGGATTTTCCAGTCATCCGGGTGGCAGACATTGTGGATTCGCAGATCCGCCTTCTCGATCATCTGCGCATCAAGGTTCTCCATGCGGCGATCGGTCCCTCGATCGGGGGCTATCTGTGCCTGAGCCTTGCGACACGGCATCCGGATCGCGTGAAGATCGTGATCCCGATGGCGGGCGGCCCCGAAACGACCGTCCTGCAACGTCTCATGAACTTCGAGCAGATCACGGCCATCGAACTGGACCCCGCGTTCCGGGATGGTTCCTACGATCCGAAATCTCCTCCGCGGGACGGTCTCGCGGCCGCCCGGCGAATCGCCCACAAAACCTTCGTGTCCCTTGAGGATCTGCATGACCGGGCGCGCGGTGAGGTCAGCCACCAGGGAGCTCCGCCGTTCGGATGGTATGAGATGAACCATCCGGTGGAGTCCTATCTCCTGCATCAGGGACAAAAATTTGTCTCCCGATTCGACGCGAATACCTACCTGAGAATCCTCGATGCCTGGCAATGGTTCGATCTGCTCCAGGAGGCGGGCGTCGAGGACTTTGAAAATCTTTTCGCCCGGTGCAGGGGGCAGCGGTTTCTTGTTTTCAGCATCGACTCGGATGCCTCGTTTCCACCAAGCGAACAGGGTTCCCTGGTCAAAATGCTGGAGGAGGCCGACATTCCGGTCACCTGGATCACCGTCCACTCCGGAAAGGGACACGATTCGTTCCTGCTCGAACCCAGTCTCTTTACCCCGCACATCCGCCAGATTCTCGGCTGACACAAACGCATGGCGCACCTTGGCCAACGCAATCGGCTCCCGGTCGTCCGGGAAGGACCTCCGGGATATTTTTTGGATGATGGAGAGGGCGGCGAAATCCTTCTGCCGGGCAAATACCTCCCGGAGGGTGCCCGCCCGGGGGAAGGCATCGAGGTTTTTGTTTATCGTGATTCCGAGGATCGCCCGGTGGCGACAACCGAAACCCCGCACGCCATGGTCGGGGACTTTGCGGCGTTGAAAATCGTGGACATCTCGCCGGGGATCGGCGCGTTTTTGGATTGGGGACTCGAAAAAGATCTCCTCCTGCCGAGGCGCGAACAGGGCGGCTTTCGCTCCGTGGGAGAAACGGTCGTGGTCCGTGTGCTTTTGGATGAAAAATCCCACCGAATCGTGGCCAGCACGCGTCTGGGAAAATGGTTTGATCGTCAGCCGCCCGCGTATGCCAGGGACCATCCGGTGAAGCTCCTCATCGCCAGCCGGACCCCGTTGGGCTACAAGGCGGTTGTGGACAACCTTTACGAGGGGATGCTCTACGATTCTGAACTCTCCGGACCGCTGGAAATCGGCCTTCGGACGGAGGGATTTGTCAAAAATGTCCGCCCGGACGGCAAACTCGACCTGTCGCTCGACCGCAGCGGATTTGCCCGGGTCGCACCGATCACCAACCAAATCCTCGATGCCCTGAGATCTGCCGACGGCCAGCTTCCCTACAACGACAACAGCCCGCCGGAAACCATCCGCTCCGCTTTTGGAGTCAGCAAAAAAGCCTTCAAGCAGGCACTCGGCTCGCTCTATCGGAAGCGATTGATCACGTGGACGGCTGACGGCATTGCCCTTGTAAAAAAGAATCCCGGGCACAAGTGCCCGGGATCTGGTGTTTGGCCATTTTTGGGATGATGCCAAAGGCATCTGAGCTTCGGCAGCCGGGGGTTGAGCGAAG
>JACSRU010000147.1 GCA_014879575.1 Chthoniobacterales bacterium | reverse complement strand
AGATGTGTATAAGAGACAGGTGCGGAACGGAAGTGCGTGAACGTCCCGAACGCCCTGGGGCAGGGAGTTCGGGCGGAGTTTGTTTGGATCCCGGAGGAACGTCTGGCCGTTCTCGAAATGAGTGCGGCCTCGGGACTGGAGAGGATTCCCGCTACCGGGCGGAACATCCTCGAGGCCACCACGTTTGGGACAGGGGAGTTGATCCGGGAGGCGATGCGCCTTGGTCCGTCGCTCGTTGCGATCGGACTCGGTGGCAGCGCCACGAATGATGCCGGTGCCGGGATGGCCGCAGCCCTGGGGTGGAAGTTTTTTGATTGCGAGGGGCGATCGCTCATCCCCCGCCCCTGCGGCCTCGCTTCGATCACTAAAATTCTGCCACCGGAAGGCACCGTATTCCCAAAAATCCTCGCGCTGTCCGATGTGAAAAACCCCCTGCTTGGAACACGGGGCTGCAGCCGGATCTACGGCCCCCAGAAGGGCGCCACCGAGGCGGATGTCATTTTGTTGGAGTCCCAACTCGAGGCGTTTGCGGACACCTGCGAGAGGACATTTGGCACAAGCCATCGCCACACGCCCGGGGCAGGCGCGGCGGGCGGCACGGGATTTGGGCTGTTGACATTTTGCAACGCGGAAATTGTTTCGGGATTCGATTGGATCGCGGAGCGCCTGGGATTGGAAGCCCGTGTGGCGGACTGCGATCTCGTGATTACCGGCGAGGGGGCCATTGACGCTCAGACGCTCGAAGGCAAGGGTCCGGGGGCGCTCGCCCGGCTCGCAAAAAAGCATGGAAAACCCAGCCTGGCCTTCGGAGGACGCGTGGAAAAATCGGCGGAGGCGCTCTTTACCCGCTGCTTTTCCATCAGTGACCCTGCAATCGGACTTGCTGAAAACCTTGCTCGTGGGGCACAATCCCTCCGTGCTGCCGCCAGCAAGGCAGCGCATTCTTTTGTATCATGAATAAAAAGCTCGCTCTTCTTTTCTCCGGTCAGGGAGCCCAGTCCGTCGGAATGGGCAAGGATCTTGCCTCGGAATTTTCCGTTGCCGCCGCGTTGTTCCGACAGGCGGATGAAATCCTCGGGTATTCCCTCTCGCAAATCGCCTTTGATGGACCCGTGGAAAAACTCACCGAGACCGCCGTCTGCCAACCGGCGCTTTATGTTCATGGCCTGGCCTGCCTAGCCGTGGTAAAGGAAAAATTTCCCGAACTGGATTTTCACGCGACGGCCGGATTGTCGCTCGGCGAATTTACCGCTCACGCGGCGGCCGGGACCTTCGATTTTGAAACCGGCCTCCGGCTGGTGGACAAGCGCGCTCGGGCAATGCAACTGGCCTGCGACACGACGGAAGGCACCATGGCCGCCATTATCGGCGGAGCGGAAGACCGCGTGCGCGACCTCGCGGCCGCCGCAGATGTTGATGTGGCAAACCTGAACTCGCCGGGACAGATCGTGCTCTCGGGGGAAACCTCGAAGATCGCGCTCGCCGTTTCGCTCGCCAAGGAATACGGGGCACGCAAAGCGGTCGAACTCACCGTCGCGGGTGCCTTCCATTCCCGCCTGATGGAGTCCGCCTACCAGACCCTCAAAACCGCGCTCGAAGAAACTCCCCTGGCCACCCCCCGGGTTCCGGTCGTTTGCAATGTCGATGCCACATCCGTTGATGAGGCGCAAACCATTCGCCGCACGCTGGCCGACCAGGTCACCGGCAGCGTCTGCTGGGCTCAAAGCATCGAATATCTGATCGACCGGCTTCACATCACCCACTTCCTCGAACTCGGTCCGGGAGGTGTCATTGCCGGGCTCGTCGGGCGCACCCGCAAGGGGACCCCTGTGACGTCCGTCTCAAATGTGCCCACACTGGACGAGGCCCTTGCCGTCCTGCGAGCCGGAGAAGCCTGATGAGTGCCACGGGAAAAGATCTCGTTGAGGAAGTCCTTGCGCTCAAGCGCGAACGCAACGCGGTGATCCTCGCCCACAATTACCAGACGGCCGACATCCAGGAACTCGCGGACTTTGTCGGAGACTCGCTCGGACTCAGCTACAAGGCCGCCGAGACAAATGCCGATGTGATCGCATTTTGCGGAGTCCACTTCATGGGGGAAACGGCAAAAATTGTCAGCCCCTCGAAAACCGTCGTGCTTCCGGATCTCGACGCCGGCTGCTCGCTCTCGGATTCCTGCCCCGCCGAAAAACTGCAGGAATTCCTCGATGCCAACCGCGAGAAAAATTACTACGTGATCGCGTATATCAATTGCAGTGCCGCCGTCAAAGCGATCGCGGACGTGATCTGCACGAGTGGAAATGCCGTGAAGATCGTGGAGTCCACACCCGCCGGACGGAACATCCTCTTCGTTCCCGACCAGAACCTCGGATCCTGGGTCATGGAAAAAACGAGTCGTCCGATGGATCTCTGGCGGGGCAGTTGCTATGTGCATGTCGAGTTCACCAGGGACAGCATTGATCGCATCCGGGAGCAATATCCGGAGGCCAGGGTGGTCGCCCATCCGGAATGCACGCAGGCCGTCCGCCTCTTGGCCGATGAAGTCTGCTCCACGGAAAAAATGATCAGTTATTGCCGCAACAGCCCGGCCAGGGAATTCATCATCGTAACCGAAAGCGGGATGCTCAACCGACTCCGCCGGGAGGTGCCGGACAAAATTTTCGTGCCGGGTCCCACCGAGCTGTGTTCGTGCAGCGACTGCCGCTACATGAAGCTGAACACCTTGGAAAAATTGCGCGATTGCCTGGCCAACCTCCAACCGGAAATTCTCATCCCGGAAGACATCCGCGTAAAGGCGGAATCCTCGGTGCGCCGGATGCTGGAACTCTCACGCTGAACCCTCCCCATTGTCGGCTCGCAGTCGGCGCAACCCCGGCGGCCACCCGTCCGGCTAGTCCTTGAGCAGCCTGGTGATCCAGGCCTCATAGGCATCCCGCGCGTTCGCTGTCCGCAGAACGCCTGATTTGTCGAGAATGAAAACGGTGGGAATCGCATTGATGCCGAGCGGACGGGCCACAGAATTCTCCCACCCCCTGCCATCAAAGTGGGTTGGCCAGTTTTCGATACGGAACTCCTCGAGTCTCTGGGCCAGTGCCTTTTTGTTGGTGTCCAGGCTGATGGTGGCGATCCGCAGATCGGCCTGCGGAAGTTTTGCCACCGAACTCCGGAAACCCTGGAGCCAGAGCAGACTGTGCGGCGACTCCGCCGACCAGAAAACAAGGACAACAACTTTCCCCTTCTGCTGAGAGGTGTCGAATGTGCCGCCCTGCACGGTGGAAAATTTCAAGGCAAACGGTCTGTCGAGCAGATTGAGGCGCACGAGATCATCCGCGATCCGATGGTTCAAGGCCTCCTCTTTCGAAAGGTTTCTGGCTTCGTTCAGCAGCTTGCGCTTGAGAGCGGGATCGTTTTCGCAAACCGTGGATGCCTCGACCAACAGGCGGGGCCCCCGCTTGTCCCCCGGATATTTCGAAACAAAAGCGCGGGCGGCGGCAATGATCACATCGCGCATCCGGGCTTCCTTCCCGATCGCTCCCAGAAGAATCAGTGAGGCTCGGCGAAATCCCGCATCAGCCCGCTTCTCCAGGGGAGCTCCCGGCGATTTCTCCAGGTCGCCGAGGATGCGCATCGCCTCGTCAACCTGCTGCGGAATTTTGTCCATGTTCCCCGTCGCCGCAAGGATGGCGGCCAGTTGGAGGCGGGCATCAAAGGCTCTCGGATCCGAGGGATACTGGGCCAGAAATGTCTCGATCAGCTTTTTCTGTTTGCCCAGATGCGTCCTGGCCAAAATCTGAGCCTCCTCGCGGGATGCCGGCTTTTTTTTCGGACCCGCATCCATCGCGACAATTGCCGCCCAATCGGAATCGGGATTCGCGAAGGCGGGGAGAGAAAGTGCCAGAAGGACTGCCAGAAGTCGTGGTTTCATGATTTGGGAATGGTGAGTGTGGTAAAGATCGCGCGGTGGTCACTGGCCTTATTCCAACTTTTGGAGTCGCTGATCCCACTGCGCTGGATATTGATATCCGGCCAAAGACCCCTGCTGACAAGCAGGTAATCAATGCGGGCATACGTGTCGGCCGCCGCCCAATAATGCGTCCAGCGCTCTCCCCGGCAATCCGCAAGGGGGAGTTCCCGCAGGCGAAACGGGTCTTTGGGGTGCCCCATCAACTCTTTGATCGGATACTCGTTCTTTGTGTCATTCAAATCCCCAAAAAGCAGGAGACGCTCTGAAGGGTCAGTCCTCAGGATGTCATTAAGATGCTCGCGCAGGCACCGCGATTCCTTCGCCCGCATGGTGGCCTGATCGAACTCCGGAATCTCCCGGCGGGATTTCAAATGCGCCCCCACCAAGCGCAGGGAATAGCCCTCTCCCAACCGAACCGTGACATCCAGAATTCCGCGCCCGACTCGCATCCGGACACCGTTCATCTCGAAGGACACATCATCCTTCGAATTTCGTGCAATGATCGGATGGCGGCTCAGCAAAGCGAGGTGCCTTTCCTCATCGGCCCCCCTCACCCACTCCCGGTGAGGATAGTCAAGACCGGCGGCCCTCAAGCGGAGTTGCAAATCTTCCAGCGCGCTCTCATCGCCCATCTCCACAAGCCCCAGAATGTCCGGAGCGATCTCGCGGAGCACCTCGAGGACGGCCGCAATCTCTTCCTCCGGTTTTGCGGCTTCCGGGGCGGGTTTTCCGCCCACCGTGTGACTCGGCCCCTGATAATTTTTCACATTATAGGAAGCCACAACAATCTCGCCCGCCCACAGCCCGCCGACACACAGAAAAAGGACAAGTGCCGGAACCCGGAAAAAATGCCGTTTCAAGCGGGGGGAAAACGGTCGCCTGCGACTCAGGCGGTTTTCGGAGGCTCTTGGGCGGCGGGCGCGGGGGCCTCCGCAACCGGCTTTTGAAATGGTTCCTTCGCCGGTGCCGACTTGACCTCGACTTCGACGGCGGACTTGTGAACCTCGCGCTCGAATTCCTCGCGCGCCCTTTTGAATTCCCCAAGGCTCTGACCGATCCCTCTTGCGAGCTCCGGAAGTTTTTTTGCCCCAAAAAGCAAAAGAACAATCACGAGAATAAAAATCAACTCCGGGCCACCGGGCATCGAGAAGGCAATAAGTGGATGCATCATGGCTTCTGGATACACCGGGAAATGTCCGGATGCCAGTATTTCCTTTCCGAAAGCCCTGTGCGCAAATCCGGCTCCCGAATTCTTGATTCTGTTCCGGGTTTGTGCAAACTCACCGATGAGCTTGAGTTCCCAGCCTACAAAAAAAACCAGAGTGCTTCTCCTCACCGCGAGCATGGGAGACGGCCATAACACGGCGGCCCGGAATATCCAGGACGCGATCCTCGCCGACCCCCGGGCCAACGCGGAAGTCCTCGTCGCGGATCCCTACACACGCACCAACCCCTTCGTCAACCGCCTGGTGCAAAGCGGCTACACCATGGCCATCAACCGCTACCCCAGGGCATGGAAAGTGGTCTTCGAACTGCTCAGCCGACGGGGCGTCGTGGAAGGCATGGGACCGATGCTGGCCGAATTGACCGCCGCCGTTCGGTCACTCATTCAGGAATTTCGCCCCGATGTCATCGCTTCCACCTACCCGGTCTTTTCCTTCCTGAATGCCAAAATTCGGAAAACCGACCCCGCCCTCAAAGTCCCATTTTTCACGGTGATCACAGATTCCACCCTGATCAACTCTGCCTGGTATCGTTGTCCCTGCGACGGTTCCATCGTTGCCGATGAACATACGGCGGATGTCCTAAGAAAGGACGGCGTGCCAGAGCAAAAAATCCATGTCCTGGGCTTTCCCGTGGGTCTCCAATTTGAGAATCTCAGCCCCCTGGAGGCATCCCAACCGTGGAAAATCCTCTTCTTCCCCAGCGGGACCTCCGCCCGCGCGATCACCACGCTCCGACTCCTTTCCCCACTGAAAAATGTCTGTGTGGATGTTGTCACCGGTCGTCGCAAATCCACCTACGACGCCCTCGCCGCCGCCGGCCTACCGAAAAAAGGTGAGCTGATCGGCTGGACGGATCAAATGCCCGAACTGATGAGCTCGCATCACCTTTTCATCGGAAAAGCCGGCGGAGCCACCGTCCAGGAAGCCATCGCCGCGCAAATTCCGTTTCTGGTCAGCCACATCGTCCCGGGTCAGGAGGAAGGCAACATTGCCTTCATCGAGCAAACCGGAATCGGTGCCCTCGCCGCCGGACCGCCGGAATACATTCTTCACCATGTGGAGGGGGCATTCGCCAACGACGGCAACATCTGGCACGCATGGAAAAAAAACCTCGCCGCCATCCAGAAACCCTCCGCCTCACGCGCCATCGCAACATTTCTTCTGGACCATGCGATAGCCGATTGAAAATTCCCGATCTGCAAATCCATGAAAGAACGCAATTTCAGCCCCTTGAAGATGTTCATGGGAATCGCCGCCGGGCAGATTCCTGAATACCATTTTGAAAAGTTTGGTGGATCGTTTGCGGATTGGAAGCCGTCCGCCCTGTCGCGGGTGCTTGGCACGCTTGGGGAGGCGCCTTCCGCTGTGCCGCCAAACGCCGAGATGGTGGCGGAGTGGAGTGACCGGGGCGTCCGCAAGCGCCGCTATCTCATTGACGTGGCACCGCATAGTTCCGCCGCCCTGCAGGTGAATCTGCCGGAATCAGCGACAGGGCCGCTGCCGGGTCTGCTCTGCTGGCACGGGCATGGTCTTCATGGCAAGGAACCGGTCATGGGCAACGCCTCCAGTGACGCGATTCGCAGCAGCATTGCCGATCACAACTACGACTACGGACACCAGATGGCGGAAGCCGGGTTCGCGACGTTCGCCATTGACTGGATCGGGTGCGGTGAGCGCAACGACAATGCCAAGCCGCATTTTTTCCATCACAACGCGAGCCGGGACTGGTGCAATCTCTACTATCTCAACGCCACGATGCTCGGCATGACGAGCCTCTCGATCAACCTGGCACACGGCCGTGCGGCGACGGATTTCGCGGTCACCCTGCCCGAGATTGATGCCACTCGCCTGGGCGTCATGGGCCTGAGCGGGGGCGGCACAATGACGCTCTGGACGGCCCTGACTGATCCGCGGTTTCGCGCGGCGGAAATCATCTGTTACAGCGATCTCTGGGAGCGCTTCGGCATTCGGGATCTCAACTATTGCGGCATGCAGGTCGCCCCCGGCCTGCTGAAGCTCGTGGACCTTCCCGACCTCCAAGGTCTGCTGGCTCCGCTCCCGCTCCTGATTGACATCGGTGTGCAGGACAAATGCTTCCACGTGGATAATGCCCTGACCTGTTTCCGGCAGGTGGAGGCTATTTATCAAGCCGCCGGAGCCGGGGATCACCTGCATCTGGACCTCTTCCCCGGCGATCACGGCTGGGGCGGAAATTTGTCCCGCGAATTTTTTCGGAAGTATCTTCTTTAAAGTCG
Source organism: Chthoniobacterales bacterium (assembly GCA_014879575.1). Taxonomy (GTDB): domain Bacteria; phylum Verrucomicrobiota; class Verrucomicrobiia; order Chthoniobacterales; family Terrimicrobiaceae; genus QYQL01. The sequence goes on along the minus strand of JACSRU010000147.1, from coordinate 9,524 downwards.
GCCTTTGATGAGACCCAGCGGGAGGATTTCGGGTTGCGGAGGCTTGGACTCGATGGGGACGTGTTTTTTGAGGTTCGAGGATTTTTCGAAGGCGTGCATGACTTCCAGCGCGTGGTAGGCGAGTTCCCCGCTGCTGCGGTGTTTTCGTTTTCCTCCGTCAAGGATGGCATAGGCCATGTCCGCCGCGCCGATGCTGCGGCTGTTTTCGCTGTATGGGAAGGCCAGTGCCTGTTCGCGCCACTCCCCGCTGGTGGGAGTCCAAACTGCGAGCGGACCTCCAAAGGTATTCGGATCGGGCACTTTCAATGAGCCTTCGGCGCCATACAACTCAATCGGGCTGTGCCCGTGGTTGTGCACATCGAACGAGATGGTCACCGTCACGACCGCACCCGAATGGAAGGCCAACGAACCGGAACAGTGCGTCGGCACGGAAACCGGAAGCCTCTCTCCGAAATGTTCCTTGCAGGTGGCGATCCTCTCCTCGAAGGCGCGGGTGGTCACGGCGCTGACTTCCTTCACCGGACCCAGTAGGTGGACGAGGGCCGTGATATAATACGGCCCCATGTCAAACATGGGACCCGCGCCGACCTGGTAGAAAAAGGCGGGGTTCGGGTGCCAGGCCTCCGGCCCGCGTGACATCATGAACGCCGTTCCGCTGAAAACTTTTCCAATCCATCCATCGTCCACCATTTTGCGGGCGGTCTGGAGTCCGGCTCCCAGAAAGGTATCCGGAGCGCAGCCCACGAGGAGGCCCTTGCTGTTGGCGAGATCGAGAACTTTCCTGCCGTCCTCCAAGTGGACGGCAAGGGGTTTTTCGCAATGCACATGCTTGCCGGCGGAGAGGGCGGCAAGGCTCACCTCGGCGTGGACCGCCGGAATGGTCAGATTGATCACCAGATCCACGTTGGGATTGGCCAGCAATTCGTCCACCGTCTGGGCGACGCACCCATTTTCCGAGGCCTTGGCTTTGGCGGCTTCGGGATTCAGGTCGGCGCAGGCGACCACCTCGAGAACTTCAAACATGTTGGCCCCATTGAAGTAGGCCTGGGAGATGTTCCCACAACCAATAATGCCGACGCGAACTTTGGATTTTTTTGACATGGGAATTTCCTTATTTATTGCCCCGGGCGATGCCTGTGCTGGTGAGATAGTGGTAGCTTTCCTGCACGGCCTTCATCATGTCGCCGGTGTAGCTGTCGAGTTCAACGGCAATGTATTTTGCGAAGGTCGCCGCTTTTGCGGCGGCCTGCAGGTCCACCTGGCCGGTGCCGGCGGGAAGAAAGGGTGAGGAATCGCTCACCATGATCTTGCCGCTTTCCGTCTCGGCCTCGGTAAAAGTGTCCGTGGCACTGACCACGCCATCCTTGAAATGGAGTGCCTTGCCGCGCGGTCCGATTTCCTTCAGAAAGGCGACCGGATCGCGTCCGGCTTTCGCCACCCAAAAAATGTCGGCCTCCCACAGGACGGTTTCCGGAGTGTTCTCCAGAAAAATCCGGTAACCGGGCGCGCCGCCGACATCAAGCAAATCCCAGTCGTGGTTGTGATACCCGACCTGCAGGCCGTGGGCGGCGGCATTGGCGGCCGCCTCACAATACAGTTCCGCCGTGGCCTTGATCGCATCGGCGGAGGCGAAATTTTCCCGAAAGTTCGGCGGGCAGCCGGTGATGATCGCCTCGTGCCCGAGGAGCAGCGCCTCCTCGATCACCTCGTTCTTTTTGTCGCCCACCGGAAGCGGGCCATGACAGGTGGGAGCCTTGAGGCCGAGTTCCCGAAAAAGTTTTGCGGCCTTGGCAGGGGTCGAACCGGGATACCCGGCCGGTTCGACGCAGCCAAATCCCATGGCGGCTATGGCACGGATGGTGCCCTCGTAGTCGTTCGCCGCCTGATCGCGGACGCTGTAAAGTTGAACGGTGATTTCTGGTAGCATGGTTGTGTGGAGTTGATGAAAACAGGGGTTTCTTGAACTGGAGCCGCCATAGTAGCACAATCGTCGCGAAGGAAAACTGACAAAACCTATGATTTATGGTGCGCGAATGAAGACGGCCCTGGAAAGCGTGGGTCACTACCTGAGCGGTCCCGGAGGGGCGAGCCATCCGGCAATCATTCCGCCCCATTTCCTGTTATTCGAGCTGATCACCGAGGGGGCGGTCTATTCCCCGGATGGGAGGGACCTTCATGGTCCGGGAACGATCTTTGCGCACGTCTCCGGGCAATCCACCGTCAGTCGCACACCAGGCGACGGACATTATGCCTGCATGGCGGCCCGCTTCCGACTCCAACGACGGGCGAGACACTTTGTCTGGCCCCGGGTTTTCCAATGGGAGAGCGTCAGCGAAGCCCTGCGATTTTCGGAAGAGATTCTCTTTGCCTTTCACCACACGGATCTCGATCACGACGTTCTGGGGGATCTGATCTGGAGTCAGTTTCGTTTTCGCCTGGAAGAATTCCGGCGAAGCGCAAGGCACCGGGCCCTTCCGCCGCTGGTCGCCGACGTCATGCATCACATGGAGCGCCACCACGCCGAGCCGCTCGGTGTCGAGGATCTGGCGACCGCCTTCGGACTCAGTGCCTCGCATCTGCATGCCCAATTCCGCAAGCACGTCGGCATGACCCCCCACCAGCACCTGATTCTCGAGCGAATGCGGGCCGCCCGCCACAGGCTCGTGACCACCAAGGATCCCATCAAATCCATCGCGCGGGATGTCGGCTACGCGAATCCGGAAAATTTTTGCCGGGCATTCAAAATGCACTGCGGTCTGACCGCGGCAGCCTACCGACGGAAGTTCATCCCGTATGGCAACCGCATTTCGCCGGACTGATCTCCCGCCCAACTCCGCCGGTCGCAGGGATTACTTCTCCGCGAGCAGGGCATCCTTTGCGGCGGCGAGTTCCGCAAGTTTGGCGTCATCAACATTCGGGTAGTGCAGATCCAGCGAATCCAGAGCCTCGATGACTGCGGCGGCCACCACCAGACGGGTAAACCACTTGTTGTTCGCGGGCACGACATACCACGGGGAGGACTTGGTGGCCGTCTCGCGGATCGTCTCCTCATAAGCGGCCTGATATTTGTCCCAGAATCCGCGCATCTTTAAATCCGCCGAGGAGAACTTCCAGTTTTTTTCCGGAAGCTCGATGCGCTCGATAAACCGCTTTTTTTGTTCCTCCTTCGAAACATGGAGAAAGAACTTCAGTACGATGGTGCCGTTGCGTGAAAGGTAGCGTTCGAAGGCGCGGATGTCCTGGAACCGCTCGTCCCAGATGTGCTTGGTCACGCATCGCTCCGGGAGTTTCTGCGCGGCGAGGAACTCCGGATGCACGCGCACCGCCAGGGTCTCCTCGTAGTAGCTGCGGTTGAAAATCCCGATTCGCCCGCGTTCCGGGAGATGCTTTTTGCAACGCCAGAGGTAGTCGTGATCGAGCTCCTCGCTTGATGGACCCTTGAAGGAAGTCACCTGGCACCCCTGTGGGTTCACGCCGGACATCACATGCTTGATGGTGCCGTCCTTCCCGGCGGCGTCCATCGCCTGAAAGACCAGCAGCACCGACCAGCGGTCCTGTGCGTAGAGTTTGCTCTGCAACTCCGCCAGGGCCGCCACCCCAAATTGCAAGAGATCCTTCGCCCGGGACTTGTCATCGGACTTCAGTCCCTGGGTGTCGTCCGGATCCACATTTTTGAGGCGGAATCCCTTTCCGTCGGTCACGCGATAGGGTTTGCAAAATTTGTGGGCGGCTTTGATGACCTGTTTGGTTTTCATGGCGGGGAATTTCCGGGGAGGGTGATTTGCGCTCCATTCCGGAGCTGGGTTTCTGATTGTGGCGGAAGAGGGAATCCCCCTCCTCCTCAAAGTTGCAAACTAACTCCTCTCCCGCCTGCCTGTCACGTTTTTCGTTCAGGGGAAGGCGTGCGCACCCGAATCCTCAGACACCGGGAAGCCGCCCGGTCAGTGCCCGACTCCGCACCCGTGACCACACCCTCCCGGCTTTCGCTCGGTTTGAATCGTCGAATGTTGGATGCCGAATTTCTCCTCCAATACGTGGGAGATTTCATGGACGAAGTCATCGGCATCGGTGGCGACGGAGATTTCCACATGGACACTCAGGGCGGTCCGGTTTGTGCTCAGGGGCCAGACGTGCAGGTCGTGGAGACCGACGACACCGGATTGGGCGAGCAGGCAGGACTCGAGCGCCTGGAGATCAATCCGGCGGGGGGCGGCATGGAGGGCCAGATTGATGGACTCGGAGAGAAGTTCCCAGGAGCCGAGAAGAACCAGGAGAGCGATGGCGATGCCGACCAGCGGATCCACGATCGTCCAGCCCGTGAGGAGCACCAGGCCACCGGCCATCACCACACCGAGCGAGACACCGGCGTCCGCCGCCATGTGAATGAAGGCGCCCCGGATGTTCACATCGTCCTCGCTGCCCTTCAGAAACAGGAGGGCGGTGGCGCCGTTGATCAGGATGCCCACCCCGGCCACGACCATGAGGACACCGCCCGGGACCGGAGCCGGTTCGAGAAGGCGTTGGATGGATTCCCAGAGAATCAGCGCGACCCCGGCGACGAGAAGGATTGCGTTGATCACAGCGGATTGGATGCTCACCGCCCCGAAGCCATACGTGAATCTGCCTGCGGGACGCCGACTTTGGAACCAATAGCCCACCCACGCCAGAATGAGGCTGATCACATCCGCGAAATTGTGGACTCCGTCGGCCACGAGCGCCATCGAGCCCGCCCACAGGCCGATCAAAATTTCCACCGCCACAAACACCGTATTGAGTGTGATCCCGATGGCGAATGCCGATCCGAAGGACTTCGGTGCGTGGCTGCCGTGGTGATGGTGCGGATGGCCCTCCATGAGGGGCAGGATGGCGTATGGGGAAAACTTGGGCTAGGATATTTATTCCCGACGGCCTGCGGGCTGCTATACGGGAGGGCGTCCATGTTGAAGAATCACTTCAGTCTTTTTCTCGCGCTGCGGTATTTGAAGCCGAAGCGCACCTTCCTTTCCATTATCACGCTCATCTCAATCCTGGGTGTGACGCTGGGAATCATGGTCCTCATTCTCGTGATTTCCGTGATGACCGGTTTCGAGCAGGAACTCCGGCGCAAGGTGATCGGCTTCGACGCGCATTTGGTCGTGGGCAACCAGGCAGTGATGGAGGATTGGGCGGCCACGATGGACCTTTGTAAAAGCGAGCCCCATGTGACCGCCGTTGCGCCGTTTGTCCAGGGCCCCGTGATCGTGGAATTCCAGAACCGGCGGCTGGCTCCAAAAATCCGCGGCGTGGATCCGGATCTGGAAAAAGGTGTGGTCAATGTGGCGGACTTCATCGTGGACGGAAGCTATGACCTCGAAGGGGACAAAACCGTGCTGGGCTCCGAACTGGCGAGAACGCTCGGAGCCGGTGTGGGAGACAAGGTCACGATCTACTCACCCGGCAACTTCGGCCAGATTCTTGAGGAGCTGGACCGCTTGGAAAAGGAGGGCGGGGGAGCGGCTACGGCAGAAACTCTCCGGCAGATGATTCTTCCCAGGGAGCTCGAAGTCAGCGGGATTTTTGAAAGCGGGCGTTACCTTTATGACAGCGAGTTCCTGCTGGTCCCGCTCCACATCGGGCAGGAACTCTACTCGCTCGGGGATGCCATTCACGGCCTCGCCCTCAAAACCACCGATCCGTATCTGGCGCCGGAAGTGCGAAGCTCCCTCAACGCCCGGTTGACTCCCCCCGCTTTTGCCATGACCTGGATCGACATGAACAAGCAAATTTTTGATGCCATCCGCATGGAGCGCAGCGTCATGTTTTTCCTGCTCATGTTCATCGTCCTGGTGGCCGCGTTCGGGATCATGAACACGCTGATTACGGTGACCGTCCAGAAGACGCGAGAGATCGGCGTGATGAAGGCGCTCGGTGCAAGAACGCACCAGATCATCGGGATTTTCCTTGCCCAGGGCATGGTGGTGGGAGTCTTCGGAACCATCGCGGGCCTGGCACTGGGGATCAGCATGGTTCAATACCGGAACCAGGTCAGCGAGTTTCTGACCACCACGTTCGGCATCGAAATTTTTCCCCGCGGCATCTACCAGTTCAGCGAAATTCCCGCGCAGGTGGTCCCCTCCGATGTCGCGATCATCTGTGTGAGCGCGTTTGTGATTTGCTCGCTGGCGGCCCTGATTCCCGCCTGGTTTGCCGCCCGCCTCGATCCCGTGAAGGCGTTGCGTTACGAGTGATTTGACAAATCCCCCGCTCCCCCGCATGATCCGTTCCCATGTTTGACATCCAAGATCCGGAAGACCGTCAGATTCGTGTGATTCTCCTCTCCGCCGCCACAGCGGTTGTGGCTGGCTTTCTGTCATCCGCCGTGATTCTCGCGGTGATGATCTCGATGAATTTCAATTTCCTCAACTGGATGGAATAGCGTTCTCGTCGCCGTGAATCCTTGCGGCGGTGGAGCAAAGGCACGCCCCCAGGAAGATCACGACCCCTGTGACGTAAACCCAGAGCAGCAGGAGCATCATGATGCCCACGGTGCCGTAGATCGCATTGTAGTTCACGAATCTCGGGAGGTAGTTGACGAAGGCGTTTTGGCAGAACTGCAGGGCGAACGTAACAAGCAGCGCCGGCAGCCAAACCTGTCGGAAAAAGACCCGGCGGCGCGGTGCCAGCATGTAGAGCAGGGTGAACGAATAGAAAAGAACCCCGCCGGAGAGCAGGTAGCGGCCGAGATCAAAGAGCCCGACCAGCGCGTCGAGGTTGAGCCCGGGGATCTGGGATTCCAAAAAGTCCTGGAAGGTCACCGCGAGCTTTTTTGCCCCCTGCACAAGGGCGGGCGCCAGCAACCCGATCAGCAACGCGCTCGCCAGCACGGCAATCATAAGCAGATTCTTGAGCGGAAGCTGCCACCACGGGATTTCCACCGTGTGCCACGCCCGGTTTACCCCGCGCACCAACGCCTGGAAAAAGCGCAGCGAGCACCACGTCAGGATCAAAAAGGAGACAACCGTCACGCTGCCCCGGGACCGCTCCAGAGACTCCACCATCTGCCACATGAAGGCCTGTTGCGGCTCGCCGATCGGGAAGAACCGCTCCACCGTCTGCACCACCTCCTGTGAATCAAAGAATGAGGAACAGATCGTCAGCATCAGCGCAAAGAGCGGGACCAGCGAAAAGAGCGCATAGTAGGCGAAGGAGGCCGCCCGTTGCTCGCCATCAATCTCCACAAACGTCAGGAGCGTTTCCCAGACGATCTTCGGCCACTCCTCCAGTTCTTTCCTCAGTCTCCCCATTTTTTTGAATCATGCCCATTGGATTTCCAAAAACAATTCTTTCCCGCAGGAGGGGGCAGCCCGCCGAAAGCGCCTCCGTGGGCGCCGCTCCGCCAACGCCTCCCCCTCCGATCCCGGAGCTCAAATCTCAAATGGCTTGGGAGCTTTTGTCAGAAATCTTGCACCGCGGTCGGTGACAAGCGCGACATCCTCGTGGCGCACGCCCCCGAGTCCGGGAATATAAATCCCCGGCTCGATGGTCATCACGTGTCCCGGAAGAAAGGTGGCGGCGGCAAAGCGCGGCGCCTCATGAATTTCCAAGCCGAGCCCGTGACCGGTGCCATGAAAGAACCCCTGCCAGCGTCCGTTCCGCCGTTCGGTCGGATAGCCCTGCTCGGAAAAATACGATTTCACCTCGTCATGAATACCGACCCCGGGGACGCCGGGCTTCATTTTCTCCGCAGCCATCTTTTGTCCGGCCAGGCAGGTTTCCCAGAGTTTGCGTTGGGCGGAGGAGGCCGCTCCCCTCACGACCGTGCGTGTGATGTCCCCGTAGTAGCCCGAGCGGGCATCCCGAGGAAAAATATCAATGATGATCAACTCCCGGGCTCGGAGAGGCCCCATGCCGCGCCCATGCGGATCACAGGCCTGCTCGCCGCCGGCAACAATCGTATCCCCCCTCGCCTCTCCCCCGGCACGGACAATCGTCGTTTCAATTTCCACGCGGAGGAGTTCCGATGTCAGAACCCTCCTCCCAAAGAACAAGCGACCGTCCTTTCGTGGAACAGCCGCCGCCAGAACCTCCATCGCCCGGGCCATCCCGGCTTCTGCAATCCGGAGCGCCGCCTCAATCGCCCGGACCTCGGAAGGCGACTTTGTTTCCCTCCCGGGAAAAAACAACCCTTTGGAGGGCTTGAGTCGAATCCCTTCCTTCTTCAGGTCCCGGGCGATGCCGATGGGGAAATCCGCCGGCACAATGACCTTTTCCGAGGAGTTTTCCCGGAGCCAGGCGGCGAGGACAGCCGCCTGCGTGGGTGCGTTTTTTTTTCGTCCCTGCACCCGTTCCGCAAATTCGGAATACGAATCCACGCGGTCCACATTGGCCTGCGCCCGTCCGCGATCCACTTCGAGATCCGACAGGAGAAGGAGCTTTTCCTCCTCCGTCTGGAGAAAAATCATGGCATCCGGCGCCCGGAATCCCGTGGCATAGAGCATGTCGGCGGAGGTTTCACTGGACGCGATGAGGAATTTTGACCGTGGCATGCAAAAATTGTGTTCAGTTCCTGAAAAATAGCGAATCTTTCCGATCCGCACGCAACAAGGAGCCGGAGGACATCAATTTCATGTATCGCTGGACACGTTTGAGTTCGCAAAAGTGGGAGGACGCCTGGGAGGAACGCCTGCGGTTTCTGGGACCAGGGCGCATTGCCATGATCACCTGGCCGGAATCAAAGGCTCTGAAGATCGAGACATTCACCGACAAGCGGACGGCAACGACCCTGGTCAAAAATTTTGGGGGACGTATGACGAAGGTCGCGCCCCATGTCTGGACGGGAAATCCCTCCCGTCGCCGGGCGCCGCTTGCGATCCGCGGGAGGCTGTGGATCCATTCGGATGAGGCCTCCTGGAAACGGGAAAAGGCGGGCGCCCTGCTCATCCCTGCCGGGATGGCCTTCGGCACCGGCGAGCACGCGACGACGGCCACCTGCCTGCGCCTGCTTTGCGACGTCGCCCGGACACTTCCCGAGGGATGGCGGGCACTGGACGCCGGGACCGGCAGCGGAATCCTGGCGATCGCCGCAGAAAAGCTGGGGGCCTCGGCCGTGGAAGCCTTCGATTTCGATCCGGTCTGCGTGCGGATCGCGAAGGAAAATGCGCGGAACAACGGATGCCGGAACACCAAAATCACCAGCGCCGATGCAAGGAAAATCGGGCACTTCCACAAGTCGGATGTCATCCTCGCCAACCTCTTCAGCGAATTGCTGCTCGCCTCGGCTCCGGGATTTGCCCGCAAACTCCCCAAGGGAGGATGGTTGATTTTTTCCGGAGTGCTCCGCAAACAATCCGACGAGGTGTGCGCGGGCTTGATAAAGGCCGGGTTCGAGAAGCCCCGGGTGATCGCCCGGGGCAAGTGGTGCGCGGGGGTGACCCGGCGGGGAGGGAAAAGATAGGACGATCCCCTTACTCCCGCGCCTCCGGCACTTCCAAATTGGAATACGCCCACCCGGGAAAGACCATCCTCGAAAGCGTCGTCTTGCCGGC
>JACSRU010000136.1 GCA_014879575.1 Chthoniobacterales bacterium | reverse complement strand
CCTGACCGCCCGGATGATGGAGATTCTCGCTCAGACGGTTCTGCCTCCCCGAAGAGGACGTTCCTGTCCGCGGAAAGTCCGCCAACCTGTGAGCAGTTGGCCACGGCTCATCGAAAACGCCGATCTAACCGGTCCTTGCGGCTATGAAATTACTCCAATTTTTGCCTAATTCCCGAACGGCATTGTGCCTAGACCCGTTGCGAAAACGGGTGTTTTCACACACCTTCACCACCAGCCAACCCGCACCCAAGAAAAAATCTCCGAAACCCCATTGAAAAATTACGGATTCCACCAAAAAGAAAACGCACGAAAAGGAGAAGCCCTCCGGGCTTCGGGTTGTGAGAGATTTTTACTGAGACCGCTTCAGGAGGAAAATCGGCCATAATTTCGAACGCCACCACCACCGGCCAAAGCACGCATAGGAAAACTGCCCCTCCTCGTTTTTCACTTTCGGGGCACATTTTTCCTCTGGGATTCCCCGCAGAAAACCCTTCCTGCTTCTTCCCGCGTTAGCCGCCCGGCTGAATGCCGGGCGTTCCTCAATAAAGAATCCCTCCCTGCAACCCTCTTCAGTCACCTTCTACCCAGAAAAGTCTGGGAAAGATTTGGGAAAGATTTTGACCCTTTCCTGTCTCTTCCTCACCCCTTCCTGTCATTCGAGGAAGAAAACCAAAAAAACCCACAGGACCTTTATCTATCAGGCTTTAAGGGGAGTGGGCAGGACTGGATTCGAACCAGTGAAGGCGTAAGCCAGCGGATTTACAGTCCGCCCCGTTTGGCCACTTCGGTACCTACCCTTGAAAAAGCCCCGCGCGGTGTCAGCGAGATGACGGGTTCGCCGGTGGGGCGACGCGCGGTTCGAGGACAATGGATTTTATCACGATTTTTGGCAATGGAAAATCGTTGCTGTTTGTCGGTTGGTTGCTGATGTATTCTAGGACATCGAGTCCTTCGAGGATTTCACCGAAGACGGTAAATTGGCCGTCGAGTTTGGGGAGGGGTTTCAGGCTGACGTAAAACTGGCTGCCGTTGGAATTTTTTGCGGGGTTGATGGGGTCGGGCAGGCGGGCCATGGCGACCGACCCGGTCTGATGGTTGAGTTTGATTTCCGCCGGAATCGTGTAACCCGGGCCGCCTGTCCCGGTGCGGTCACCTTGGCCGTGGCGGCTGGAGGGATCCCCGGTCTGCACGAGGGCGCCCGGCAGGACCCGCTGAAAACGCTGTCCGTTATAGAATTTTTTTCGGATGAGTTCCTTGAAATTGGCAACGGTCCCGGGAGTCGCCTCGTCGTAGAGGCCGATGACGACGCGCTGGAGTTCCTTGGCCTTTCCGACGCGGATGTTGAGCACGGCCACATCCGGGCCGAGGGGGGCGGCGTATGCGCCCAGCAGGCTGGCGGCGACGAACAGGAAAAAGGCGGGATGGAATTTCATTTCAGGTCAGGATGGAATGTTTGTCGAATTTTCCAAGCGCGTTGCCGGAGGCATCCACGGCGGCAAACGAATGAAAAGTCTCAAACTCACGGTTGAGATAACCCAGTGCGCGGGTTTGCGCCAACTCTAAATCTTCGCACCGGCTGGTCAGAGTGCCGACCGGCTTTCCCGGTTGATCGGGCAATTCCAGGGAAAGCCGTCCCGCAGGCTCCTGGGCGAGTTGGCCCACAAAGGCGAACAGCCGCCGATTGACCCGTCCGACGCTTTGCAGGCGGGAAACAACTTCCTGCCCGACATAGCACCCCTTGTTGAAATCCACCGATTGGGTTTCGAGGCAGGCCTCCTGCGGGAGGGTATGGGCATCGAGTTCGTGGCCCCAGCGGGGAATGCCGCGCACGATGTGAAGAAACTCGAGTTCATCGGGTGTGGCCAGGAGCAAGCCCTCGGGCACGTGGTCGGCGTCAACCCCCTCGACCTGCAGGCGGGGGATGCGCAGGGAATTTTCCGGAAAGGGTCCGCCACCGAAAATGTGAAATCTCCGGGGATTATCCGGCAGGACGGAAAGCGTGACATCATCGGCAACGAGATATTTTTCCAGCCGGTCCAGCGTCTCTTGGAGCAGGCTCTCCCCAACCTCGAGGATCAGGACGTCCGCGTCTTTCCATATCCAGAGCGGCGCACACAGCCGACCCTTCGCCGTCAGGAGGAGGGCGGACCGGGCCTGCCCGGCGGGAAGTCGGCGGACATCCATCGTGAGCTGACCATTGAGATAGCGGATCGTGTCCGGGCCCTGGACGCAAATCCGTGAGGTCTCAACAGGAAATGCGCCTCCGGATTCGAGAAGTGTCCGCAGCCGTGCGCGGCAGGTTTCGTTCACTTCCGGCCCCGGAAAAGTCCCCAACCGCGGGTGGGATTGGGTTTCGCGGCTGCCGGCTGGGGGCTCGGCGCGTCCGGTGGCGCATCAGGCAGGGCATGCCCTTGCCCGGGGAATCCGTAAAATCTGGAAACGACCGAGAAATCGGAGTCGCCCCATCCCTGCTGGATGCCTGCCATGGCGGCGCCCGCAAAGGCGGAAGCCGCCGGCAACTCGATTTCCTTCTCCGCCGCAAGTCCCAGGGCGAGCTGGACGTCCTTGAACATGTGCTTGAGGGAAAACCGCGGCTCAAAATCCCCGGTGATCATGACGGGAGTCTTCATGTCCACGAGCGGGGAACGGCACACGTTCGATTGCAGGGCCAGGGAGAGTTTGCGGAGATCAATGTCGTTTCTCTCCAGCAAGGCGTGAGCCTCGGCAAGAGCCTCCACGGCGGACGCAGCCATGAGATTGGTCGCGATCTTGACGATGGATGCCTGGCCGATTTCCCCGATCTCAAGGATTTGCTTCGAGGAAGCCTGAAGGAGCGGGAGCACTTTTGCCAGCACGGCGGGATCACCGCCGATGTAATAAACGAGTTCCCCCTGGGCTGCGGCATCCCGGCTGCCTGTAAACGGAGCGTCGAGAAAATGCGCGTGTCGTGAAGCGATGATCTCGGCGGCCTCCCTGGTCTCGTGCGGGGAGATGGTTGCGTGGTTCATCACCACATGCTCGGGCGTCAGTGCCGGAGCCAGGTTCTTTACCACCGACAGCAGGGCCGGGCCGTCAGAGACAAAGATTTGAATATGTCGGGCCGCCTCGGCCACTTCGGCCGGGGAGGACAGAAAATTCGGTTCGGGGCGCGGGGTGCGATTGTGAAGCCAGACCTGGTATCCGTTCCTCCTCAGAGCGGAGACCACCCTGCTGCCGATAATGCCGAGTCCAATGACTCCGGCGATGGGTTTTGACTGACGGCCCACTCCCGTTTAGTTCCCCGGTGGCAGTGTGGATTCGATCTGGGCCGAATCCTTGAGTTTCTTAAGAATGCCCTGCACCGCTTCGCGTTGTTTGGTGCTCTTCAGGTAGGCGGCGATCTGGTCTTTGACTTCCTCGAAGGGCACGGTGCCGGCGGGCTTTTTCTCGCTCACCTTGATGACATGCCAGCCGAACTGGGTTTTGACAGGTGCGCTGATGTCGCCGGGTTTCTGGGTGAATGCGGCATCGGCAAACTCCGGAACCATGCGATCCTTGGCAAAAAATCCGAGATCCCCGCCGGATTCCTTGGCACCGGGTTCCTCGGAGAGTTCCTTGGCCAGCTTGTTGAAGTCCTCGCCCTTCTTGGCGCGTGCGGCGGCTTTATTGGCGGCCTCTTCCTTTTTCTTGGCGACTTCCTCGGTGTCATCCTTGTTCACCAGGAAAAGGATGTGGCTGGCTTTTACCATCTCGGGATTTTTGAATTCCTCGGGATTTGAGTCGTAAAATTTTTTGACATCCTCATCGGCAACCTTGTCCGCATCCTTGATTTGGCCCTGCATCCAGTGCTGTTGCTGGAGCATGGTGCGGAGGGCCGTCTTCAATTTGTCCAGGGACTGGCCGGCTTCCTTGAGCTGGGCTTCAAAAGCTTCCTCCGAAGGAAATTGCTTCTTGAGCTTGGCCATTTCGGTCGAGATGTCGGCATCCGTGATCGTTTCGGCGGCGGCAGCTTTCGCGACGATCTTGTCCATGATCAGCTCGTCCACAATCTGGCGGTAGCCGCTCAACTTTTGTTCGACCGTCAAGTCATCGGCCTTCACGCCGGAAGACTGCACAGCGGCGTTGAACGCCTCCTCGACCTGTGCCTTGGAAATTGCCTCTCCATTGACCGTGGCCACCGGGTCCTTCAATTCCAAGGTGGCGGCGGGAGTCGCCGGTGCGGTGGTCGTCTTGGCGTCTGCTTCGGGAGCAACCGCTTTGGAGGCGGCGGGAGCGGCGACAGGTGATGCTGCGGGAGCCGGATTGCCGGAAGCATTTTCCGGATTGGAAGAGGCGGGTTTGCAGGCTGGCGTCAGAACAATCGCGACAACGGCCAGCGGGGAGAGAAGGGACAGGGTAAATTTGCTCATTGGGATAAGGGACACAGATTGCGCGGGAATGTTCACAAATACCAGTGGAAAAAACACGAAAAACACGTCGCGGGCGAGTCAGCAGGTATTGGAAGCCCACCTCCGGCGGCTTTTGAATTTCTGATGATAAACGCGGAAAGGCGTGTATTTTCCAGGCAAACCACCGAGTCTTATTTTTCATGGCCTTTTCCGAAGTCTTCGCGCAATCCCTGGCAAACAAATCCCGCACGCTGCGGGCGTTTGAAAGCCTGTTGGAACCGTCCAGCAAAGCGGGGCTGCAGGAACTTGCGCGGCACTCCGCAGCGCTGACCCGAAGGCATTTTGGAAAGACCATGCGGCTTTTTGCCCCGCTGTATCTCTCGAATGAGTGCATCAATTCCTGTGCGTATTGCGGATTCTCGCGGGAAAATGCCATCCAGCGGGTGACACTGGAGGTTGATCAGGTCGAGAAGGAGGCCCGGCACCTCGTTGCGGAAGGGTTTCGGAACATTCTGTTGGTGGCGGGTGAGCATCCGAAATTTGTGAGTGGCGAATACCTGGCGCAATGCATCCTGCGGCTGCGGACATTTGTTCCGGGGATTTCCGTGGAAGTGGCGCCCATGGAGACCGACGGCTACCGTCCGCTGGTTGATGCCGGGGCGGAAGGGCTGGTCGTTTACCAGGAGACCTACCACCGCGAGACCTATCGTGCCATGCACCTGCACGGGCCGAAGAAGGATTTTGATTGGCGGCTGGACACGGCCGAGCGGGGTGACATGGCGGGCTTCCGCAGGATCGGGATCGGCGCGCTTTTTGGCTTGTGGAATTGGCGAGAAGAAGCCCTGGCACTGGCGGCGCACCTGGAACATTTGCAGCGGGTCTGCTGGCAGTCACAAATCACGGTCAGCATGCCGCGTCTGCGTCCGGCGGCCGGGGAGTTCGAACCCAGGCATCCGCTTCCGGATCGAGAATTCATCCAGCTTCTCTGCGCGTTGCGCGTGACATTTCCCACGGTCGGGATCGTGGTCAGCACCCGGGAATCGCAAGCCCTCCGGGACATCGTCGCCCCGCTCGGCGTGACGATGATGAGCGCGGGGAGCCACACGGAACCCGGCGGATACACCGGACAGGGAAGGGAGGCCCTCCATCTCACAGTCCGCGGCAAACCGGTCATCGGAAGCGGGGGAACCGCCGCGACCGAACAGTTCGCCATCTCCGACGAGCGCGACGCGAAAACCATGGGCCGGACGCTGGCCCGGATGGGCCTGGAACCGGTGTGGAAAGATTGGGATGCGGGCATTCTTGTGGACGCATGAAGCGGCTTGCCATCAACGGAGAGGAACGCCACCTGCACGCCGACACCCTCGTCGCTTTGCTGGCGGAGCTTCAGCTTCCCGAATCGCTCGTCCTCGTGGAACTCAACGGCGTGGCACTGCTCAGATCCGAGTGGACGGACCGCAGGCTGTGCGACGGCGACAAAATCGAAATCCTGCAAGTCTCCGCCGGCGGTTGACAGGATTTCCAAAAAGCTGGAACCCGCACCGGGATGCGCTTAAGACTGCCGGATGTCATCCGATTTTCCATCCGTCCTCGGGGTTCCTGAAGACGGCCATCCCTCCGCACCGTGTGTTGAGCGCCCATGACGGTCCTTGAAGTCCTCACCGCCGCGACCGACTACCTGACCAAACAGGGGATCGAGAGTCCGCGCCTGAACGCGGAACACTTGCTGGCCCATGTCCTCGGAAAGAAAAACCGGATCGAGTTGTATCTGGAATTTGAGCGTCCGCTGGGGGAACGCGAGCGGGCTCCCCTGCGTCCGCTCATCCGGCAACGCGGCGAGGGTCGTCCACTCCAACACCTGCTCGGAAACGTCGAATTTCTTGGGTATTCCTTTGTGACGGATGCCCGGGCGCTGATTCCCCGGCCGGAGACCGAGCATCTGGTGGAACTCCTCCTGGAAGCCGGGGATTTTCCACGCATTCTGGACGTGGGAACCGGCAGCGGGATCATTGCCCTGAGCCTCGCCTTGAAACGGCCTCTCTCCGCGGTCACCGGCTGCGACATCTCACCGGAGGCGCTGGCTCTGGCCCGGGAAAATGCCGCACGACACGGCCTCGCGGAAAAGGTCGAATTTTTGGAATCCGACCTTCTGGAAAACATCCGGGGGCCGGTGGACCTCGTCGTCGCCAATCTGCCCTACATCCCGGCGGGCGACATTCCGGGCCTATCACGGGAAGTGGGCCACGATCCGATCCTTGCGTTGGACGGCGGAGCGGATGGACTGGATTTGATCCGCCGACTGGCCGCCGGAGCACCGAGAATCCTCGCTCCCAGCGGAATCCTGGCTCTGGAAATTGGGCAGGACCAGAGTTCGTCCGTGTGCGAGTTGCTTGAAGCCCATAATTTTCGGGACATCTCCCCGCGCCGGGACTATCAAAACATCGAAAGATTCGTCTTCGCAAAACATGGATAAAATTCTCGTACACGGAAACCGCCGCCTCAAGGGAACGGTTCGCATCAGCGGATCAAAAAACTCCGCGCTTCCGATCCTCGCGGCGGCATTGCTCACCCGTGAGCCCTGCGTGATTTCCCGCGTGCCGGATCTCAGCGACATCCACTACATGCTGACAATCCTCAGCGAGCTGGGATGCGAGGTCGAGCGGGCGAGCGGAGTCGTCACGGTCAAGGCGGAAAACGTCACCACCGAAGCCCCCTACGAGATTGTCCGCAAAATGCGGGCGTCGGTCTGCATCCTGGGCCCCCTGCTCGGCCGCGAGAAGGAGGCGACGGTCTCGCTGCCGGGGGGCTGCATCATCGGCGACCGACCGATCGACCTGCATTTGAGGGGATTCGAAGCCCTCGGGGCGGCAGTGCGCGTCCAATCGGGCAACGTCAAGGTTCTCGCTCCCGAGTTGCGCGGCTCGACGATCTCGCTCCGCGGAAAGTTTGGCTCGACTGTATTGGGGACCGACAACGTCATGATGGCGGCCGTCCTCGCCGAGGGAACCACCGTGATTGATGGCGCCGCCGAGGAGCCGGAGGTCGTGGACCTTGCGAACTTCCTCATCGCCATGGGCGCAAAAATCGAGGGCGCGGGGACACGTCGGATCATCATCGAGGGGGTGAAGGAACTTCACGGCGCCGAGCACGAGGTCATTCCGGACCGCATCGAGGCTGGCACATTTCTCGTGGCCGCCGCCATTTGCGGGGACGGGGTCACGTTGACCCGTGTGGAACCCGGACACCTGACCGCGGTCCTGGACTCCCTCTCGCAGGCGGGCTTCCAGGTGGAGACCGATAAAAACCGGATCACCATCTCCCCGAATGGCACCCGGCGTCCCCTCAAGCTCGATGCCCTCCCCTACCCGTCCTTTCCCACCGACATGCAGGCCCAAATGTGCGCCCTCCTTGCCACCACGGACGGCATCAGCGTGGTCACCGACAATGTGTTCCCGCAGCGCTTCATGCACGTCTCGGAACTCAAGCGCATGGGCGCCAACATCGAACTTCAGGGCGGCACGGCCATCATCCACGGCGTGGAAAAACTCAGCGGAGCTCCCGTGATGGCCAGCGACCTGCGGGCATCGGCGGCGCTCGTGCTGGCCGGACTCCAGGCCGAGGGCGTCACCGAGGTGAACCGGGTTTATCACATTGACCGGGGATACGAATCCATTGACGACAAGCTCAATTCCCTGGGCGCGGAGATCGAACGCCTCAAGGTTTGAAGTTGCCCCTCCGGGCATTCCGGCGGATATTTTTCCCCATGCCTGAGCCAGGGGGAAATCAGATTTCACAGATCTTCAGTGGATCGCCCACACCACCGGACACCCCTCCGAGAAGTCCCGTGACTTGGGGAAAAATTTTTCTGATCATCCTGGGCATCGTGTTCTGCGCGGAGGTCGTCGTCCTGGGGATCCTCATTCCGTATCTCTGGCCGGAACCTGCGAGCCTCTGGGAGGAGGTCATTCTCGACGCCCTGTTGCTGAGCGCGCTCACGGCCCTGGCCCTGCTGCCGGTCTTCTCGCGCTTCGAACAAAAGACGGCTCTTGCGGAAAATCAACTCCGGAGCGAAAACAAACGTCTGGAGGATTTGCTCCGGGCACTGACGGACCAAAAATCCGCCATCGATCAATTTGTGCTCGTCGTGGAATCCGATTCCGAGGGGCTCATCACTTCTGTCAACGAGCGGTTTTGTGAAGTCACCGGATACGAGCCCCCGGGGCTGATCGGCCGCCCGTTGCGCTCCCTCGTTTCCGAGACCCCCTCCCATACGTTCTGGGCGGAGTTTTGGAAATCCCTCCGCGACGTCAAACCCTGGCGGGGAGAGATCGCCCTCCGGACCAAAGACGGTTCCATCTGCCAGGGGGATGCGATTGCCGTTCCGTTTCCGAACTCCCTCGGAAATTTGGCAAAGTTCGTCTCGATCCAGGTCGTGAATTCCCAACCCGCCCCGCACCGCATCCGCCTCCAACAGGCGCTCAGGGAAATCGTGGAACTGCCCGGAAACGATGTCGCGGAAACGCTCGCGCTGGCACTCGACAAGGGGCGCGAGAATCTCCTCTTTGAAAAGGCCGTGCTGGAAAGGCTCGACGGCGACAGGGTGATTCCGGAGGCACACTCCCCGCGCACAAAGGACAACCCGGAACCCCTCCCGCTTTCGGCCAGCCACGCAGGGTTTGTCATTCAGGCAGGCGATGTCGTCGCCGTTCCCAAAATGTCGGATTCGGTTTTTGCGGTGGAGCCCTGCGTGCGAAGCCGGGGGGACGAAGCTTTCCTCGGCGCCACCGTGCTGGTCAGCGGACGCCTTTACGGGACCCTGGAATTTTTTTCCCGTGCGGCCCGGGAAAGGCCGTTTGACGAGGCGGAGATCGAATTCGTCCGACTTTTGGCCCGATTCCTTGGCGCCCTGTTGACCCGTCAGACTCCGGCGAAGACTGCGGGGGAGGCGGCGGGGCGCTCCCCGGCGGATTTCCTGGCCACGATGAGCCACGAAATCCGTCCTCCCCTCGACGCGATCATCGGCATGACAGGCCTGTTGCTGGAATCCGGACTTCCTCAAGGTTTGCAGGAACAGCTCCTGACGATAAGAACCAACGGCACCTCGCTTCTTTCCACCTTCAATGACATCGTGGACTTTTCGAAAATTGAAAAGGCCCAGCTTCCGTTGGAAAACCAGCCGGTCGGGTTGCGGGACTGTCTGGAGACGGTCCTTGACCGAAATGCCGCCCAGGCCTCCGAAAAAGGGCTCGAGTTGATGGGCTGGATCGAACCGGATGTCCCGCAGGTCATCCTCTCTGATAAAATCCGACTCCAGCAAATCCTTCTCAATCTTGTCACCAATGCCGTGAGATTCACCGACTCCGGCGAAGTCATCCTCCGGATCCGCTCCCATCGGGAACCGGGCGGACAAAATTTCCTGCACTTCTCGGTGAAGGATACCGGCGCGGGCATCCCGGAGGAGGTCCGCGACCGGCTCTTCCAAGTCTTCAGCCAGGAGGAGGCTCCGAACACAAAATGGAGCGGCAGCACCGGACTCGGACTGGCCATCAGCCGACGACTGACAGAACTTATGGGCGGAAAAATCTGGGTGACAAGTGTCATGGACAAGGGCGCCGACTTCCAATTCATCATCCCTCTCCATCCGGTAAAGCCCCCCCTGCAAGCCGCATCCTCCCCCCCGGCTCACAACCTTTCCGGCACACATGTTCTGATCATTGATGACAATGCCACATGCCGATGGATCCTCGGCGAACTTGCCAAAAGCCTGGGAATGATCCCGCAGGAAGTCCAGGACGGCGCCGATGCACTCGCCGCGGAGGAGTCTGGCGAGCAGATTGACCTTGTCCTGCTCGATGCGCAGATACCCGGAATGGATGCCCTGACAATTGCCGGGGAACTCCGGGCACGTCACCCGGACCTCGCGATCATCATTCTCACCACCCGGGCAGACCACGACCACCCGCGTCTCAAACATCTGCGGATCGACAATTTTGTGACAAAACCCGTTCGGGCGGCGGCTCTGCAGGAGGCGATGACCAATGCGCTCGCCGGCATCCAGCCTCCTGTCCGCATCTCACCCGGTGCGTCCGATCCGGAAATCGCCGGGGAATGCCCCCTGCGAATCCTTGTTGCCGAGGACCATCCGACCGACCAACGGATCATTCGGCTGATGCTCGAGCGCCTCGGCTACCGGCCCGAGATCGTTGCCAACGGCCAGCAGGTCTTGTCGGCCTTGCAGGAGGGGATTTTTGACCTGGTCCTCATGGATGTCCAAATGCCGGTGATGGATGGCCTCACCCTCGCCCGCGAAATCCACCGCATCCACAAGGAACGCCGCCCCTGGCTCCTGGCCATGTCGTTCAATACGCTCGATGGAGACCGGGAGAAATACCTCGCTGCCGGCCTGGACGATTGCCTTGGCAAGCCCGTGAAAACCGATGCTCTGGCAACCGCCCTGCGGAGAGCGTATTACCGCCCGTCCCAACCGATTGTCCAGCCATCCTGAAATTTGGGACTTCCTCCCCGTCCCCGCAAGCTGCTAGGAATACGCGTTCACATGAGCAGCCCGAATCTTGATGTCCGCGATGTCGCGCGCCTGGCCCGCATCGAACTCACCGACAAGGAAACCGATACGTTCCAGTCCCAACTGGGGAGCGTCCTCGAATACGTCGAGCAACTCGGCAAACTCGATCTCACCGGCGTCGAACCGACCGCCCATGCGAATCCGATTTTTAATGTTTTCCGCGAGGATGCCGTCGAACCCGGGCTCCGGCGGGAGGCGGTGCTTGCAAACGCCCCGCAGTCCGCAAACAACCTGGTCCTCGTGACAAAAGTCCTCGAATAATCATGGGCGATCTCACTCACCTGACCATTTCCGAACTCCAGGCCGGATTCCGCAAGGGAGACTTCACCCCAGCGGATGCCGTGCGCGCGCTGGAAGCACGCATCCAGGCGGTGGACCCGCAGATCGGCGCCTTCCTTGCCCGGGACTTTGACTCCGCCCTGGCCGCAGCGAAGAAGGCGGATGTCTCCCAGCCGCTCGGCGGGGTTCCGATCGGCATCAAGGACGCGATCAACGTTCTCGGAGAGCAATGCACCTGCGCTTCCAAAATTCTTGCCGGATACAAGGCCCCCTATGATGCCACGGTGATCGCAAGGCTCAAGGCGGCCGGCGCCATTCCCTTTGGACGCCTGAACCTCGACGAATTCGCCATGGGATCTTCGACGGAAAATTCCGCGTATCAGATCACGAAAAATCCGTGGGATCCCACCCGGATTCCCGGCGGATCGAGCGGTGGCTCGGCGGCGGCCGTGTCGGCCCGCATGGCCTACGCCACCCTCGGCAGCGACACGGGCGGCTCCATCCGCCAACCGGCCTCGCTTTGCGGGGTTGTCGGTCTGAAGCCCAGCTACGGGCGCGTCTCGCGCTACGGCCTCGTGGCCTTCGCGAGTTCGCTGGACCAGATCGGACCCTTCGCCCGGAGCACGCGCGACTGTGCCTCGCTCCTGAGTGTCATGGCGGGAAAAGATCCGCACGATTCGACCTCGCTCGACCTGCCTCCGGAGGATTTTACCTCCCGCATGACCGGCGACCTTCGGGGAATCCGCCTTGGAATTCCCAGGGAATACTTTGTGGATGGCATGGATCCGCGGGTGAGAGCAAAGGTCGAGGAAGCGATCAAAACCTGCGAAACACTCGGCGCCGAACTCGTGGAGGTTTCCCTCCCCCACACGGAATACGCCATCGGGGTCTATTATATCATCGCCACCGCGGAGGCCTCCGCGAATCTTGCCCGCTTTGATGGCGTCCGCTACGGGCATCGCGCAAAAAATCCCACCGACCTCCTCGACCACTACAGGCGGAGCCGCGAGGAGGGCTTCGGGAGCGAGGTGAAGCGTCGGATCATTCTCGGGACCTATGTGCTCTCGAGTGGCTACTACGATGCCTACTACCTTCGCGCCCAGAAAGTCCGCACCCTCATCCGACAGGACTTCACAAGGGCCTTTGAAACTGTGGACGCCCTCGTCTGTCCGACATCGCCGGATCTCGCCTTCAAAATCGGCGAGCGCGTCAACGATCCGCTCCGCATGTATCTCGCCGACATTTTCACCATTGCCGCCAACCTGGCCGGCATCTGCGGGATCAGCGTTCCCTGCGGACTCGTGGAGGAGAAGGGAACTTCCCTGCCCGTGGGACTCCAATTTCTCGGCAAGCCCCTGGATGAGTCCCGCCTCCTTGGCATTGCCGACGCCTACGAACAGGCGGGCGCAAAGGAAATTCTCGCGCAGATTCCCTGAGAACCTGAGAAAATGTTTACTCCCCTCCGCCGCATCCCCCACCGTTCATGAGCCTTCTTTTCCTCAAGCGCGTTCTCGCGAATCCCCTGCGGGTCGGCTACCTGGTTCCCAGCTCGCCGTTTCTCACGCGGCAGACCGCCTCCCGGCTGGATTTTTCCCGTCCGCGCGTGGTCGTCGAACTCGGTCCCGGCGAGGGCTGCCACACCCGTCAAATCCTCAAGCGCATGAGCCCGGACTCTCAACTCGTGCTCTTCGAAGTGGATCCGGAATTTGCCTCCCATCTCCGACATCAGTTCCGGGAGGACAGGCGTGTGACGGTCCTCGAGACCGATGCCCTGCACCTCCGCGAAGCTCTGGACCGGCTCGGCCACTCGCGTTGCGACTACATCCTCTCGGGCATCCCGTTCTCCACCCTGAAAAAATCCATCCGCAGCCGCATCCTCACCCGTATCGCGGACGCCATGGATGAAAACAGCCGCTTCATCGCCTACCAGCTCGGCACCCAGCTTTGCGAGGAAGACCACCTCTTCGCCCTCGAAGAACAAAAATTCTGCGCCTGGAATCTCCCGCCCATCAACGTGATGGAATTCCGCCGGGCGGCAAATGCCGACCCCCGATAAGGAACCGTCAGGAAATCAACGCGGACGGCTGGCGACAAATTTCCCGGGGTTCAGGATTCCCCGGGGATCCAGGGCCGACTTCAGGGTGGCATGCAAATCCCGCGTGGCACGCGGCACGGCCTGATCCCACCACGGCATCTTCGCCAGTCCGATCCCGTGCTCGCCGGTGATGGATCCCTTCCAGGCAAGAACCTGATGGAAAAGTTCGTCAAGTGCCGCCCGAGATTTTTTTTGGACGGCGGGATTCTCCGCGTCCGCGACCATGATATTGGTGTGGATGTTGCCGTCCCCGGCGTGCCCGAAACAGGCGATGGGAAATCCGGTTTTCTTCTGCAGCCGCTCCGCAAAGCGCACGAGGTCAACGAGGCGTCCACGGGGAACCACGATGTCTTCATTGAGCTTTTTAAGACCGGTGGCCTTGAGGGACTGGGAGTAAACCCGGCGCAGTCCCCACAGCTTTTCGCAGGCTTCGGGGGTGGTGGCCTTGGCAACGGCCAGTGCCCCGGAGGAATGCAGGATTTTTTCCAAGGCGTTGGCTTCGCTGCGGACGGTGGACGCCTGGCCATCCACCTCGAGGATGACCTGCGCCTGGCCGGGAGGAAAATTTGCGCCGGGATTGAACGCCCTCGCGGCGTCGAGGGTGAAGCGATCGGCGACCTCTACGGCGGCCGGCAAAAATCCGCCGGAGAAAACCGACTGGATGGCGGCGGCGGCGGCGCGCATGGAGGAGAATCCGGCGGAAAGCGCGGCGCGCGCGGGAGGGAGCGGAATCAGTCGCAGAGTGGCCTCGGTGACGACCCCCAGCAACCCTTCCGAACCGGTAAAGAGACCGACCAAATCAAATCCGGTCTTGTTTTTGTGCGTGCGTCCACCGCACCGAATGATCGTGCCGTCCGCCAGGACGACCTCCAGGCCCAGGATGTAATTTCTCGTGACCCCATATTTCAGGCACCGGGGTCCTCCGGCATTTGTCGCAATGTTCCCCCCGATGCTGCAATCCTTGAGACTGGCGGGATCGGGGGGATACAGGAGATTCTTCTTCCGGGCGGCGGCCTGCAGGTCGCCGGTGATCACGCCGGACTGGACGACCGCCACAAAATCCTTCGGATGGATTTCCCGGATCCGGTTCATCCGATCCAGCGAGAGGACAATGCCTTTGTGGACCGGGGTGCATCCCCCGACATAGCCAAATCCCGCGCCCCGGGGAGTTACCGGAACGCCCGCCCGGCTGGCCTCGCGGAGCACGATGGCAACCTCTTCCGTCGAGGACGGAAAAACCACAACGTCGGGCCGGGTTTGGGCAAACCACTTGTCGCCGGAAAACTCGGGCGGGGGAGCCGTTTGCACGGCGGATTTTCCGAGGCGCTTTTGAAGGCGTGCAAGGAGGGCCGGTTTCATGGGCGGCTTGTGAAAAACTTCCAGGCTTCCGCGACGCCGTCCGCCGCAACGTTGGACGCGACATAGCCCCCGGCTGACCGCACCACGGACTTCACTTCGTCAATCGCGTTGGAGGGACAACAGGGAAAGGCGGCGTATTTTCCATCGAGCATGGAGAGATCGTTGAAATGGTCACCGCCCGCAAAGACCTCCTCGCGTCCGATTGCAAGCCTCCGACACAATTCGCCCAACGCGGCCCCCTTATGGTAGTCCCGGTGACAGAATCTCAGATAGACCGTATTCCGTTGGAAGTGGAATTCCGGGAGATCGGCCGCCTCGCGAAGGATGAATCCGGCGATTTCCTCCATGACCGCCTCGCTGGAAGTGAGCAGACCGACCAATTCCCCCTCTTCGTGAATGAGAGTCACGTCCGGCGATGACGCCGCCAGTTCGTGAATCTTCGAAAAAATGTGGTCCGCCCTCGAAAAAAGTTCCTGGTGCCGTTGCCGGCAGGTCTCGTTCCAATGGTCATCCGGCCTCCAGTCCCCCTCCCCGGTCCGCAGGAAAATCTCCCGTTCGGTAGTGAGGAGGAAATCCGGCTCATACGGGGCGCCAAAGATGCCAATCCCTTCCAGCGCATGATCGAACCCCCGACCGGTATTGACCGCCCAGAGCCCCCCCATTGCCCGATGCAACCGCAAAACCTCCGCAAAGGCGGGCGAACACCTCCCGCTGGAGGGATGCGCAATCAGCGTGCCATCAAAATCCGTGCTCAGTAACCGCAAAAGTGCCATGGCCCACCACTAAACACCCTCCCGCCCAAACGTGCAATTTTTCTGTCGTTCCCGGAAAAACTTTTGCAGAATCCCCCCATGAAATCCGCCTACGAACTCGCCATGAGCCGCCTCGAAAAAAACGCCCCTTCCGTGGCACTCACCCCCCGGCAAAAAGCGGCCATCGCCGAAGTGGACAGCGAAATCAATGCCCGCCTCGCGGAAAAAAAACTCTTCCTGGAGGGCGAGATGGCCAAGGCGGACCCGGCGGAGAAGGACGAAATCCGGCGTCAGCTCGCTTCCGAAATCCAGCGCCTGGAGGAAAAACGCGAACGAGAAAAGGAAAAAATCCGCGCCACAAAGTCCTAAATGCCCCCCGCACACAACGGCAGGCACACCGCAAATCATCCCATCCAAAGTCTTGACCCCGTCAACACCCGCGTGTCAGGATTTTCACCTTAAAACAACTATCAAACCCGTGGACCTCAAAGAAATTCGCACATTGGTCGATCTCATGAAAAAAAATGGCATTGCCGTTTTTAAAATGGAGAAAAAAATACAAAAAAGAGTGATTTTTACTTATTCAGAAACAGCAGTTATGTCACTAAAATTCGATGCAAAACAACAACTCATCGTATTTGACTACTTGGTTCCAACAAGCTCTAATTTAGAAGGTGTTTTTGAATATTATGGTCCAGCATTAAATCGTTTTGATGGATTTGTAGTAAATAAAAACAAGTGGGAATATCAAAAAGATGTTGATATACAACAACGAAAAAACCTAAAAGATAGGTTTTACAACTCACCGAATTAAGTTTGATAAGGCTTTTTCTAAATTTTCAAACTGAAAAGAAAAACCTGAATCTTTAATTTTTTTATTACTTACTCTACTGCCCTTTAAAAGCAAAACAGCCATTTTACCAAGCATTATTTTTAATACAAAGCTTGGTACATTTGGTAATACAATTCTTTTACCCAATACTTTTGCCAAGCTTTTAGTAAAAATAGAATTGGTCGTAGCGTCATCAACCACTGCGTTATATGCCCCATTCAAGTTATTATCTTGAATAGCTTTTAAATACATTGAACATAAATCGTTGATGTGTATCCAAGGCATAAATTGATTGCCAGAACCCAAAGCACTTCCTAAACCAAATTTAAAAGGTAAAATCATTTTTGGCAATGCTCCACCATCTTTAGCTAAAACAATACCTGTACGTAATTTAACGGTTCTAATGCCTATAACATTAAATTTATCTATAGCATTTTCCCATAACATACACGTTTCTCCTAAAAAATCTGAATGATTGATATGCTCTTCAGTAAACACCACGTCTGAAGTTATTGCGCCATAATAACCAATTCCTGAAGCAGAAATAAAAGCCTTTAGCTGATTTTTATGATTAGATAACACATTAAAGAGAAAAGAAGTTGGTTCTACTCTGCTTTGTAAAATTTTTTGCTGTTGTTTACTTGTCCATCGCTTTTCAGCAATTCCCTCACCAGCCAAATGAATGATATAGTCAGCACTTGTAATTACATCTATATCTACCAACTGATAGAACTAATAGCTTCATAAAAAGATCTGTCTCTTATACACATCT
>JACSRU010000150.1 GCA_014879575.1 Chthoniobacterales bacterium | reverse complement strand
GTCGTCGGCAGCGTCAGATGTGTATAAGAGACAGGAACTTCTCTTCGGCCTCCTTCTTGTTCTTCGCGGTATCCGGGTGGAATTTGCGGGCGAGCTTTCGGAAGGCGCTCTTGATTTCGTCTGCCGGGGCGGTTTTTGAGACCCCGAGGGTTTGGTAATAATCGCGGAATTGCGCTGCCATGTGAAAATTTGCTTATCCCATTGTGCCGATTTTGTTCATTCTGTCCAATCCATGCTCGACATTCGACTTCTTCGTGAAAATTCCGACGCCGTAAAATCCCGTCTCGCCACGCGTGGGCCCGGGCATGAGTCCGCCGTGGACGATGTCCTCGCCATTGATGTCGAGCGCCGTGCGGCGGATACAAAACTGCAGGGTCTCCAGGCCGATCGCAACCGCCTCAGCAAGGAAATCGGGAAACTCCGCGCCTCCAAGCAGGACAGCACCGCGCTCGAGGCGGAGGTAAAATCCTTCGGGAGCCGCATGGAGGAACTCCAGGCGGCCGTGACCGCATGGGATGCCCGGCAGCGAGAACTCCTGCTCAACATCCCCAACCTGCCTTCCGCCACCACGCCTGTCGGCAGGGAGGCGGCCGACAACCCGGTCCTGCGCGAATGGGGTTCCCGGCCGAACCTGACCCGCGTGGAGGACCACGTAACGATCGGCGAGCGACTCGGACTTTTTGAATTTGAGCGCGCCGGAAAGATCAGCGGAAGCGCCTTTGTGGTTTACAAGGGAGCCGGGGCGAAACTCGAGCGGGCATTGATCCAATTTTTGCTCGATCTGCACACGACCCGGCACGGCTACACGGAAATCCTGCCGCCGCTGGTTGTGAAGCCGGAGGCCCTTTTGGGCACAGCCCAGCTCCCGAAGTTTGCGGACCAACAATATCGGTGCGCGAATGATGAACTCTATCTCGTCCCCACAGCCGAGGTGCCGGTCACCAATCTCCACCGCGAGGAGATCCTTCCGCTGACCTCCCTGCCGATCAAATACGCCGCCTACACGCCCTGCTTCCGCCGCGAGGCCGGTTCGGCGGGACTCGGCACCCGCGGGCTGATCCGCATGCACCAATTCGACAAGGTCGAGCTGGTCAAAATCACCACCGCGGAGAATTCCGAGGCCGAACTGGAATCCCTGACCGCCGACGCGGAACGGGTGCTCCAGATTCTCGGCTTGCATTATCGCGTGGTCGAACTCTGCACCGGGGATCTCGGTTTCGGCGCCACAAAAACTTATGATCTCGAAGTGTGGGCACCGGGACAAAACGCGTATCTCGAAGTGTCGAGCTGTTCGAATTTTGGCGACTACCAGGCCCGCCGCATGAATTTGCGACACAAAAGCGAGGACTCGAAAAACCGATTCTGCCACACTCTCAACGGATCCGGCACGGCATTGGCCCGGCTCTACGTCGCGCTCCTCGAATCCGGACTTCAGCCCGATGGTTCGGTCGCGCTCCCGGAGGCACTCCACAAGTATTTCGGTGCCGGAACGCTCTGAATGTCCTTTTCGCCTTGCTGATCCCACCTCAAATCCCCCCTCCATCGTGTCCTGTGGAAGCGGCCGTCGCCACGGCCATGAAAAACCATCCGCTCCGCAGACCTTTCCTGGTCGGCGTCTCGGGCGGACGGGATTCCATGGTCCTCCTCCATGTCCTGAAGCGGCTGGGATTTTCCCGCCTCATCGTCTGTCACCTGGATCACGGGCTGCGGGGCAGGGCGTCACGCGGGGATGCGGCGTTCGTTGCAAAACAGGCGACGGCGTTGGGATACCCCGGCGAGTTTGCCCGCGCCCAGACGAAACAATTTGCCAAAGACGCCGGGCATTCCCTCGAGACCGCCGCCAGGGAATTGCGTCTGGCATTTTTCCGGGAATGCGCCCGGCGACGGCGCTGCCCGCGACTCCTCCTGGCCCACCATGCCGATGATCAGATCGAGACGTGTCTCTTTAACTTTCTCCGGGGCTCGGGAGCCGCCGGGCTGGCTGGCATGAGGCCGGACACCACCCGGAAGGGTCTGCGCATCCTCCGGCCCCTCCTGGAAATTCCGCGCGCCGACATGGACGGCTTTGTGGACACGCACAGGATTCCCTTTCGCGAGGATCACACCAATGCGGAATCCCACCACATGCGGAATCGGATTCGGAATCTCGTGATTCCGGCCATCTCGCAGGCCTTTGGAGAGAGCTA
This sequence comes from Chthoniobacterales bacterium, assembly GCA_014879575.1. Taxonomy (GTDB): domain Bacteria; phylum Verrucomicrobiota; class Verrucomicrobiia; order Chthoniobacterales; family Terrimicrobiaceae; genus QYQL01. The sequence goes on along the minus strand of JACSRU010000150.1, from coordinate 125,499 downwards.
CCGGCAGGCCATTCTGCGTGCGGCGCACATCTTTCGCCAGGAGGAGGAATGGATGAACTCCCTGACGCCGGAAGTCTCCAAGTCCCTCTCCTGCGCCAGCCTCCGGGAAATGTCCGAGGCCCTGCGCCATCGCACCGTCCTGCGCTGGCTGCGCCGGAATCGCGTGCCCGAGCCGGGTTTTGCGGAAACCCGCCGGGTGCTCTCGCTTCTGGATACCGCCACAGGTCCCGCAAAGGTGAGCCTCCCGGGAAACCGGCATGCCCGGCGGCGCGCGGGCATCCTTTTTCTCGATCCCAAATGACGACCTTCCGGCAATCCCTGCGAATGGCCGGAGCGGCGGCAAAGGCCAACCTGCTTCCGGGCCTCCTGCTCCAGTGCCTGATGCTCGTCTTCTTTTCCCTGTATGTCGCCCACGAGGGAACCAAGCAATTCCTCGGTCATGTCGCCCACGTCAAACACGAGGCCGGATACGCCTTCGCCTTTGTCTCGTATGTTTTTGCCGGTGCCTTTTTGCCCGAGATTCTGCGGATCGGATTCTTCCAATCCGGAAAAGCCACCCATCGAAATCTCTGGCTCTTCCTGACAGCCGTGCCGCTCTGGGGAGTGATGGGCATGTTGGTGGATCTCCTCTATCGCATGCAATCCGTGTGGTTTGGCACCGGACACAACTGGGAAACCCTCTTCTTCAAACTGCTGGTGGATCAGCTGCTTTTCAGCCCCTTCGTGTCGGCCCCACTCATTGCCGCGTGGCTTCTCCTCCGGGACCACCGGTTCCGTTCATCCGCCTTCCCAAAAATATTCTGCGCGAACTTTGTCTTGGAAAAGGTGTTCCCCGTGGTCGTTGCCGGTTGGTGTGTGTGGGTTCCCGGCGTGCTCTTCGTCTATTCCATGCCTCCGCTGCTCCAGATTCCGGTTGCGGTATTTATCCAGGTCTTCTGGGTGCTGATCCTCACAACCATGGAAGAAACCCTGCGCCGAAAAGTCGTGCGCGCCTGAAGGCGATCCCCGCAGCGGGAGGGTGACCGGCGGCTCAGTCCCGAAAATTCTGATACCCCAGCGCGACACCAAAATCCCGGCTTCTGCAAAAACCGATCACCGTCTGCAATTCGTCGCGGCTTTTTCCTGTCACGCGAATTTGCCGGTCCTGGAGCGCACTCTGCACCTTGAACCCCTTGGCCTTGATTTCCTTGACGATCTCCTTCGCCTTGTCGCCCTCGAGTCCCTGCTTGATGAGGAAATCCTGCGTGGCGTGGCCGAGCGGTGAAATGGCGGGTTCCTTGCGCTCGACATTCCGGAGGTCAATGTTGCGCTTGGCAAGTTTGGCCGTGACCATGTCGTGCAGGGATTTGAGCCGGGTGGCATCCTCCGCCTTGAGGGCGATTTTTGAATCCTTCGGAATCCATTCGATCGTCGCGCTGCTCCCCTTGAAGTCAAAGCGGGTGGACAATTCCTTCACCGCCTGGTTGACCGCGTTGTCGATCTCCTGTTTGTCAACTTCCGAGACAATGTCAAATGATGGCATGCCGGGAGCCTAGCCACGCGACAGGAACCGGTCAATTCCCGGACGGCATTCTTCCGGATTTGGAAATTTTGAGCGAAGTCATGGTTCTGGCACAAAACTCCGAATGGACGTTGACCCGTCGAGAGGCGCAAATATAAGTTTGTCTTATGAATGACCGCGTTCTTCCAGTCTCGCTTGGAAGGTTCATTTTTTGTGATTCAGGACGTCCGAACGCATTTTCATCAATTCCCAAGCCGATTTCTCAACTGCAATCCATCCACACCCATTCCTTATGAAATTAACACGCCTTATTCCACTCACGCTTCTTCTCGGTCCGACACTTCTCAGGGCCGGGGAGTCCGATCTCGCCCTGCCGACAGACCGTTCGGCGATTTTCCAATTTCCCGGATTCGCGCTGCCGAGCGAGATGATCCTGTGGATCGGGCTCGGAGTGGCGTTGCTGGGAATGCTCTTTGGCTGGGTGGAATGCCGGAGCCTGCGGAAGCTGCCCGCGCACAAGAGCATGTTGGACATCTCGTCCCTCATCTACGGGACGTGCAAAACCTATCTGCTCCAACAGGGCCGCCTGCTTCTGATTCTGGAAATATTCATTGGCGCCACGATGGTCTATTACTTTGGATTCCTCAAACACATGGAGGCTCCCACGGTGGCTCTGATCATCTTTTGGTCGCTGATCGGCATCGGCGGATCGTTTGCCGTCGCGTGGTTCGGCATGTTGATCAACAATATCGCGAACAGCCGGATGGCATTTTCCGCGTTGCGGGGACGCGCCCTGCCGGTCTCGGAAATTCCGACCCGCTCCGGCATGAGCATCGGCGTGCTCTTGATCAGCACCGAGCTGTTGCTGATGATCGCCATCCTTCTCTTTGTGCCGCCCGCGCTTGCGGGAGCCTGCTTTATCGGATTCGCGATCGGGGAGTCCCTCGGCGCGAGCGTGTTGAGAATCTGTGGCGGCATCTTTACCAAAATCGCCGACATCGGCAGCGACCTCATGAAGATTGTTTTCAAAATCAAGGAGGACGATGCGCGGAATCCCGGGGTGATCGCGGACTGCGCCGGGGACAATGCCGGCGACAGCGTCGGACCCACGGCCGACGGGTTCGAGACCTACGGCGTCACCGGCGTGGCCCTGATCACCTTTATCCTTCTCGCCGTCCTGCCGCAATATATGTGGACGTTCATCGTGTGGATCTTCGCGATGCGCATCGTGATGATTCCCACCTCGATGCTGGCGTGGAAAATCAATTCCTGGATCACGAAGGGGGTCTTTGGAAAGCACAGCCATTTTGATTTCGAGCATCCGCTCACAATCCTCGTCTGGCTGACGTCCCTGATGTGTGTGGCGGTGAGCTACATCGTGAGTTATTTCATGCTCGCGCCGCAATTCCCCGCGCTCTGGTGGAAACTCTCCACAATCATCAGCTGTGGCACGCTCGCAGCGGCCATCATCCCGGAGCTGACCCGCGTCTTCACAAGCACGCGGAGCGGGCATTGCCACGAAGTCGTCAACGCGACCACCGAAGGAGGGGCCGGACTGACAATTCTCTCCGGTCTGGTGGCGGGCAACTTCTCCTGTTTCTGGAAAGGCCTGGCTCTTGCGACACTCATGCTGATCGCCTACCTCACGAGCCTCGGCACGCTCGGTGACTACATGGCCTTTCCGGCGGTCTTCGCCTTCGGCCTGGTGGCCTTCGGCATGCTCGGGATGGGACCCGTGACCATCGCCGTGGACAGCTATGGTCCCGTGGCGGACAACGCCCAGTCGGTCTTCGAACTCTCCACCATTGAGCAAATCCCGGGCATCGAGGAGGAAGTGAAGCGCGACTTCGGCTTCACTCCGGATTTCGCGAAAGGAAAACTCCTGCTGGAGGACAACGATGGAGCCGGCAACACCTTCAAGGCCACCGCCAAACCCGTGCTGATCGGCACGGCCGTGGTCGGGGCGACCACCATGATCTTCTCTTTGATCCTCATGCTGAAAAATCACTTCGGCTGGACGGATCTTTCCAATCTCAGCATCGTGGATCCGAGGATTATTCTCGGGCTCATGATGGGCGGAGCGGTTGTTTACTGGTTTGCGGGCGCCTCCCGCCAGGCGGTGACCACCGGTGCCTACCGGGCGGTGGATTACATCAAGCGCAACATCAAGCTCAGCGACTCCGAACGGGCCTCCGTCAAAGACAGCAATGCCGTCGTCAGGATCTGCACGAAATATGCCCAGCATGGCATGGTCAACATCTTTGCGGTCGTCTTTTCCCTGACCCTCGCGTTCGCCTGCTTCGACCCGATCTTCTTTGTCGGCTATCTGATCTCGATCGCCATCTTCGGGCTCTACATGGCGATCAACATGGCAAACGCCGGCGGATGCTGGGACAACGCCAAAAAAATCGTGGAGGTCGAGTTGAAGCAAAAAGGCAGCCCCTTGCACGATGCCACCGTGATTGGTGACATCGTCGGAGATCCGTTCAAGGACACCTCCTCGGTGGCCCTGAACCCGATTATCAAGTTCACGACCCTGTTTGGAATCCTCGCGGTGGAAATCGCGGTGAACTCCGAGCGGTGGCTTGCGGCCGGCATCGGCCTGATCTTCTTCATTGTCGGACTCTTCTTCGTGATCCGTTCGTTCTACGGGATGCGCATCTCCACTCTCCACCCGCAGGCCCACATTGACTTCAACGAAAAATGTGACGCCACGCCAGCCACGGATTTGGCATCCTGAGCCATGACGCAAAAGGACGGGGTGCGGACAACCCGCGCCCCGCTCGGCATCGCGAAACGCGCCGACTATTTTTTGTAAACCGCCGTGTCGTCGAAAAGTTTTTTTTCGGCGACCGGAAGCGGATTCCCCTGGAGGTCCAACTCCTGGAAGAAGCAGCTTTCGTATCCCGTATGGCAGGCGCCGCAGGATTGCTCGACTTCAAACAGGAGGACGTCCCTGTCGCAGTCCACAAACCAACGGACGACGCGCTGGGTGTGGCCGCTTGTTTCCCCTTTGAGCCAGAGCTTTTTTCGGGAACGACTCCAGTAGGTCATGAGTCCGGATTCCAGGGTTTTCGCGAGGGACTCGCGGTTCATCCAGGCGAACATCAAAACGCGGCCCGTCGGGTGCGGGGTTCGGCTGGCTTCTTGCACAATGACGGGGATGAGCCCGTCCGGAGTAAATAGAAATTCCACAGGATTGCTTTGAATTGGAATCTGCGATAATCGGGCTGTGGCGATGAATGAACAGAAAGAAATGCCCAAAGCTTCCCTGAACCCGAAATTCCGGTATTGGACGACTCCCCCCGAGTTGCTCACACTCAAAGTGGCGGACATCGAACCCTGCGTGCCCAAGGCCAATTGGAAATCCGCTCCGCCGGTCGGGCTCACTGTGGATTTGCCCGCGGGAAAGGTGCTCTCGAAAAATGTTCCGCGGATTTCGTTGCGGGCGTTGGCCAAGCTCCTGCCCGACCTGATCTCCGCCTCGGATGGCGTTGTCAGGCTGCCCATCTCCAAGCTGGCGGCGTCCTACCGACTTGTCGAACATCAGGAGGAATTGATTCCCGAGCCCGAACCGGAGCCCCTCCCCGAGCCCCAAAAATTGGCGGAACCCGAGAGCGCGGACGCAAGCAGCCCTGTAAAAACGCCGGATCTTCCCGCAGAGCCGGAGGGTGTTGTCGAAAAAATAACCGACGCAGCCCCGCCCCTCACACTCCGACCGACACCCTTCCCCAGTCCTGAAATCCCGGCTCCTTCGGCACCGCAGTCAGCCGAACTCTCCCTACCGACGATTCCCCTGCCCGTCACGCCGCCTGCCGAGCCCGCGGCAGCTCCGGCCAGCACGGATTTCGCGCCGGTCACCAACGTGCCGGAACAAAAAAAACCGGCGATCAGCAAGCCCTCATCAGCCGCCCCCTCCGCCGAGCCAGTGAGTGTTTCCTCCCCAAAATTCCCGCCGCGGCGCACCGGCCCCTTCATGGGGCTGCCATTGTTCCGCAAGAAAACTCCCGCCGTTCCGTCGCCCCCGCCTGCGGTGTCCCCGATTGCCCCGCCCATCCCTCTCCCCCCGAAGCGGTCCGCTCAGGATCCCGTCAGTCCGACAGAACAAATTCCCCCGCCGGAAGTGCCGGATCTGGTTGAAGTTCCCGTCGAACCAGAGGCTGAAAAGACTGAGCCGTCGAAGGAAGCCCCCCCCCTGCGCCAGCCCGAGGAGGAACCCCAGCCGTTTGAGCCGGTTGCAGCCGTTGAGCCGGTTGCAGCCGTTGAGCCGGTTGCAGCCGTTGAGCCGGTGCAAGTGCTCCCGACCGAGCATTTCTCCGCCGCCGAACCTCCCAATCAGGAAATCATCGAACAAGAACCGCTTCAGGCGTTGTTCCTCACCGAGGAATCCATGACAGTGAAGCGCGTCATCGAGCTTTGCGGTGGGCTGCCGGGGATCAATTCCTGCGTCCTCGCCCACGGATCCCTTGTCGTGGCCTCACACAATGTCCCCGACGGCGTGGATCTTGTCTCGATGAGCGCCCATGCGGCGGACATGCTCCAGGCGATGAGGGCTTCCTCCGCGCGCATGGGAGTCGGCACGGTGCCGGCGGTCACCCTCCACACCGAAAAAGGCGTCATCAGCTTTTTCCACCGAGAGGATCTTACCATGCTCGTCTTTCACAAGGATCGCGGATTCATTCCCGGGGTGCGGGAAAAAATGGCGGCGGTTCTCGGCGAACTCACCAAGGCCCGTCTCACCCTTCCGGCGGGAAGTTCGGAAGCGGAGTGAAGAAAGCGGTCACCGCACCGCCTGCGCAGCCGGCGGCGTGGGGCTGAAGGCGTAACGGCTGTTTTTTTCCTCCAAATAACCCGCCGTCCAGGTGCTTGGGAGCAGCACGACCCACTGCCGGAGCGAATCCAGCGCAAGCACGCATCCGGTGGGAAGCAGCAGATCGGGACGCTCAAGCAACGGGGCGTTGGTCGCCTTGTCGAGCGGCCAGCGGACAAGTTGCCACGGGGCGGACTCCAGCCGACAATCCGCGCTGTATTCGCTCTCCAGCCGGTATTGCATCACTTCAAATTGCAACGGCCCCACCGCGCCGAGAAGGGGAATCCGCTGCAGGGAATCCGGCAACTCAAACGCCTGCGCGACGCCCTCTTTCAAGAGTTGGTCGAGCCCCTCGCGGAAACGCTTGAATTTTGCGGTGCTCGAATTCCGGAGATAGGCAAAGCACTCGGGCGCAAACCGCGGGATCTCGTGGTAGGCGATCGCGGGATCTTCGCTCACGGTATCCCCGATCAAAAAATCATAATTCCCGACGATCCCGACGACATCTCCCGCCCACGCCTCATCCACGGTTTCCCGATCCCGGGCAAAGAGTCGCTGGGAATTTCCGAGGCGAACGGTTTTTCCGAGGCGCACATGGTGGGCGACCATGTCCCTGCGGAAACATCCGGAAACCACACGGATGAAGGCCACCCGGTCCCGATGCTTCGGGTTCATGTTCGCCTGGATTTTGAAAACAAATCCGGAAAAGGCCGAAGATTCCGGCGCGATCTTCCTCTCCCCGCTCCAGCGCGCCGCCGGGCAGGGGGAGAGATCGAGAAAGGAATCCAACAGGAGCTGGACGCCGAAATTGTTCATTGCACTCCCAAAAAAAACCGGTGTGGTCCGCCCGGAGCGGACGGCTTCGACATCGAACTCCGCCCCCGCGCCATCGAGGAGGGCCAGCTCGTCGCAAGCCCGCGCATACACATCCGGTGCCACGGTTTCCCGAACGACCGGATCGTGGATATCTTTCACCGCGACAGCCGCCCGGTAGGCACCGCCCGGCGTGCGCTCGAAAAGGTGCATGGATTGCCGGCTCCGATCATAGACCCCCTTGAACTCCGCGCCGTCGCCCAGCGGCCAGTTCATCGGCAGCGCGTGAATCCCGAGCACGGATTCCAACTCATCAAGCAGGTCCAGCGGCGGGCGGGACGGACGATCAAGCTTGTTCATGAATGTAAAGATCGGGACGCCGCGCTGTCGGCAGACCTCGAAAAGTTTCCGGGTCTGCGTCTCGATCCCCTTCCCGGCGTCAATGACCATCACGGCCGCATCCACGGCGGTCAACACACGGTAGGTATCCTCGGAAAAATCCTTGTGGCCCGGCGTGTCGAGGAGGTTTACCACACAATCCCTGTAGTCGAACTGGAGGACGGTGGATGACACGGAGATCCCGCGTTGTTTTTCGAGCTCCATCCAGTCGCTTGTTGTGGCGCGCTGGTTCTTGCGCGAGGTGACGCTCCCCGCCAGTTGGACCGCGCCGCCGTAAAGCAGGAATTTTTCGGTCAGGGTCGTCTTGCCGGCATCCGGGTGGGAGATGATCGCGAAGGTTCGGCGGCGGGAGATTTCGGACATGGTGCGTGGGGCGCAGAAGATAGACCAACCGGAGGGAATTCAACAAGCGCACAATGCCCTGATCGCCCGCGAACTCGTTGCCCCTTGATCGGGCGCGGGGGGATGCGTCATGGAGGAAATGTTTTTTTGCGCCCAACCCAAGTCTCCACTGGCCCCTTTGCTTTTTCCCTTTGAAAATCTGATCGTTCCCGCTTTGCTGGTTTTCCTGACGCAATTTTTCTCCGTTCATGAAAATCCCCTTCGTTGACCTCCACGCCCAGTATCTGACCATCCAACCAGAAATCGACGCCGCGATTGCGGCGGTGATCCGGGATTCGGCGTTTATTCGCAGTCCGCACATTGACCGCTTCGAGGAGGAATTTGCGGCGACCGTGGGTGTGAAGCGCTGTGTCTCCTGTGCCAACGGCACGGATGCCCTGTATATTTGCATGAAGGGTTTGGGGATCCAGGCGGGCGACGAGGTCATTACGACGGCGCATTCCTGGATTTCCACCTCGGAAACCATCACGCAGGCGGGCGGGCGCGTTGTGTTCTGCGACACGGATGAAGAAACCTTCACGATTGATCCCGCCCAGATTGAAGCGAAAATCACACCCCGGACAGTGGGAATCATTCCCGTGCATCTCTACGGCCAGTCGGCCGACATGGATCCCATCCTGGAAATTGCCCGCCGGCACAATCTCTGGGTGATCGAAGACTGCGCCCAGGCGCATCTGGCCGAATACAAGGGACGTCAGATCGGCACGATGGGACAGGCGGCCACGTTTTCCTTTTATCCCGGGAAAAATCTCGGTGCCATGGGCGACGCGGGAGCCTTGGTGACGAATGATGAGAAGCTGGCCGACTGGGCGTGCCTCTATGCCCGCCACGGTGGCAAGGGGGACCACCAGATCGAGGGCATCAACAGCCGACTCGACGGTCTCCAGGCGGCAATCCTCTCGGTCAAGCTCCCGCATCTTCGCAAGTGGACTGAAGGACGTCGCGAGGTGGCGTTGTCTTATGATGACGTCCTGGGTCGCATCCCCGACATCCGGATTCCGGCTGTCGCTGCGGAAAGGACGCATGTTTATCACCTCTACGTCATCCGCACGGAGCACCGGGATGCCTTGCAGGCCCACTTGAAAGCCCAGGGCATCGCGACCGTGTTGAACTATCCGAAGGCGCTCCCATTTTACAAAGCCTATGCCCACCTGGGCCATCGTCCGGAAGATTTTCCACGGGCCTATGCCCATCAGTCCCGCATCCTTTCCCTTCCCATCTATCCGGAGATGACATCCGAACAAATCGGCTACGTGCATCACCAGATCGCGGAGTTTTTTGCACACGGATTGTTCACTTCACTCCCAACGTCCATCGCACCAGCGGGTCGATGACGATGGGGTGGGTCTTCTCGGTTCCAGACCCGTCGGGCGTTCAAGATTTTTCAAAGTCCCACCCTTGAGCGAGGATTTGGGGGATGGCTTGCGACGTTGACGACTCGGCGACGGTCGGGTTTGATGGGCGATTCTGATTATGGCCAAAGACGAATCGTTCCAGCGCATGGAAAAAATTGTGAGCCTCTGCAAGAGGCGCGGATTCCTTTTTCAATCCTCTGAAATCTACGGTGGCCTCAATGGCTTCTGGGACTACGGCCCGCTCGGGGTGGAATTGAAAAAAAACCTGAAGGATTTTTGGTGGAAGCGCAATGTCCGCGAGCGCGACGACATGGAGGGGCTGGACGGCTCGATCATCATGAACCGGGCGGTCTGGAAGGCGTCCGGGCATGAGGACACATTTTCTGATCCGATGGTGGACTGCCGGGTGTGCAAGGCGCGCCATCGCGCGGATCAGCTCCCGGAAAGAGAGGGCGTCAAATTTTGCGCGAACTGCGGAAGCCGCGATCTCACCGAGCCCCGCGCCTTCAACCTCATGTTCAAGAGCTACGCCGGACCGCTCGAAAGCGATGACAACCTTGTTTATCTCCGCCCCGAGACCGCCCAGGCGATGTTTGTCCAGTTCCGCAATGTGCTCGACACCTCACGCCAGAAACTCCCGTTCGGCATCGCCCAGATCGGAAAGGCGTTCCGGAATGAAATCAATCCCAGAAATTATATCTTCCGCTCGCGCGAGTTTGAGCAGATGGAGATCGAGTATTTCTGCCGTCCGGAGGAGGGGCTCGCCCTCACCGACTATTGGCTCGAACAACGCCTGAAGTTCTATGAGGACATCGGGATCCCCCGCGAGAAAATCCACATCAAGGACATTGCGGACGGGGATCGCGCCTTCTACTCGAAGAAGACATATGATTTGGAATACGAATTTCCGTTTGGTGTGAGCGAGCTGGAAGGCATCGCCTACCGGACGGATTACGACCTCTCGAAGCACATCGAGCACAGTGGCAAGCCGCTCGACTACTACGACGAGGCGACCAAGGAGCGGTTTGTTCCCCATGTTGTGGAACCCAGTGCCGGAGCCGACCGCACGGTGCTTGCCCTCCTGTGCGAGGCTTTTTCCGAAGAAACGGTGACGGACGAAAAGGGCAAGGCGGAAACCCGGACCGTCATGCGCTTCCATCCGCGGATGGCGCCGATCAAATGTGGGGTGTTCCCGTTATTAAAAAACAAACCAGCCCTTGTGGACGCCGCCCGGGCGATCGTCCAATCCCTCCGGGGGGACATGAATGTCTTCTACGACGAGTCCGGAGCCATTGGGCGTCGCTATCGCCGACAAGACGAAGCGGGCACGCCGTTCTGCCTCACCGTGGATTTCGACACCGTCGGAGAAAACGGACCGGAAAAAGCCGGCACGGTCACGCTGCGGCATCGCGACTCAATGCAGCAGGAACGCATCGCCATCGCGGATCTCAAGGCGTTTCTCCGGGAACGAATTTCGTAGAACCTGTAAAAAAATGGCGGACTGCAAGGCGCGGTGAGGGGGGCATATCCCCTGACATACGTGACCGAACCGCAACGCGGCAGGTCGCCGCTTTTCCGTCGCAAGCTGGCGCTTTTTTCACAGGTTCTTGGGGGTCAGTCTGCCGGGGAGTCGGTGCTTGGGTGTCCGATCCGTTGGGTCGGACGGATTACGGGCATTGCAGGGATTCGAGCAGGGGGCGGATGGCTTCGATAGCCGGGGCGTAGAGGGGGTGTCGGCCGCCGCGGCTGAGTTCCGCCAGCAGGGTGGTGCCGACGCGATCCGGACCGGCACCGATGGTGATCGCGTGTTCCGGGATGCCGGGAGATTGCATGCGAATGTGGAAAAAACCGTCCTTTTCCGGGCGCTCGATGCTGAAGCGAAAATTCTCACCCGAGAGTTCGACGAGCGAGATGCCGGATCCCGGTGCGTCAAAGATTTCCCAGGCAACGCGATGCCCATTCTTTTTGACGAGGTGGTGGTCCGGAGACCGGAGGCTCCAACCGAGCTGGGCGGAAAGCCATCCGAGCAGGAGGAGGGCCTTGACCCTCTCGGTGTCGGCGCGCCCGATGCGGATGTGGGCGATCTCCGGCAGGCAGGCGAGGGCGGCAGCGTGATCAAAAATATTGGCGAGAGCCACCCGCCAGTGGTGGAGGCGCGTCCAGTTCAGGTCGCAGAGGATGGTTTTTCCTTTTGTGAGAGACAGGATTTTTCGGGACAGGGCAAATTGCGCGGCGGGGTGCTGCCAGGTTGCGCTATCGAAAATGAGCCGGTCCACCCACGCCCAAAGTTGGCTGTCCAGCGGTTCGTGGAATTCCGCCTGGGACCAGAAGCAAAGGGGGAGGTCGGAATCGAGGTGGGAAAAGACGATGTTGGGAAGCGCAGTGGCGGTTTCACCATCAAGGCGGAAGGTGATTTGTTCCGAGCAGATCTGGTGTCCGTCCTTGCCGGCCAGGTGGCAGTGGGTGTTGATCCATGCGCGGGCCTCGGAAGTCCGCGCCTTGGGATCTGCCAGGATCAAAATGGCGCGAAAGGCGTGTTGGGTGGCGATGCGCGAAAGCAGATCCGTATTTTCAGCCAGAGACCCCGGATTCTCGGTATAGATCACCAGGTTGAGGAGCGAGGCGCGGGCCTTCGTGTCGCCGCCCGCCTCCCAGAGACGGTTGAGCTCCCGGTCAATCCGCCCAATTTCCACCGGGAGACCCGGTTCGTTTACAGGCGTCTCCATGTTGCCCCATGACGTTTGATGAGATCCTCCGCCTCGGCGGGGCCCCAGCTTCCGGACGCATAAAAATTCAGATCCTCGGAGGATTCCGCCCAGGCCTTGTGGATGGCATCCACAAATTTCCAGGCTTGCTCGACTTCATCGCGACGCGCGAAAAGCGTCGGATCCCCGCTCATGGCATCGAGGAGGAGGCGCTCGTAGGCTTCCGGCGTCGCCTTTCCAAAGCTGGTGCCGTAATGGAAATCCATCCGGACCGGTTCGATGCGGAGACTGGCGCCCGGCATTTTTGCGCTCATTCGCAGCGAGATCCCCTCATCCGGCTGGATGCGGATGACGAGCACATTGTCATCCACCGCCTCACCGGTGGCTTTGAAGAGCACGGGTGGCACGCTTTTGAAGTGGACGGCGATTTCGGTTCCGCCTTTCGGGAGGCGCTTGCCGACACGGACAAAGAACGGAACTCCCGCCCAGCGCCAGTTATCGACATTGATCTGGAGGGCAACGAACGTTTCGGTTGCGGATTCGGGATCCACATTGGCTTCGTCCCGGTAGGCTGCCACCCGCTTGCCGTTGATGGCTCCGGCACCGTATTGTCCGCGAATCACATGCTTGGCCACCTCGGCCCCTTCAAGCGGCCGGAGCGAGCGGAGCACCTTGACCTTCTCATCGCGGATCGCGTCCGCGTCGAGACCGGTCGGCGGTTCCATGGCGGTGAGACACAGAAGCTGGAGCAGATGGTTTTGAACCATGTCCCGGAGAGCGCCGGACTTGTCGTAGTAACCAGCGCGCCCCTCGACACCGAGCGGCTCGCTGGCCGTGATCTGGACGTGATCAATATACCGGGCATTCCACATCGCCTCGAAGAGGGCGTTGGCAAAGCGGAGGACCATGATGTTTTGTGCCGTCTCCTTGCCCAGATAATGATCAATCCGGTAGGTGTCTGCCTCGGGAAAGGCGTCTTCCACCAAGTCATTCAGATGGCGGGCACTCGGGAGGTCGGTGCCGAAGGGTTTTTCCACAATCACGCGCGCCCACCCGCCATTCTTCCCCTGGTTCAGCCCGCTTTTTCTCAGGTTTTCCAAAATGACCTCAAACTGATCCGGGGCAGCCGCCAGGTAGAAGAGCCGGTTGCCGCGCGTCCCCATCGTGGCGTCCAGGGTGTCGAGGCGTTTCGCCAGCGATTCGTAGCCTGTGATGTCGTGGAACTCGCTCCGGTGGTAGGAAATCATCGTCGCAAAACTCGTCCAGAGTTCCTCATTGATCCCCTGACGGGAAAATTTCCGTGCCGCCTCCCTTAATTCCCCGCGGAATCCGTCGTCGGTTTTGTCGCGGCGCGCGAAGCCGACCACGCTCATGGCCGGCGGCAGGGTTCCATCCGCCGCAAGATTGTAAAGCGCGGGGATCAGTTTGCGGTGCGTGAGGTCACCGGTCGCACCAAAGATGACCAGCGTGCAGGACTCCGGAGCGGTCCGGCTCCCCAGACCCTCGCGGAGCGGATTGGCTTGAATGACGGAATTCAACATCGTGGGGACGGAGTATCGGAAATCTTCCCCGCAAACAAAAGTTCTGTTTTCAGATTTTCTCGCTACGCTGCCCCTCATGGACTGGCGGGAACTCCTCAAAATTGCGGAGACGGAAGTCGCCGCAACCATTGCCGAGCTGCCCGAACCCGTTCGAAAGGCTCTCCTCGACGTGCCGGTGCTCCTCGAAAAACACCCGTCCCAACAGGACTTCGCCGAAGGCATCGAACCCGATACCCTCGGCTACTTCGAGGAATACCCCGTGGCCCGCATCCGCCTCTGGCTCCAAAACATCCACAGCTACGCCCAGGACGAATCCCATCCCTTCCCCGAGGAAGTCCGCATCACCCTCCTCCACGAAATCGGTCACCTCCTCGGTTGGGACGAGCAGGAGGTCGAAGACCGCGGACTCGGATAGGACATCCCCCATGAAAATTCAGCGTCATCATTCATTTCATTTTTTATTGAATCAAATGCGAAACGGGTGTTGGCTTCTGGGCAATGAGTTCCACCGGCGAGTCAGTGACGGAGGGGAAGGGGCGGCTAAGCGAGCTGGACATCGAGGCGATCGAGATGTTCATCAATTTTTTCAAGTTGATTGGGCTGCCCAAATCGGTTGGGGAGATCTACGGGCTCCTGTTTGTGGCGACGCGTCCGTTAGCGATGGACGACCTGATGGAGCGTTTGCAGATCAGTCTGGGTGCGGCGAGCCAGGGGTTGAAGCTTTTGAGAGCCGTGGGGGCCGTGAAGGTGGTTTATACCCCTGGGGAGCGTCGGGATCGCTATGTGGCGGACTTGGAACTGAGTCGCTTTGCCTCATCGTTCATCAAGGAAGAGTTGAGGCCCCGCCTGGAGAGATCCCTGCAACGTATTGAGCGGATGGAAGGCCTTGCGGAGGCGATGAGTCCGAAGGAGCGCAAGGCCGCGTTTGAGAGAATCGACCGCCTCAAGCACTGGATGGAGAAAGGGCAGAAGATGATGCCCTGGATATTAAAATTTTTGGTGAGGTAGCGTGTCGGGAAGGCGCAAGCCTGTGAAGAGGGGGAAAAAGACCAGGAAATTCTGCATGGACCAGTGGAAAAATCCCGCTGATGACCAAAGGCGGCAGCCTGTCTTGAGCGGAGGGGAGAGACGGGGGCAGGCGGAAGGTTGGGGAGGAAAGGGGGCAGCGGCATGACCCATCTGCAACAGCTGGAAGCCGAGAGCCTTCACATCCTGCGGGAGGTGGTGGCCGAGACCGCGAATCCGGTGATGTTGTATTCGATTGGCAAGGACAGTGCCGTAATGTTGCATCTGGCCCGGAAGGCCTTCTATCCGGCGGTCCCGCCGTTTCCGTTGCTGCACGTGGACACGCGGTGGAAGTTCCGCGCCATGTATGAGTTGCGCGACCGGATGGCCGCCGAATCCGGCATGGACCTCATCGTCCACATCAATCCGGAAGGGATCGAGCAGGACATCAATCCCTTCACGCACGGATCCTCGATCCACACGGACATCATGAAAACCGAGGGGCTCAAGCAGGCCTTGGAGAAATATGGATTTGATGCCGCGCTGGGGGGAGCCCGCCGGGACGAGGAGAAATCCCGCGCCAAGGAGCGGATTTTTTCCTTTCGTTCCGCCCACCACCGTTGGGATCCGAAAAATCAGCGTCCGGAACTTTGGCAGATCTACAATGCCCGCAAGCACAAAGGGGAATCGATCCGGATTTTCCCGCTCTCAAACTGGACTGAACTCGACATCTGGCAATACATCCACCTGGAGCAGATTCCGATCGTGCCATTGTATTTTGCGGATCATCGGCCGGTCGTTGAGCGCGACGGATTGTTGATCATGGTGGACGACGAGCGGATGCCATTGCGGGCCGGCGAGGAGCCGGTTTTTCGGAAGGTTCGTTTCCGCACGCTCGGATGCTATCCGCTGACGAGCGCGGTCGAGTCGGAAGCCGATACGCTTCCGGCAATCATTCAGGAAATGCTTCTGACCAAAACCTCGGAACGCCATGGCCGGGTGATCGATCACGACACCGCCGCCTCGATGGAGAAGAAAAAACAGGAGGGATATTTCTGATGGGCAGCCCCACCGATCCGAAGCTGGCGGACATCGAGGCTTATCTCCGCGCGCACGAACGCAAGCAGCTCCTGCGGTTCATCACCTGTGGGAGCGTGGACGACGGGAAGAGCACGCTCATTGGACGGCTGCTCTACGAATCGAAAATGCTCTTCGAGGATCAACTCGCCGCTGTGGAAGCCGATTCCAAAAAATTCGGAACCCAGGGGGAAGCGGTGGATTTTGCCTTGTTGGTGGATGGGCTGGCCGCCGAGCGCGAGCAGGGGATCACGATTGATGTGGCCTACCGGTTTTTTTCGACCGACAGGCGCAAGTTCATTGTCGCGGACACTCCCGGGCATGAGCAATACACGCGGAACATGGTGACCGGCGCCTCGACTGCGGACGCTGCGGTGCTCCTGGTGGATGCCCGCAAGGGGGTGCTCACGCAAACCCGGCGGCACAGTTATCTGGTGTCCCTCCTGGGAATCCGCAACATCATCGTGGCGGTCAATAAAATGGACCTCGTGGGTTTCTGCGAAACCACCTTTCAAAAAATCCGGGAGGACTACCAGGAATTCGCGGGGCGCATCGGCATTGAGAAGCCCCTATTCCTTCCGGTCTCCGCGCTGCGAGGGGACAATATCATCGAGCCGGGAGCCGGGATGCCGTGGTATCATGGTCCCACCCTGCTGGGGTGCCTGGAGACGGTGGAGATTGATGAAGACCGGCTGAGCCGGGCGCCGTTCCGGATGCCCGTCCAGTGGGTGAACCGTCCGAACCTGGACTTCCGGGGACTTGCGGGGACGATTGCGGGCGGGCGCATCGCCGTCGGCGACCGGGTGCGCGTCCAGCCATCCGGCCAGGAGAGCCGGGTGGCGAGGATTGTGACATTCTCCGGCGACCAGCAGGACGCCGTCGCCGGGCAAGCCGTCACGCTGGTGCTCGAAGACGAGAGAGACATTTCCCGGGGCGACGTTGTTTCCTCCGCCGTCGACCCCGCCGAAGTGGCCGACCAGTTTGTCGTTGCCCTGGTCTGGATGCACGAAGATCCGATGCTGCCCGGGCGCTCATACATTTTGAAATCGGGTGCCCTGACCGCCAATGCCTCGATCACAGAAATCAAGTATCAGGTGAATGTGAACACCATCGAGCACGTCGCGGCAAAGAAGCTCGAGATCAATGCCATCGGCATGTGCAATATGACGGTGGACCGTCCGCTTCCGTTCGACGCCTATGCGACGAACCGCCACACTGGGGGGTTCATCCTCATTGACCGGCTGACCAATCATACGGTGGGAGCCGGCATGATCCAGTTTGCCCTGCGCCGTTCGCACAACATCCATATGCAGCACTTCGATGTAGATCAGGCGGCCCGCTCCGCGATCAAAGGCCAAAAGGCCTGCGTGCTCTGGTTCACCGGACTGTCCGGATCCGGAAAATCCACCATCGCCAACATGGTGGAAAAGAAGTTGTATGCCCTCGGACGGCATACCTATCTGCTCGACGGCGACAATGTGCGTCATGGGCTGAACAAGGATCTCGGGTTCACCAACGAGGACCGTGTCGAAAACATCCGGCGGGTCGCGGAAGTGGCCAAGCTCATGGCGGACGCCGGACTCATCGTGCTCACCGCCTTTATTTCCCCGTTCCGATCCGAGCGGCGGACGGCGCGGGATCTGATGCCCGAGGGGGAATTTTTCGAAGTCTTCGTGGACGCCCCTCTGGCCGTGGTCGAGAAGCGGGATCCCAAGGGGCTCTATGCGAAGGCCCGGAAAGGGGAACTGAAAAACTTTACGGGGATTGACTCGCCGTATGAGGTTCCGGAATCCCCCGATCTCCGTCTGGCTTCGGCCTCCCACTCCGCAGAGGATCTCGCGGAAGAAGTCGTGCGGTTTCTGCGCGCCGCCAAAATCCTTGAAACCTGAAAAGAACGGCTCGCAACCTCACAAATCCCGCAGGACATGAATTCTCAAGAAAACCAACAACGGTGGACGGCAGTTGTGACGCCGAAAAAGCCGCTCTTCGACATCCCGTTCCGGGAACTTTGGAGATACCGGGATCTGGTTTACCAGTTTGTCCGCCGCGACCTCGTCACCCAGCACAAGCAAACGATCCTTGGGCCGGTCTGGTTCTTCGTGCAACCGATCATTTCCAGCGTCGTCATGACGATTGTCTTTGGGAAAATCGCCAATCTGCCCACGAACGAGACGCCGAAATTTCTTTTCTACCTGAGCGGGGTCACGATCTGGTTCTATTTTTCGGCGGTGCTGAGCCGGACCTCGAATTCCTTCTCCGGCAACGCCCATCTTTTCACGAAGATTTATTTCCCGCGGCTCTCCGTGCCGATTGCCCAGAGCCTGGTGGCGATGTGGCACTTTCTCATCCAGTTCCTGATCTTTCTCGGGTTTTACGTCTATTTCTTGATCGCGGGGTATCCGATCGAAGCCAGCTTCCGGGTGATCATCATTCCGTTTCTCATCCTGCAGACCGCAATGCTCGGGATGGGGTGTGGGTGCCTGATTTCCGCCCTGACCACACGCTTCAAGGATCTCCAGATGGCGGTGCCGCCCGGCATCCAACTCTGGATGTATGCCAGTTGCATCTTTTTTCCCCGGTCCATGGTGCAGCCGGAATATCAATGGGTCATGATCCTGAACCCTGTCGTTCCCATCGTGGAGGCCTTCCGCTTTGCCCTGATGGGTCGTGGCGAGGTCGAGATCTGGCAGTGGCTCGTCAGCGTCGCCATAACGGTCGGGATCTTTGGCGTCGGGATTATCGAATTCGGCCGGGCGGAAAAAAACTTTGCCGATACCATTTGAGGTTTCTTTCCATGCTCTCCATTTCCGTAGAAAACCTCTCGAAGCGCTACCAACTCGGGATGATCGACCGCAAGGTTCTCTTGCGTGAGATCGCCTGGTTTTTGAAGGGGCGCGAAAAGAGAAGTCAGGCTGCTCCGGAGGAAGCCGCCAGCGAATTCTGGGCGTTGAAGGATGTCAATTTTCAAATCCGCGAGGGGGAAACCGTCGGGATCATCGGAGCCAACGGGGCCGGCAAGTCCACCCTGCTGAAAATCCTCTCCCGGATCACCTCGCCAACGACCGGCACGGTCAGAATCAACGGACGAGTGGGCAGTCTCCTTGAGGTGGGCACGGGGTTCAACCCCGAGATGACCGGCCGGGAAAATGTCTATCTCAACGGCGCGATCCAAGGCATGAAACGTCCCGAAATCGACGCGAAGTTCGACAGCGTGGTGTCCTTTGCCGGGGTCGAAAAATTTATCGACACGCCCGTGAAGCGCTATTCCAGCGGGATGTATGTCCGCCTGGCCTTCTCGGTGGCCGCCTTTTTGGAGTCCGAAATTTTGATTGTGGACGAGGTGCTCTCCGTCGGCGACCAGCAATTCCAGAACCGCTGCATCCAACGGCTGCAGGAGATCATCCGGGACGGACGCACGGTCCTCTTTGTTTCGCATGGCGCCGGGCAGGTGAGGAAGCTATGCACGCGCGCCATTTGTCTCCAGCGCGGAGAGGTGATCTGCGATGACGAAACCAACAAGGCGCTGGAAAAATATCAGGCCGCCCAGCGGGAGGCGGCGGGCATTTTTGGTTCGTGGAAATCCACAGCGAGTCAATCGGAAGTCGTCTTCCAGGAAAGCGAACGTCCGGGGGATGATATCGTAAAGCTGATTTCCTGCCGCTTGGTAAATGCCGCCGGGACCATTGTGGAAAAAGTGGCCACAAGCGAGGGGTTCCGTCTCGAATTTGACTACGAGGTCCACCAGGGGGGGCATCCCTTGCGTCCGGCGTGCATCGTGAGCGACGAACTAGGCAACATCCTTTTCTGGACCGGCGACGCAGGCCTGGAGGCAAGGAATGTGCCGGTTGCGCGCGGGCATTATTCCGCGCACCTCGAATTTCCGGGGAGGTTCTTTTCGCCCGGACGTTTGTTGTTCACCTTCGGAGTGGGGGGCGACACAGAGACGGGAGATTCCCACGCCCTGGCCAACGACGCCCTGAGCATTTTGGTGGAGGATGACATGAACGACCTTGTCATTCGGGGAGCTTACAAGGGGAGCCTGCCGGGATTTTTCAGACCCTTGCTCAAGTGGACGACAAAGGAAGTCCTCCCAACCGACAGACAATGACTATGCAGCCACCATCCCTTCCCACTCTGCGGGAAATTTTCGATGCCCATCGGGGCAAGGTTTCGGACAAATGGTCGTCCTATCTCGACGAGTATCAACGCCTGTTCGGCGGGTTCCAGGACAAGCCGGTGTCCCTTTTGGAAATTGGCGTCCAGAACGGCGGCTCCCTGGAAATCTGGGCAAAATATTTTCCCAGGGCCCGCCTGCTGACCGGCTGCGACATCAACGAAAACTGTCGGAAGCTGGCCTTCGAGGATCCCCGCATTGCGGTGTTTGTCGGGGACGCAAATTCGGACGCGATCCAGGACGCGATTGTCCGGCGGTCCGCGGACTTCGATCTCATCATTGACGACGGTTCGCACAGGTCGGGGGACATCGTGAAATCCTTCGCCAGATATTTTCCGTTGTTGAAGCCCGGCGGCATCTTCCTGGCCGAGGATTTGCATTGCAGCTACTGGCGGGATTTTGAGGGGGGGCTTTTCGATCCGTTGTCCAGTATCGCATTTTTCAAAGATCTCTCCGACATCGTGAACCACGAGCATTGGGGGATTCCCGAAGCCCGCAAGGCCCTGCTGGAAACCTACGCGATCGCCTATGGGGTCGAATTTCCCGAGCAGGTTCTGGCGGGCATCCAATCCGTCGAGTTTCTGAACTCGATCTGCGTCGTAAGGAAGAAGGAGGATGTGGAGATCGGCCTGGGTGTCCGGTGCCGGTCGGGTGTCACGGCCGAGGTGTTTGCTCCGGAGGAATCCGCCGCGGAATCCGGAGCACCAGATCAGAGGGGAAACCCCTGGTCCCGTGCCGAGTTGTTCCGGGAGCGCACCGCAGCTGCGGGGACTGCCAAGGAAATCAGCGACCTGAACGCCGAGATCGGCCGGTTGATCCGGGAGGGGGAGGAGCGACTGGTCCGGTTGGCGGAAGCCGTTTTTGAAAGCCGACAGGCCGTCCGGCAGATCGAGAAACTCCAGCACACACTCGCGCTGCGCGAGAGCTCGCTATCGTGGAAACTCACCGCCCCGCTCCGGGCACTCGGGGACATCCTCTCGCGAAAAAAATAGGACGCATCCAGGCCGAAAGAGAGCCCGAAAACCTTGAGTCCGGAAGAAAAATATATTCGCAAGCTGGAGCACAGTCTCTGGCTTCTGAAGAGTTCGAAATCCTACCGCCTGACCCATCCTCTTCGGAAGGCGGAGGAGGTTCTGCGGGCGGTGTTGCGCCTGCCGGGCGCGTTGTGTCAGTATGTGCGTCCGGATTTTCAGAAGTCCTTCGATGCCGCCGCTTATCTTTCCTCCTCCGTCCGCCCGCACGGGTGGTGGAGAAGCTTCCCGGCGCTGCACTTTTGTTTGTTCCACAAAAGGGATTACGAGGATCACCGAAAATACGAGGCACTCGATCCGGCAAAGCCCACGGTCCTCCTGGTGACCCACTCGGCCTGCCGGACCGGGGCACCCATCCTTGTGCTGGATCTGGTTCAGCGGTTTACCCGGACGCATAACGTCGTCGTCTTTACGATTGGAGGGGGGGCACTGGAAGAAACCTTCCGGCAGAAGGCCGACGTCTTTATCGGGCCGATCGCGCGGTCGAATCTCGACTTCGTCCTCAACCGGGAACTTTGCCTGTTGAAGGCGAAATGCCAACCGGAGTTCGGCATTGTCAACTCGGTCGAGGCCACCGAGGCACTGGAGGAACTCTGGCGGAACGATGTGCCTGTCGTCCACCTGATCCATGAGTTCGCCACCTACACGCGCCCGAGATCCCGCCTTGAGAAATCCGCCACGCATTCGGCGGCCATGGTTTTCTCGGCGGACATCGTGCGCGAGAATGCGATCAGAACCTGCGCGGAGATCGCCACCCTCGAAAAAAACCTGCTGCCCCAGGGAATCTGTGCGCTGCCCGAGAGTCAACAGACCGAAGACGTCAAAGAAAGCGAGCGGACGGCAATTCGCTCGGCATTCCGTCCGGCGCATCTGCCGTCGGACACGATTGTCGTTCTGGGAGCCGGGACCGTGCAGTTGCGCAAGGGACTCCATCTCTTTGTGGCCTGTGCAAAGAAAGTCCGCGAGAGGGCGCCGGAGGCCCGAATCCGCTTCGTCTGGATTGGGTCCGGCTTCCATCCCGGGGAGGATTTGAATTATTCCTGTTTTGTGGACGAGCAGATCAAGCGTTCGGAACTCGGCGACTCCTTCATCCTTCTGAACGAAGTCCACGAGCTGCAATGTGCCTACGATGCGGCCGACATCTTTTTCCTGAGTTCGCAACTCGATCCCTTGCCACTGGTCGCCCAGGACGCACTCTTCAACAAGTTGCCGCTCGTTTGCTTTGAAGGCGCCAGCGGAGTTCCCGGGCACATCCGGGGGGACGCGGACGCCTCGACCGGCATCGTTCCCTATCTGGATGTTGATGCCGCCGCCGAAAAAATCCTGCAATTGGCGGCGGATCCCGGTCTGCGTAAGGCCACCGGGGAAGCCGGTCGCCGCCTCGCCAGCCGGATCTTCGATCAGGACAACTATTTTGCCGCCCTCAATCGGATGGGAAATGCGGCTGCGGTGGCGAAAAAGCAGGAAATCCAAGACCGTGAGGTCATCCGCAAATCCGGGTGTCTCGACGTGGCATTTGCCTATCCCCGGCTTGCCGACGAACCGGATCTCGCATTGAAATACTACACGAACGCCTGGCGGAAGGGCTTCCACCGTCGGAAGCCATTCCCGGGATTCCACCCCGGCGTCTATTCCGATCATCACCCGGAAATCGCCTGCGATCCGCTGGCCCACTTCGTGAAATCCGGCAAGCCGGCAGGTCCCTGGTTGACCAAAGTCATCCGTCAGGAAAACCGTCCGGCGAAATGGGCCTCCACCCCGCCCCGAACTGCGCTGCACATCCATCTGCACTATCCGGACGCCGCCGGGGAAATTTTCTCACGCTTGCAGGGGGCCGGCTTTCAACCGGATCTGTTCGTCAGTGTCACGAGCGAGGAAACCAAACGCCAAATGGAATCCCACATGGAAACTGCGGGGCTGAAGTGCGCCGCCCTCCGGGTCGTTCCGAATCGCGGGCGCGACATCGGGCCCCTCTTCACCGGGTTCCCGGAAATTTTTGAAGGCGGGTATGAATTTGTCGGGCACGTGCATGGGAAAAAATCCGTGGCATTGGGAGCGGATTTTGCGCAACGATGGGCCGTGTTTCTTTATGAAAATCTCCTCGGCCAAGGAGGCGGGATGCGGGATGTGATCCTACAGGCAATGCAGGCCGATCCCGCCCTCGGCTTTGTCTTTCCGGATGATCCGCACGTTGTCGGCTGGGAGGCCAATTGGGATTTTGCCAGGGAATTGGGCGAGCGGATGGGAATCGAAAAATCCCTCGTCGCCGGAAGCATCAATTTCCCCGTGGGGACGATGTTCTGGGCAAGAACCCCGGGCCTGGCCCCGCTTTTCAGGCTCAACCTGCAATGGGAGGATTACCCGCAGGAGCCTCTTCCCTACGATGGATCCATGCTGCACGCCATGGAACGGCTTTTGCCCCAGGTCTGCCAGAGCCAGGGCCTCCGCACGGCGGTCACGCACACACAAGGAGTTTGGCGATGACCGGATCCTCGATTCTCACGCCCCTGCGGAAGATTTGGCGCATTCTGGCACCCCGGGAACGTCGGCAGAGCATTGTGATCTTCCTGCTCATGCTTGTTGGGATGGTTCTGGAAACCCTGGGCATCGGGCTGGTGATCCCCGCTCTCGCTCTCATGACACAAAGCGATGTGAAGGCCTCTGTGCCCGCTCTGGCACCGTGGATCGAATCCCTTGGTCCCATTTCCAACAGCCAGATTGTCATCGCCGGGATGCTTGCACTCGTGGGGGCCTATGCCGTCAAGACGGCGTTTCTCGCCTATCTGGCCTGGAAGCAAACGCGGTTTATCTACGGAGTGCAGACCAATTTGTCCCAAAGGCTCTTTATGGGTTATCTGGCCCAACCATACAGTTTTCACCTGCAAAGAAACTCCGCGCAACTCGTGCGGAACTCCACCCAAGAAGTCAAAATTTTTGCGCACAACGGTTTTTCCTCGGTGATGGTTTTGTTGACGGAAGTCCTTGTCATTATCGGGGTTTTTGCGCTTTTGATTTGCGTCGAGCCGGTTGGTGCCCTCGTAGTTGTCGCGCTTTTGGGGACAGGGGCACTGGGAGTAAACGCCCTGTTAAAAAAGCGCGTGGTCCTCTGGGGCGACCGCCGCCTTTACCACGAGGGAGTTCAGATGCAGTATCTCATGGAGGGCTTGGGAGGGGTGAAGGACGTGAAGCTGCTCGGATGCGAGGCCGAGTTTGGCCACATGTTTCAAACCCACTGCGAGGCCGCCGGCGTGGTGGGCAGACGCCAGTCAACCCTGCTGGTCATGCCCCGGCTTGTTCTGGAATTGTTTGCGGTCGTCGGGATCGCCATCCTGGTGATTGTAATGGTGTTTCAAGGAAGGTCGCCGGAGGCCCTCCTTCCGACGCTCGGAGTTTTTGCGGCGGCGGCCTTCCGGATCATGCCTTCATTCAGCCGGATCATGATGTCCCTGCAGAGTATCCAGTTCGCCCTTCCAGTTGTGGATACGCTGTACTCCGAACTCCTGCAGGTGGAAGTCCCCGTTACGGATTCCGCATTTGTCCCCCTGGCCTTCGAACGTGCGATCACGCTGGAAAAGGTGGGGTTCCAATACGAAGGAGCCGCCAGCCACGCCCTCGAAGACATCAGCCTTTCGATTACCAAGGGTTCCTCAGTCGGATTTATCGGAGGGAGCGGCGCAGGAAAAAGCACGCTCGTGGACATCTTGATCGGCCTCCTTTTCCCCACCGAAGGCACTGTCACGCTCGACGGGGTTTCGATTCAGGGAAACCTGCGCGGTTGGCAGGACAAAATCGGGTATGTCCCGCAAGCCATCTTTCTCAAAGACGACACCCTCCGGCGCAATGTCGCCTTTGGGATTCCCGAAGAAAAAATTGATCAAAGTGCCGTGGAGCGCGCGATTGTGTCTGCGCGCCTTGATGACTTTATTGCCACCCTGCCCGAAGGACTCGCGACCAAGGTCGGCGAACGCGGGGTCCGCCTCTCGGGAGGCCAGCGTCAACGGATCGGGATCGCCAGGGCACTCTATCACAATCCGGAGGTTCTGGTTTTGGACGAGGCAACCAGTTCACTGGATGTGGACACCGAGTCGGATGTGATGGAGGCGGTCAATGCCCTTCATGGGCAGAAGACGCTGATCATTATCGCGCACCGCATGAGCACCGTCGAGCAATGTGACCGGTTGTTCCGGTTGGATGCTGGCCGGCTTGTCGCCGAGGGATCCGCTTCGGAAATGCTTCGAAAAGGTGATGAAAAACCTTCCAATCTGCCGGAGAATCCCCTCCTTGAAAAAACGGGAACCGATTAAGTCGATCTTATGAGCAAAAAATCCATTTTGGATACCGGTGTGCGGAAAGTGAAAAATGTGGGGGGGTTCCATTTCGGGAGCGGCTCGCTGGAGGAACTGCCCACGTATGTGGAGACGCGTCGCGCGATTGCGAGGGAACAGAAGAAGTGCGAAGGGGTCGTCTTCCTTGTTGATCACTTTTTTAGGGGGCAGGAGGAAATTTTGGCGCGAATCGGTGCTCATGTCAGTGACCGGATTGCCTTCGTGGAAACCAAGGACGAGCCCACAACTGATGGGATTGATCAACTCACGAGGACATTGATCGCGGAGGGATACGGGGAGCCAGCGGCCCTTGTCGGAATGGGGGGCGGGATCACGATGGACACCGCCAAGGCGGTTTCCAACCTGCTGACAAACGGGGGGAGAGCCGCTCAGTATCAGGGGTGGGATTTGGTCAAGCGGCCCGGCATCTACAAAATTGCCGTTCCCACAATCTCCGGCACGGGAGCCGAAGCCACGCGCACATGCGTGATGATCAACAAGGAAAACGGATTAAAGCTCGGCATGAATAGCGACCACACGGTTTTTGACCAGATCGTGATGGATCCCGATCTGACGGCAACCGTCCCGCGCAACCAATTTTTTTACACGGGCATGGACGCCTATATCCACAGCGTCGAGTCCCTGTCGGGCAGCTATCGGAATCCGGTGGGCGATGCGTATTCCCGCGAAACCATCCAGCTTTGCCGCGATGTTTTCCTTGAAGGGGACATGATGAGTTCGGGATCCCGGGAGAAATTGATGGTGGCCTCTTATCTCGGAGGCTGTGCAATCGCCACCAGCTACGTGGGGCTTGTCCACCCGTTTTCCGCCGGTTTGAGCGTGGTCCTGGGTCTGCACCATTGTGTGGCGAACTGTATTGCGCTGAATGCGATGGAGGAATTCTATCCGGACGGTTGGGCCGAATTTACCCGGATGGCCCGTGGACAAAACATTTCCATTCCCGAAGGTGTCTGCGCCAGACTTGACGAAGCCGGATTTCGGGCACTTTATGACGCGACCGTGATACATGAAAAACCTCTAACCAATGCCTTGGGCGAAGATTTCCGAGCCATCCTGACCTATGAGCGGGTTGTGGAGATTTTCCAGAGGATGTAGGTATGGCAGCCTATCACAAATACGTGTTTGATCAGGCGTCCCGGTCATTGGTCGGAGACTGGGAAAAAATGTATCAGCAGGAAGCGGTGGAGGGCTTTGATTCCTGGCACCAGGAGGACAGCCGCCAACTGCAGCGGATGATCGCCCTGCAAATTCTCGGGATGTATAATTTCGGGAAAATCCTGGACGTTGGATGTGGCAAGGGCGCGTTTACGCACCTCATGAAAAAGCGAAACAACGAGGTGATCGGGGTGGATGTGTCGGAGACGGCCATTGCCACTGCGGCGGTGCGTTACCCCGACATTTCCTTTTGCGTGGCGGATGTCACCCGACCGGATTCCCTTTCCGATGTGGTTCGGAAATTTTCCTCGCCGGGCACCGATCTGGCGGTCTGCGCCGAGATCCTGTCGTATGTGTCCGACTGGCAGGGTCTGCTCCGCGAGATGGCGCGCCACACCCGCCACCTTCTGGTCTGCCTCGACATCCCGTCCAATCCGATCGGTTTTGTAAAAAGTCCTGCGGACCTTGTCGCCGGCATCGCGGCGGATTTCACGATCATCGAAGCGATGGAATTGAAGGTTTCGGGATTTTCCATAGTATTCGCCACAACCAAAAACCAGGAAAGTTGACATGCCGGGATTTGAACTAATCGGAACCGAGGAGCAGGCGGAGATCCAAGAAGTCTTTGCGAGCGGGGGGATTTTATTCCGTCATGGATTCGATGCCCTGCGAGGCGGTTGCTACAAGGTGCGCGAGTTCGAGGTGGCGTTTGCCGAAGCGATGCGGGTGCCGCATGCGCTTGCGGTCACATCCGGGACGGCTGCCCTGCGGGTTGCCCTTGCGGCACTGGAGCTCCGACCCGGAGACGAGGTCATTACGCAGGCGTTTACGTTTGTCGCGACTGTCGAGGCGATCATCGAGGCGCGGGCGGTGCCCGTGTGTGCCGAGGTGGATGCCACTCTCAACATGGATCCCGCTGATCTGGAGAGACGCATTACTCCTCGGACGCGGGCGGTGATCGCCGTCCACATGCTGGGAACCCCGTCGCGCCTCAAGGAAGTCGCGGCGATTTGCCGCAGGCACGACCTGACCCTGATCGAGGACTCCGCGTGGGGGTGCGGCGGATCGCTCGAAGACCGCCCGCTCGGCACCTGGGGACGCATGGGAACCTACAGCTTTGATTTCGCAAAAACGATGACCACCGGGGAGGGCGGGATGGTTGTTTTTCAGAGTAAGACGGATTACGAAAAGGCGGCTGCCTGGCACGATCATGGGCATGAGAACAATCCGAAAGTTCCGCGCTGGGAGGATACCCGGAGCGGAAGCGGATTCAATTATCGCATGATGGAGCTGCAGGGTGCCGTCGGTCTGGCCCAGCTGCGCAAGCTGCCGGGCATCGTCGGGGCGCAACGCGCCAATCAGGCCCGCTTGCAGGCGGCGATCGAGGGGCTGCCGGGGCTCACCCTCCGCGAGTCTCCTGCGGGATCGCAGGGCACGGCCGATGCCCTGGTCTTTTTTGTGCGGGACAATCCCACGGCCCTGCGTTGCCGGGCCGCACTCCTCGAAAAGGGGATCTCCACAAAAATCCTTCCCGAGGCGACCACCTGGCATTTTGCCGCGACCTGGAGTCACATGCCCGAGCTTGTGGCCGCTCACGGCGGCGCACTGGAATCCGCCTTCCCCGCCACCTCCGCCCTCCTCTCCAGGTGCGTCTCCCTGCCCGTGACTGTCCGGATGCGCGAAGGGATGCCGGAAGAGGTCCGCGCCGTTTTGTCCGCAGTCCTCACCCGCGCCTGAACTCCCCATGAAACACGTTCCGACAGTTTCCGTCATCGTCCCGGTCTTCAACCATGAAAAATACATCGGGAGATGCCTGCGCTCGCTGATGGCGCAGGACTATCCCCGGGAGGATTTCGAAATCATCGTCATTGATGACGGGAGCAGCGACCGGACACCCTTCGCGCTGGAACTTTTCCAGGAAGAAATCACCCTCATCAAAAACGAGTCGAACCGCGGCCTGCCCGCCTCGCTCAACCGGGGGATCCATGCCGCAAACGCCCCCTATGTCGTGCGGGTGGATTCGGATGACTACGTGAACGCGTATTTTCTGCGGATCCTCAGCATGTCGCTTGCGAACAATCTCTACATGGACGCCGTGGCGTGCGATTACCTGCTCGTTGATGATCGCGAGGAAGTGCTCGCCAGGAAAAATTGTCTCGAGGAGCCGATCGCCTGCGGGATCATGTTCCGGACCGAGCAACTGATTGACATCGGGCTTTACGACGAAAGTTTCCTGCTGCATGAAGAGCGGGATCTGCGCTACCGCTTTTCGGAAAAATACAGTATTCACCGGCTCGAACTCCCGCTGTATCGCTACCGCCGCCACGAAACCAACATCACCAACGACAAAGACGCCATGGACCTCCATATGAACAACCTCATCCAAAAACACGGCTCCGGAGCCGCCGCCTGACATGAATTTTCTTACGCTCGGAGACCGGATCATTTCCCAGAAAAGCCGCCCGTATGTCATTGCGGAGATCGGCGTCAACCACGAAGGCTCGCTCGAACTGGCCAAGCGTCTCATAGAGCTCGCCAAGGAAGGCGGCGCGGATGCCGCAAAATTCCAGACCTACAAGGCGGACACGCTCGCCGTGCGGGATTCCCCGTATTATTGGGATTTGAAGAGCGAGCCGACGCGCACCCAGCACGAACTCTTTAAGAAATACGATGTGTTCAACGCCTCCGACTACGTGGTGCTGGCTGAGCATTGCGCGTCGGTCGGGATCGAATTTCTGTCCACGCCGTTCGATGATGCCGCCGTCGAATTTTTGGATCCATTGATGCGGTTTTACAAGATCGCCTCGGCGGATCTGAACAATCTTCCCTTCCTGAAAAAGATTGCCGCGAAGGGCAAGCCCGTGGTTCTGGCCACGGGGGCTTCCACGCTTCCGGAAATCAGCATGGCAGTGGACATGCTTTCCCGTTCCGGGTGTTCCGATGTGGCCCTGTTGCATTGCGTGTTGAACTACCCCACGAAAAATGAGGATGCCCACCTTGGGATGATCCGGGGTCTGCAGCGATCCTTTCCGGATCTGATCATCGGGTATTCCGATCACACGCATCCTGACGAGTCGATGATTCCCCTGCTTACGGCGCACATGCTCGGCGCCGTGATCATCGAAAAGCATTTCACCCACGACAAGACGCTGCCCGGAAACGATCACTATCATGCGATGGATGTGAACGATCTCAAGAGGTTCCGGGAGCTTGTGGACCGCACCCACGCGCTGATCGGCGACCTTTCCCTCAAGGCACCGCTGCCCTCGGAAAATATTTCCCGCAAGAACGCCCGGAGGAGCCTGGTTCTCCAGCGGGACTTGCCAGCCGGACATCATCTCACCGCTGCGGATCTGACCTACAAGCGCCCGGGAACCGGCATCGGGCCGGAGCACTGGGAAGAGGTGCTCGGGCAGGCGCTTTCCCGCGACTGTCGGGAGGATGAAATCCTGAAATGGAGCATGCTGGAGTAGCATCCCACCGCAGAGGCGGGGCGCGACTCCTGCTCTGCGCAACCGATGCGGGGGGAGCTCGAAATCTCGCGGCTCTGTGCAATCCCGCGAAACAACGGGGTTGGGAAACTTTCCTCGTCACCCGAAAGGCGCTCGCTCCACTATTTGCGGAGCCCGGCAGCTTGTTCATCGAGGATCTTGCCGGAGGAATCGAAGCCTGCATCCGCGAAGTGAAGCCATCCGCCATCATCTGTGGTACGACGTGCTATGAGAGTCCGGACCGCGAGGCGCTTGCCCTCGCGGGAAGGCTTGGTGTGCCGGGCGTGGCCGTGGTGGACGAATGGTATAATCACCTCCTGCGCTTTTCCACCCGGGCAGGCCGGGCTTTCCCAGACGCGATTGCCGTGCCGGACGACTTTGCCCGACGGGAGGCCATCGCCGAGGGAGTGCCACCGGAAATTTGCCATGCGACAGGAAGTCCTTCCCTTGCCTTGATTGCCGGCTTGGGGGAAGTCTGGCGCGGATCTCCGCCCGCGCTCCCCGGTGCGATGAAGGAGACAGAAGGCGCAACCGTTGTCACGTTTCTCTCCGAAACGCATTCAGCGGACTACGGAGAGTCCCCGGGGCACAGCGGTCCGCTCGGACCATTCCTTGGTTACACGGAACAAAGCGTTTGTCGCAGCATTCTGGAAACGCTTGGACGGCTTCCCGGAAAGTTTGTCTTTCTTTATCGTCCGCATCCCGCCGAGACAGGCTTTCCCGAATGGCCGGGCCATCCTGCGAACGTCGAATGCCGGATGGTGCGCTCCGGGCCGCTGCATCCGCTCTGTCATCATAGCGACCTTGTGCTCGGCATGCGTTCGATGGCGATCCTTGAAGCCGCATTGATCGGATGCCGGGTCGCCTCCTTTCAACCCGGTCTCCTTGGCCCGCAGGTCTGCACAGCTGTCCGGCTCGGCATGGTTCCTCTCTTCGGGGATGCGGCGTCCCTGTCGGGGTGGATCAATGAGAATCGCTCCAAGGATGCTCATCGGAAAGCACGGGGTCCGAGACCGGATTTCGCCCGGCCCGATGCCGCCGACAACATTTTGCGACTTGTCGCATAGGACTCCAATAATGAAAATTGACGCAACGATACAGGCCCGCCTTGGCTCCAGCAGGCTGCCCGGCAAGGTGCTGCGGGAGATTTCCGGGAAGCCGCTTCTCGAGATCCAGATCGAACGACTCCGTCGCTCCCGCCACATCAACCGGATCATCCTTGCGACGACAGACAGCCCGGAGAACGATCTGATCGAGGCACTGGCCGGTCGGCTGGGATGCGGGTGCTTTCGCGGGAGCGAGGACGATGTGCTCGGGCGGGTCGCCGGTGCCCTGGCGGCTTTTCAGATCGAGGGACATGCCGAGTTCCAGGGCGACAATCCGTTGCCGGATCCGGATATCGTGGATTTTGTCATCGGGTATTTTCTGGAGCACCCGGAGTTCGACTACGTGACGAACGCCCTGAAAACAACCTACCCGCCGGGGCAGGAAGTCTCGGTGTATCGTGCCTCCACGCTGGCAGATGCCGAGCGGCGCGCCGTGGACTCGCCGCTGCGTGAACATGTCGGACTCCACATCTACCAACATCCCGAGCGTTACCGGCTCCACAATCTCGAAGCCCCCGAAGAATTTCGCCGACCGGATTTTCACCTGGAAGTTGATACGGAGGAGGATTTTCGGCTCGTCGAAGCCGTTTACACACATTTCATGCCGCAACATCCGGGCTTTTCGCTCGGCGACATGATCGCATTTCTCGATGCAAACCCCGACCTCGCCGGACAGAATGCCGACATCCCCCGACGCTGGGCAAAATTTCGCAAGTAAGTTATGCCGCACACTTGCGCGCTGATCGGGCTGGGTGCCATCGGGATGGGTTATGATGCCCGCCTCGATTCCGAGCGCCATGTCTTTTCGCATGCCCGCGCCCTTACGACTGATCGGGCCTTTTTTTTGGGTGGCGCGACGGATCCTTCGCCGGATCGCAGAGGAGAGTTCGAGGAATTCTACGAGGCACCGGCCTTCGAGAACACGCGGATCCTGTTGGAATCCCTCCAACCGGAAGTCGTGGTCATCGCGACGCCCACGGGTACGCATGGAGCCGTGCTCAGGGATGTCCTCAGGTGGTCCGCTCCGCGGATGATTCTGTGTGAAAAGCCGCTCTCCTGTTCGATCAGGGAAGCGCGGGAAATGGTGCGGCTTGCCGGAGAATACGGTGTTCCGCTCTACGTCAACTACCCGCGGAGGTCCGACCCCGGGCCGCTGGAGATCGCGCGAAGGATACGCTCCGGGGCAATTGCCCTGCCGGTGAAGGGAGTGGCCTGGTATAGCAAGGGGATTTACAACAATGGCTCCCACATGCTCAACCTCTTGGAGATGTGGCTTGGCCCGCACCTCGGCGCCTCCCGGTTTCCGGGAGTCCTCGAAGGCAGTGATCCGGAGCCGGATGGCTTCCTCACCTACCATGGCGGGCGGGTGGCCCTGCTCTCAGCAAGAGAGGAACACTATTCGCACTGCGGAATCGAACTGGTCAGCCCCACCGGCAGACTGCGTTACGAACTGGGCGGCGAACGGATTTTCTGGGAACCTGCGGAACCGGATCCCCTTTTTCCTCCCTCCCGCAAACTGGCTGATGCGCCGGAAATCCTCCCCAACGGACGCGACATCTACCAACGGCATGTCGTCGCCGAAATGGCGAGAGCCCTGGAGGGCAAGCCCTCCGCACTTTGCACCGGCCTGCAGGCACTACAGACCTTGGAATGCATTCACACTCTGCTAGAATCCCAACCATGACGACCAATCCCAAACTTGCCATCAACGGAGGCCCAAAAACCGTGGAGGTTCCCTTCAAAAGATATAATGCGATGGGCTCCGAGGAGGTCGAGGCGGCCGCTGCTGTCGTCCGCTCGGGCGTGCTTTCGCAATTCATCGGATGCTGGGATGCCGATTTTTACGGAGGTCCGAAAGTGCAGGAATTTGAGCGGGCCTGCGAACGACACTTCGGCGTCAAACACGCCGTCACCGTCAACTCCTGGACCTCCGGGCTCGTGGCGGCCGTGGGGGCAATCGGGATCGAACCCGGGGATGAAGTCATTGTCACTCCCTGGACGATGTCGGCCAGCGCGACGGCGATCCTGCATTGGAATGCCATACCGGTTTTTGCGGATATCGAGCCCGAGACGTTCAACATCGATCCGGAATCCCTGCTGAAAAACATCACGCCCCAGACGCGGGCGATCCTGGCGGTGGACATCTTCGGGCAGTCCTGTGACATCGACCGGATCATGGATATTGCGGAGAGTCGCGGCCTCAAGGTCATCGGCGATACGGCGCAGGCACCCGGGACATTCCACAACGGACGGGTCACCGGCACGATGGCCCATGTCGGGGGATACAGCCTGAACTACCACAAGCACATCCACACCGGCGAAGGCGGGATCCTCGTCACAAACGATGGGGAAATTGCCGAACGCCTCCAACTGATCCGCAACCATGCCGAAGCCGTCGTGGGCGGCAAGGGAGTCGAAAACCTCTGCAACATGGTGGGCCACAATTTTCGGATGGGAGAAATTGAGGCCGCGATCGGCGTCGAGCAGTTGAAGAAGCTGTCGCGACTGGTCGAGACCCGTCAGAAAGCCGCCGAGAGGCTCACCGGGGGGCTTTGCGGACTCCCGGGATTGCGGCTGCCGATCATCAGGGAGGGCTGCACGCACGCGTATTACATGTATCCCATGATTCTGGATCTGGAGTTGCTGGGGACCACGCGCGCGTGGATTCTTTCCGCATTGGAAGCGGAGGGCGTGCAGGGACTGGCGGCGGGATACACAAATATCCACCAACTCCCGATTTATCAAAAGAAGATTGCCTACGGACGCGGCGGGTTTCCGTGGACGGCGGAGTTCTGCAAGCGCGATGTCAGCTACGCCAAGGGCATTTGTCCGGTGGCTGAAGACCTCCATGAGCGAACGTATCTTGGTTTTGAGATGTGCATGCACGACCTCTCGGGAGACGAGGTGGACCTCCTCGTCGCGGCGTTCCGCAAGGTTTGGGGCGCACTCGGAAAATGACGAAAGAGCCTCCATTTCCTCGGCATTTTCCGGAGACTTTGTCTGGAAATCTCCGGATTGTCGAATTCGGGGAAAGGCACCTGACGCCACGCTATGTTGCCTGGCTCAACGATCCGGAAACGGTTCGCTTCTCCGAGCAACGCCACCGGGTTCATACGATGGAAACCTGCCGGGATTATTTTGCCGCGCAACAGGCCTCGCCAAATTACTTCCTCGCCATCGAGGAGGTCTCCGCAGGCACCCGACACATCGGAAATCTGGGAGTGACGCTGGATGAGAACAATGCCACCGCCGACATTTCGATCCTGATCGGGGAGAGGGACCTGAGAGGTCGCGGTCTCGGCCTGTGCGCGTGGAGGGCGGTTCTGTCCGCCGGTTTCGAGCACCTGGGATTGCGCCTTGCCACCGCCGGGACGATGGAATCCAATCGTCCGATGGTCCGGATCTTTGAAAAATCGGGCATGGTGGTCGAAGCCATTCTGCCCGGGCGATTTCTCTGGGAGGGTGGCGAGACGGGTCTCGTCCTTGCCTCGCTTCGCAATCCGAACCACAGTTCCACCCTGTCCTCACAACCATGAGCCAATCCGCCACCACGCCTCCTTCCACACGCGACGCCTTGAGGGCACCGATTCCGGGCCTGCGGTATTGTGTCCGCTGCTGCACCCCTCAAACCCAGGAGGGCGTTTCCTTCGATGAAATGGGAATCTGCACCGCCTGCCGGTCGTCCGAGCAAAAGATGCACATTGATTGGGTGCAGAGGGAGGCGCAGTTGCGCAAAATCATTGAAGAGGCAAAAGCCAAGGCCGGAAACGGCTACGATTGCATCCTTCCGATTTCCGGCGGCAAGGACAGCTTCTTTCAGGCCCATGTGCTCGTGAAGGTTTACGGGATGAAGCCCCTGGCGGTGACCTTCAGCCACAACTGGTTTTCGGAAACCGGATTTTACAATCTGCAGCGGTGCCTGGAGGTCTTTAATCTCGACCACCTTCAGTTCACGCCCGCGCGCGGGCTGGTGAACAAGCTGGCGCGCAAGTCGCTTGGCGCGATCGGCGATTCCTGCTGGCACTGCCATTCCGGGGTGGGAGCCTTTCCCCTGCAAGTGGCCACGCGTTTCAAGATCCCGCTGCTGATTTGGGGGGAGTCGGTCGCCGAGAACGATGGTCGCGCGACCTACAAATGCCCCGCAGTAAAGTTTGACCGGGATTATTTCACCAAGATTTCCGCCAAGCTCACTGCGGAGGAAATGGTCGGCGGCGACCTGACGGCGCAGGATCTGCATCCCTTCACGCTTCCATCCTATCAGGAAATCGAAGACACCGGGGTGTGGGGCATTCATCTGGGGGACTATGTCTTCTGGGACGAAGAACGGCAGACGGAATTTATCCGCGACACATACGGCTGGCGGGAGACCGAAATCGAAGGTGCCTACAAGGGCTACAAGAGCGCGGAGTGCATCATGGCCGGCGTGCATGACTTCACATGCTATCTCAAACGCGGATTCGGGCGAGCCACCTGGCAGGCCTCCGTGGATGTCCGCAACGGCCTGCTCACCCGCGAGGAGGGATTCGAGCTGGTCAAAAAGCACGATCAGGAACGTCCCGGGGCGTTGGATTATTACCTGCACATCACCGGGCTCTCCGAAGACGAATTTTACGATCACATCACCTCGTTGCGACTTCAGGATCTGAAGCACCTCGACGTTCCGGTCCGAAGCAAGGACCGCGAAAACGCCGAGAGGACAATCCCTTTCGTCCAGCAGATCATCGCCAAGCACCTCGGCGCGCCCGATCCAAGGGTCGCAAGGGAATCTTGAGGCTCGCGAAGGGTGCTTGCGACCTTTTTGCGAGCCCCTTATTTCACTCCATGACATCGCTCTTTCTTCAGCATTCGATCCCCGATCTCGTCGAAAAAATCTCCACGGAGGAACTCCGTCCGGAGGATCTCCTCGCGACAGTCGAAGAGACCATCGCCGCCTGGGAACCGCAGACCCAGGCCTGGGTTTGCCACGATGTCAAAACGGCCCGCGAGCGCATCCTGCCGGCGGATGCCGTCAATCGGCGGTGCCTGGAAGGGATGCCGTTCGGGATCAAAGACATTTTTAACACGAAGGATTTTCCGACCGAAATGGGCTCGCCTTTCTGGAAGGGATTCACGCCCGGGAACAACGCGCGCGCCGTGGATTCCGTGCGCCGGGCCGGCGGGATTCCCATCGGGAAAACGGTCACGGCGGAATTCGCCGTCCATGCGCTCAACGACACGCTGAACCCGCACGGCGAGGAATTCACGCCGGGCACTTCCTCCAGCGGATCTGCCGCAGCTGTGGCGCGGGGGATGGTTCCCTTTGCGCTGGCCACGCAGACGGCGGGGTCCATCGTGCGACCGGCCAGCTTTTGCGGAGTCTGGGGCATGAAGCCCTCATTCGGAATGATCCCCAGAACGGGAGTCCTGAAAACCACGGATTCCCTCGATACCATCGGATTTGTCTGCGCCCACGGGAAAAGCCTGCGTCCGATTTTGAACGCCGTGCGGGTGAGCGGGCCCGATTACCCGTTTGTTTTTCGTCATGTTGATCTTCCGGGTGAGAGACCGAAGGATTCCTCGAAGCCCTGGAAGGTCGGTTTTGTCAAAACCCACGTCTGGGAGGGAGCCCTCCCGTATGCCCGGGAAGCCGTCACGCAACTCGCCGAGGCCGTCACCCGGTGTCCCGGATTTCAAGTGGAGGAAATTTCCTGGCCGTCCCCGCTGGACGAAAGCCATGCGACCCACGCCACGATCTACGCGAAATCGCTCTCCTATTATTTCCAGCAGGAGGCTGAGGCCGGCACGGAAATCTCACCCATCATGGCCTCCATGATCGAGGAGGGACGGAGGATTTCCGGCGCGGAGTTTTTGGCGGCGATTGAAAACCAGGAAAACCTTGCGCGGGTGGTGGACGCTTTGTTCGAGCCTTACGACATTGTCATTTCCCTCGGGACATCCAGTTCGGCACCCCTGCGACATGAGGTGGAGATCTCGGATCCCTCGTTGATCTGGACGCTTTGTCACCTTCCCTCCGTCGCGGTGCCAACGAGCCGGTGCCCGTCCGGTCGGCCCTTTGGCATCCAATTGGTCAGCCGGAAATACGGCGACTACGCCCTGCTTCAGGCGGTGGAAGCCCTGATTGATGCGGGTGTTCTGCCTGCCGGAAGCCTGAAGATTTGATGGCAGCCTGAGTCGGCCCCCGGCGGAAAAATCCAGATCATGAGCAACCGACGTGTGCTTGTGTTGACGCGCGAGCATCCGCCCTGGAACGCGGATGACGATGTGATCTTCCTCGGACCCTGGTGCCTTGCGAGGCCCCACGAGGGGATTCCGAAGGATTTGCCGTCCGCAAAAAGTTTTTCCCTCCTGCCGTTTCACTGGAACGACCGCGGGAAGTTGCGAGACGATTACGAGTTTCTGGACGGCCTGCACGCCCGGCTTCTCACCTCGCTCGCGGAGGATCTGAACCACTTCCACGGCACGCCTCATTCCCGACGCTATTGGCAGATTCTTCTGGATCCCTGGCTTATGGCCTATGTCGGCGTGATGTTCGACCGATGGGAGGCGATCCGACTGGCCCTGGCGGATGGCGGAACTTTTGCCGTCGCGGCGGGAAGGAACAGAGTGCCCCGAAGGGATTTTTCCTTCAATGATTTTACGGAAAAAATTCTGAGCGATTCCGGTAACGGACAGATCTGGGAGGAGATGTTGCGGACGGTCCATCCCGGGCGCGTGACATTTTTTGAGGTCGGCGGAGCGGGTGCCGCCCCTTCTGAGAGGCCGCCGCAGCCCCATCGAAAAACTGCCTCGCTCAAAAGGGCGGCCCGGCGGATCGCCACATGGTTCGGGCCCCTTCTTGATTGCCTGAGCGCACGGTCCCGATTCGTCTTCCACCAGACGATGTTCGATCCCCTCTCGCTCACGCGCCTCTCCCTGGCCCTCGGGCAACTCCCCGTCTTTTTCCACCATGCCCTGCAATTTGAGGCGCCGTCCTGCCCGCCGGATGCCATTCGTCCACCGGCACTCTCTTTTGCGCCGGGAAATGCGTTCGAGGCGTACCTCGTCGGACGCCTCCCCGGGGATCTCCCCGGATGTGTGGTCGAACATTTTCCCGGTTTAAAATCCCGGGCCAAAAATCTCTGCCTGTCCCCGAAAGTCATTCTCACGGCCCAAAGCCACTGGATGAACCCGCTGGTAAAGGCCTGGATGGCTGATCGGACGGAAACCGGTGCCGAACTCATCATCCTCGAACATGGCGGATCATTCCCGGCACTCCGGGAATTTTTTGATTTCGAGGAGGACATTGCCGACCGCAAGGGCACATGGTTTCTTCCCTGCCATGCCAAACAGGTGCAGGTGCCGCCCGCGAAACTTCTGCGCCAACAAAAAGTCGCGCCGCGCAACCGGCAGGGTCGAAGAGAGACCTGTCTCATTGTCGGCGGCGACTGCCCCCGCTACGTTTACCGGGCAGTCTTTTATCCGATGGCCGATCAGGGGCTGAGATCTTTCGAGATGGTGAACACGTTGATCAGTCGGCTCCGCCCGGACATCCGGAAGGCAACCCGGATCCGCCCCTACCAATACGAAGCGGGCTGGAATACGGGCGACCTCTACGCCGAAAGGCATGGTGTCGGGATGATCACGACAACCGGAACCCTCACGCAGGCATTCGTCACGGCCCGGGTGATTGTTTGCACCTATCCCGAAACCACGTTTACAGAGGCAATGAGCAGCGGGAAACCGACCATCCTCATCTACGATCCTTGCCTGAATGAGCGGCATCCGGCCACCTTCGCTCTCATCGAAAAACTTCGCCGGGCCCGGGTGATTTTTTTTGAAGCCGCTGAGGCTGCCGCCCACCTCAATACCATTTGGGGAGATCCACAGAAATGGTGGGAGAATGACCCGGAGGTTGTCGCGGCCCGGCGGGACTTCGAGTCCCAGGCGTGCAGGATCACCGGGGATTGGCTCGGGACGTGGAAGAAATTTTTGCTCAAGCCCGTCGTCCAAACCACCGCCTTGTAGATTTATTGCTTTGCGTGCCAGTCCGCCTTTGAGCCACACTGACCTTTTCCGCACCCGAGAACCCATGAAAATCCTGATGTCCACCGTGCCCTTCGGTGCCCGCGACCGGCTGCCCCTGGAGTTGATCGAAGGGGAGGGCAAAGACATTTCAACACACCCAGCGCATTGAAGGCAGTCATCCTAGCAGGCGGTCTCGGGACACGAATCTCGGAAGAGACCCATCTCAAGCCGAAGCCAATGATCGAAATCGGCGGCAAACCGATCCTCTGGCATATTCTGAAATTGTATTCCGCTCATGGAGTCAACGACTTCATCATTTGCTGCGGATACCGCGGGTATGTCATCAAGGAATACTTCGCCAACTATTTCCTGCATATGTCGGATGTGACTTTTGACATGCGCACGAACCAGATGGAGGTCCACCAGAAGAAGGCGGAACCTTGGCGGGTGACGCTCGTGGACACCGGGGAAGACACGCTCACCGGCGGACGGTTGAAACGGGTCCTGCCGCATGTCGCAGAGGAGGAGGCCTTTTGCTTCACCTACGGGGACGGATTGGCTGATGTGGACATTACGAAGCTCCTCGCCTTCCACAAGGCGCACGGAAAATTGGCGACCGTGACCGCCGTTCAACCTCCCGGTCGTTATGGGGCAATCGAGCGCTCCGGCGACCAGGTGACCGGATTTGTCGAAAAACCGCGCGGGGATGGAGGCCTGATCAATGGCGGCTTCTTTGTGCTCTCGCCAAAATGTATCGCTTTGATTGAGGGGGATGAGACGAGTTGGGAGGATGCGCCGTTGGTGGCCCTCGCTGCCCAAGGGGAGATGCGAGCCTACGAACACACTGGATTCTGGCAACCGATGGACACCCTCCGGGACAAACTTCAGCTTGAAACCCTCTGGGACACCGGTCGTGCTCCCTGGAAAATTTGGTGAAATGCATCAGGAATTTTGGAAAGGGAAGCGGGTCCTTGTCACCGGACACACCGGATTCAAGGGCGGGTGGCTGAGTCTGTGGCTCCGTTCGTTGGGAGCCGATGTTTTCGGCGTCGCGCTGCCCCCGCTCACAAGTCCGAATTTTTTTGAGGTGGCGGATATTGGGGGTGTGGTGCATTCGCACATGGTGGACATTCGCGACCTTGGGGCACTGCGGGCCCGGGTGAAGGAGATTCGTCCAGAGTGCGCATTCCATCTCGCCGCCCAGCCCCTTGTCCGGCTTTCCTATCAGGATCCGGTGGGGACGTTTTCCACGAATGTTCTGGGGACCGTCCATGTGCTCGAGGCCCTGCGTGAGGTTTCCTCGTTGCTTTCAGCCGTCGTGGTGACGAGCGACAAGTGTTACGAGAATAGGGAATGGGCCTGGGGTTATCGCGAGAGCGATCCGATGGGCGGCCACGATCCCTACTCCGGCAGCAAGGGCTGCACCGAGCTGGTCACCGCTTCGTATGGGCATTCCTTTTTTCAAGGGGCGGATGCCGCACGGATCGCCACCGCCCGCGCGGGCA
Source organism: Chthoniobacterales bacterium (assembly GCA_014879575.1). GTDB lineage: Bacteria > Verrucomicrobiota > Verrucomicrobiia > Chthoniobacterales > Terrimicrobiaceae > QYQL01. The sequence continues at coordinate 85,079 of JACSRU010000150.1, read as the reverse complement.
ACGTGATTGGCGGCGGGGACTGGTCGCCTGATCGCCTGGTGCCAGATGTCCTTCGATCCTTTTCCGAGGGAAAGCCCGTCGTGCTAAGGTATCCGGAGGCCATCCGCCCGTGGCAGCATGTTTTGGAGCCGCTGGGGGGGTATCTTGAGCTAGCCAGGCAACTGGCGACCGGCGCACAGAAAGGCGGCGGTGGCTGGAATTTTGGGCCGAAAGAATCCGATGTCCGTACGGTGCTTGAGGTCGTCGAAGCTCTCGCACGGCATTGGGGGGGCAAGGCGGAATACCGTGTGGAATCCGCCGGACAGCCCCACGAGGCGGGGCTCCTCAAGTTGGATTGTTCCAAGGCGTCGCGCCACCTCGGTTGGCGACCGAAAATGGACCTTGATCGCGCACTGGCCCTCACTGTCGCATGGCACAAGGCCTGGGCGCACTCAGCCAATATGACCCGGCTGACAAGGGAGCAGTTGGAGGAATACCAGAACTTATGATTTGCCGGAACTGCGGAGCCGCTCTGGAGCTGACCATGGTGGACCTGGGCACCTGCCCTCCTTCCAATTCCTACCTTTCATCCGAGGCACTGGATGCCCCGGAAAAATGGTATCCGTTGCGCGTGATGGTTTGCACCGGGTGCTGGCTGGCGCAAACCGTTGATTTCGTGGATCGGGAGGATTGTTTTTCCTCGACCTACGCCTACTTCAGTTCCTGTTCAGCCTCGTGGGTCGAGCATGCGCGAAGCTACGCGGAGGCGATGATCAAACGCCTTGGCCTTGGCTCGACCAGTCAGGTGGTGGAATTGGCCGCCAACGACGGGTATCTTCTTCAGCATTTTTCCGCACGGGGAATCCCCTGCTACGGCATCGAACCTACCGAGAGCACGGCGGACGTCGCACGCGGAAAGGGCCTCGAAATCGTCGGACTGTTTTTCGGACTCGAGGTGGCCGGTCGTCTGGCCCAGGAGCGCGGACGCGTGGACCTCTTGGCGGCGAACAACGTATTCGCCCATGTGCCCGACATTCGGGATTTTGCGGGGGGGATCTTTGAACTCCTCGCCCCCCGGGGAGTCGCAACCATCGAGTTCCCGCACCTCCTCCAGCTCATCGAAAAAAACTATTTCGACACGATCTACCACGAACACTTTTCCTATCTCTCCCTGCATGCCGTTGCCAAAATCCTGGGGTCGGTCGGATTGGAAATTTTCGATGTGGAGGAACTGTCCACGCATGGCGGCAGCCTCCGAGTGTTTGCCCGCCGGAAAGACGGTGTCCCGCGCACCCGCACGGTGTCCGTAGCGGATTTTCTCAAAAAGGAAAAGGCAGCAGGGATCCTGAATCCGGATTTTTACCGTTCATTTTCCCCGTGCGTCGAGAGGGTGAAGGACGATTTTCTGGAATTCCTCCTGCACCTCAAGCGTGAGGGAAAATCCATTGCCGCTTACGGGGCGGCCGCAAAGGGAAACACCCTCCTGAACTACTCCGGAGTCCGCCGGGACCTTCTGCCGTTCGTCGTGGATCGCAGTCCAGGAAAGATCGGCACATATCTGCCGGGCAGCCGGATTCCGGTGTTTGAGGAGGAGGCTTTGCGGAAGGCAAAGCCTGATTATGTGCTGATCCTTCCCTGGAACCTGCGGGAAGAAATCCAAGCCCAACTTTCCTACGTCCGCGAGTGGGGCGCCCAATTCGTGGTCGCTGTTCCGCATCTCGAAACGTTTGCGCCATGAAATTTTCTCAAACCAAAATCCCGGGCGTGTATGTGCTCGCACTGGAACCGGCGCGGGATGATCGCGGATTTTTTGCCAGGACGTTTTGTGCCGACGCATTTTCCCGACAGGGATTGAATCCGCAAATCGCCCAGGTGTCGGTGTCCTTCAATGCGTCTCAGGGTACGTTGCGGGGGATGCACTATCAAACCCACCCCCACGAGGAGGCGAAGTTGGTGCGGGTGACTCGTGGAGCGATTTTTGATGTTGCGGTCGATGTGCGTCCCGGATCCGACACCTATGGAAAATGGACGGGACACACTCTCACCGAGGAAAACCGCCAGAGCCTCTGGATTCCCGAGGGGTGCGCACACGGGTTTGTCACGCTCGAGGACAACACCGAGATTCTCTACCAGATTTCCACACCCTACGAACCCTCCAGCGCACGGGGATTCGCCTGGAATGACCCGAGTGTCGGTATCCTGTGGCCGATGGTTCCTCGAAAAATATCCGACAAGGATCAAAAGTTGGGCTCCCTCGCCAAGCCATGAGTCAACGCATTTCCTACACGAAACCTTCCATCACCGAGTTGGAAGTTTCCTACGCGACGGATGCGGCGCGTAATGGTTGGGGCGAGCGGTGCTACGACTACATTGTTCGTTTCGAAAAGGCTTTTTCCGGACACCTGGATGTCCGGCATGGACTGGCGACATCGAGTTGCACGGGGGCTTTGCACATGGGGCTTTCGGCTTTGGGGATTGGTCCGGGCGATGAAGTGATCCTGGCCGACACGAACTGGATTGCGACCGCCGCTCCGATTGTTCATCTGGGTGCCAAGCCGGTCTTCGTTGACATTCTGGAATCCACTTGGTGCCTGGATCCCGCCCTTACGGAGGCGGCCATTACGCCCCGGACCAAAGCGATCATTGCGACGCACCTTTATGGCAACCTTTGCGACATGGAGCGTCTGCTGACCATTGGTCGTGAACGGGGAATCCCCATCATCGAGGATGCCGCAGAGGCGATTGGCTCCACCTACAACGGACGACGGGCTGGATCACTTGGCACATTCGGCACCTTTTCCTTTCATGGAACAAAAACGCTGACCACCGGGGAAGGCGGCATGTTTGTGACGAACGATTCCGAGTTGCATGAGAAGGTCCTTGGGTTAAGCAACCACGGACGCGTGCGGGGACAGACGAAGCAGTTCTGGCCGGACATGGTTGGCTTCAAATACAAGATGTCGAATATCCAGGCGGCCATTGGTTGTGCGCAGGTCGAGCGGATTGATGAGCTCATCGGGCGGAAGCGCGAAATCTTCCAATTTTACGCGGATCATCTGCTGGGAATCCACGGGATTTCCATGAACACCAGCAGCACCGGCGGGGACAGCGGTTGCTGGATGCCCAATGTGGTGTTCGCTTCTGAGACCGGCGTCACGGCGGACTTGGCGCGCGAGGCCTTCGCCCGCCAAAGTATCGATGCCCGCGTGTTTTTTTGGCCGCTCTCGCACTTGCCGATTTTCGGAGGGCACGCCGGGCAGCCACTCGCAAGCGATATCGCCAGCCGATCAATCAATCTTCCCACATATCATGAAATGGGGACGGAGCAACTCTTGCGAGTTGTGAATATTGTCAAAAAACTGTGCCTCGGCGACTGAACGCGGGGAAATCTTGAACACCATGAAGCGCATTCTCAGAAAGCTGTCTCGATTGGCCCGCTTGGATTTCGCGCCGTCATCCGGCGGCAAACTTTACGCCACGCACGCGGAGGCTGTCATGCGTGCGTCCGCCGTTGGTTGCAATTACGATTCCGGGAATCTCGCGCGGGCCGTGGTCGAAAGCACGATGCGCTATCGTGACAAGGGTGCCGCCCTGCTCCGCCAGCCGATCAGTCCGATGCTCTGCCGGAGATTGCTGGCCCTGGAGCTTTGCAGGCCGCAGGAGCACTTCAGCGTTCTGGATTTCGGCGGTGCGGCAGGACAACACTACTTTGAGGCGGCGGCCCATTTGCCGCCGAAACTCCGGTTGCGCTGGCACGTTGTGGAAACCGAGGCGTTGGCGGACGCGGCCCGAGTTTTGGAAACAGAAAATCTCAAGTTTTTTTCCAGCGTGGAGGATGCGATCGCGGACTTCTCCCCCGATCTGGTTTTTTCCTCCGGAGCCCTGCAGTGCATGGAAGATCCGATCACAGCGTTGCGGATGCTGACAAAAATCCGCGCACCTTATCTTTTTTTGGGCCGAGGGTCGTTCTGCGCCTCTCCGCCAAGCCGTTATATTGTCGAGACCTCCTCGCTCGAGTGCCATGGACCGTTGCCAATGCCGGAATTTTCCTCCTCCCTTGCCGCGTATGCGCTGACGATTGCCCCGCTGCGGGAGTTTGAATCCGCCCTTGAGGAATTCTATGAGATTTCCCTGCGGTTTGATGAGACGGAACTTTTCCGAAACCGAATGGGAACCGAACAGGCCGTCCGAATGGCGTACTTCTGCCGTTTGAAAAATAGGGGCTGACGAGGGGAGACAACGAGTCAATAACCATGAACAACATCACAAAATCGTTTCGCGATCACTACGGGCAGGCCTTCGGCAAATATGGCGCAACCTCCAGGGGCGTGGACTGGGGCGATGAGGGGGAGTTGCAGTTTCGCTACGAAAAGTTTTTTTCCGTGATCGCGCTGGATCCTGGCGAGCGCAAGGACACGATTTCCATCCTGGATGTCGGCTGTGGCTGGGGTGGGTTCTGTAAATTCCTTCAGGAAAGGGTGCAGGGGGGGGGCATTGACTATACCGGGATTGATATTGTGCCGGAGATGATCCAAAGGGCCCGGGAGGAATTTCCCTCCGCGACCTTCCATCAGGAGGATCTGTTCTCGTTCTCCGGGAAAAAATCCTACGACTACGTGGTCTGCAACGGAGTTCTCACCCAAAAACTTTCGGCCACCATCCCCGACATGGAAGAGTATGCGAACCGAATGGTCCTACGCATGTTTGAGTTGTGCAAAAAGGGGATCGTTTTCAACCACATGTCGAGCAAGGTAAACTACATGGTGAGCAACCTCTACTACCGGAATCCGCTCGAGGTTCTGAGCTTCTGCCTCGCACATCTCTCCCCGCGCGTGCTTCTCGATCATTCCTTCGTCAGCACGAACAATCCGGAGAGGAACCGACTCTTCGATTACATTGTTTATGTTTTCAAGGATCCGAAGGGGGGCGGGGCATAAGCGATGAACGTGGTGGTCTCCCAACCGATGTTTTTCCCGTGGATCGGGATCTTCGAGCAGATCCGGCTTGCGGATGTCTTCATCCACTACGATGACGTCCAGTTGCCACGCGGGCGCAGCTTTGTCTCCCGGGTTCAGATCAAGACGCCGAACGGCACGGAATGGCTCAGCGCACCGGTTCGCAGGGAATCTTCCAACATGAGCATCCGGGAGGCGCGTTTCTGTGACGAGACGGACTGGAGGGCGAAGCATCTCCGGACATTGGAGAGGAATTATGCGGCGGCACCCTTTTCGGGAGAAATGCTTGCCCTCGCCCGCGAGGCCTATGCCTTCGCATCTGGTGGGGTCGCGGATTTTAACATTCATGCGATCAGCCTGCTCTGTCGATACTTCGGACTGACTGCGGAGTTTGATCGCTCCAGCAAACACCCAACGGAACGCACAAGTTCCGAGCACCTGCTGCATTTGGTTCAGTCGTTTCAGGGGGATACCTACATCACCGGACACGGAGCCAAAGCCTACATTGATCACGAGCTTTTTGATCGAAACGGCATTGCCATCCACTATATGAATTACCGGCGCACGAGCTATCCGCAGCGGTTCGGACCATTCGATCCACATGTGAGCATGCTGGATGTCGTTGCAAATTGTGGACCTGCGGGGCGCGACCTGATTTGCTCCGGAACAGTCAATTGGAAGGATTTTATTTATGGACAAGAACCAGGAGTTTAGAAACGAAGTGGCCCGAAACATTCAGGGGCTCATGGGGGACGCGGCGGTGCAGAATTGCTCGCTCGACTGGATCCAGAAGGTCGCCAGCCATAAGTATTGCTACAATTTTTCCTGGCTGGGGCGCCCGATCATCCAGTTCCCTCAGGATCTGGTCGCAATGCAGGAGCTGATCTGGCATGTAAAGCCCGATCTCATCATTGAAACCGGCATTGCGCATGGAGGCTCCCTGATTTTGAGCAGTTCCATACTGGCTCTGCTGGATCTGTGTGATGCGATTGAGCGCGGAGAATCCATTGATCCACGGGTTTCCCGGCGCAGGGTTTTGGGAATCGACATCGACATCCGAGCGCACAACCGGGCCGCCATTGAGGCCCACCCGATGTCCTCCCGAATTCAGATGCTCCAGGGCTCCAGCATCTCGCCGGAAATGATCGGAGAGGTCCGCTCCATTGCCGCCGGGCACGAGCGGATTCTGGTCTGCCTGGACAGCAACCACACGCATGATCACGTGCTGGCCGAATTGCAGGGTTACGCCCCATTGACGAGCCCGGGGAGTTATTGCGTTGTGTTGGATACGGCCATCGAGGACATGCCGCCGGAATTTTTTCCCGACAGGCCCTGGGGTCCGGGGAACAGCCCGATGACGGCGGTGCAGGAATTTCTCCGGCAGACTGGGGATTTCGTGATCGATGAAGCCGTGCATGGCAAGTTGTTGATCACGGCGGCTCCCTCCGGATTTCTGAAGCGTATCAAATGATCCAACCCGAGATCTCGGTGCTCCTGCCGGTCTTCAACGAGATCCTCTACATCAACCGTTGTCTGGACAGCCTCCTTTCACAGAGGGAAGAGGGCTTGGAAATCTGTCTTTCGGACAATTGCTCGGACGACGGCACTTGGGAAGTGGTGCAGGAGTATGCAGGTCGGCATCCGCAGATCCGGGCAATCCGCCACGCAGAGCCAATCCACCCATACGACAATTTTCTGTCCGCACTCGCCCGGGCAAAGGGACGGTATGTTTATGTCATTGGCGGGGACGATTACCTTCTCCCCGACGCGTTGAGGGATGCGCTTGCCACCTACCGCGAGCATCCGGATCTCAATGCTTACCTTTTCCGGATGCATTATTTTTATGACGACACCGGCGAGATATTCGCAACTTTTCCTCCACCGGAATTTCAAGAAAAGCTCAATAGTTCGCGCGACGGGCTGCTTCGACTTTTCACGGGGAATGTCAACCACGACGAGTTGATTCTGGGGGTTTTTCGGACGCCGGATCTCGTGAGGACGGTGGAAATCATCCAGAGGAGTTCCATCGAGGCCGCCGGACTTTGGATGTTTCTCTCCCTCGTCCTCCACGCGATCCGGGGTGCGCCGCATGTCCTGATCTCAAAGAATCCCTGTCTGATGAAAAGATACGGGAAGCCCGATGAGCACAACTGCAAGTCCATAAAATCTGCGCAAAAAATGGAAACCGTCGGCTCTTTGTTCCAAGTTTTCGAGAGGGTTCTGGAATTTCGAAAGTGCCGCGGCTCCCTTGTCAACATTCTGAATCTGAGACGCCGGAAGCTGATCAGCACGGGGGAGGCGATTTATTTGATGACGGTGCCCCGGTATCATTCCGACTACGGGCTGTGCTATCTGGGCCCCATTTTCCATCCGCTGTGGCGATTGATCCGCGCGATGGTGTGGATGGGTTCTGCATTGAAAGCCCGGTTGTTTCCCGCCAGGATGGGATGAATCGCCCACACGGTGAAACGCCGTTTCTCTGAACATGAAATCCATTAATTTTTGGCGGCATTTTCTACTCAAATACGGGAAGAGGGCGGTCTTTGTGCCTTGGGATCTGGTCCGCCATGCGGTCTTCCACAACCTCCGAACCGGTCACCATCATATCCTTCTGGCCTGCATGCCGAAATCCGGGTCCACGTATTTATCCGCAATCCTGGGGAACCTGCCGAAATTCGAGCGGATTGCGTTGATCCCTGGGTATTCGCGTCGGGAGCAGGAATTGGACACCGCGTTATTGCTGCTTAACAACCGGATCAATTACGTGGCCCAGCACCATGTGCGATACTCGGATGTCACGGGAATGTGGCTCCGGGATTTTGGGATTCGACCCGTTGTGTTGATCCGGAATATTTTCGATATTGTCATCAGTCTGAAGGATCATGTCCGCAAGGAAAGTCATGAGGCGTCGATGGCGTATATCCGCCCGGAAATGGCCCAATGGGATGACGCCCGCCTGGAGGAGTTCATCGTTCGCATGGTGGTCCCCTGGTATTTCAATTTTTACATGTCGTGGATGGACTGTCCGGATAAGGAAGTTGTCACCTACGAGGAACTCACAACCAGTCCCGCGACCGTGTTAATGCGCATTAGCAAGCGGTTTGACCTCGGGTTTACGGAGGCGCAGATCGCCAGTGCCGTGCAATATAGCAACCAAAACACCGGGTTGACGCGTCTGAACAAAGGGGTGAGTGGCCGCGGGAGGGATTTGTCGGAGAGGGCCCGGACGGAGATATGCGCGATGGCCTCGTATTACGAAGGGGTGGATTTTTCGGTGATCGGCATACCGTCCGGACAGGAACATCAGGTGCTGGGAGCTTTATGAAAAATCAAATCGGGGAACTTTTTCGCAAGTTGGGCGGAGAGGTCACGTTGGGCCGTTGGATTCAAATCCCCCATGCTTCGATTGCCGAGGCCGGGCTCCCTTCATTTAAGAAATCCCAACAAAAATCCCATCTATGAGAGACATTGGAGAATCTGGCCTGCGGAACCGGGCCTTCGAGGAAAAATTCACGAGGGAAAAGGTGCTCCAGGAAGTGGTGGGCAGCGGGCCCGTCGTCCTGTTCGACATCGGCGCTCACTTGGGCGAGAGCGTTCATTACCTTCGCGAGTTGTTTCCGGAATCCAAAATTTTCTCGTTCGAGCCGGATCCGGGATCGTTCGAAAAATTGAGCGCAAAAAAAGTTCCGGGCGTCCGCTATTTCAACCTGGCCCTTTGTGAAAAGGACGGGCGGATGGCATTTTACCGGAATCCCATTTCCCATACGAACAGCCTGGTAAAGGTGAATTCCGAGAGTCGGGATTCGATTGCGTTTACAAAGGCCCGGGCGGAAAACCGGACAGATGTTTTCCAAGGTATGAATCTGGAGATCCAAGTGCCCACGGCGCGTCTCGATACGTTTTGTCGCGAGAACGGGGTTTCGCACATTGACTTGCTGAAAATTGATGTCCAGAGCGCGGAGCGGGTTGTCCTGGAGGGCGGCGTGGAAACTCTCGAAAAGGCGAAGGTGGTCGTCGTGGAAATCAATTTTTTCGATTACTACGAGCGGAGTTCCAGTTTTTCAGACATCGAGAAATTCCTGCATCCGGCCGGGTTTCGGTTGTTTAGCATCAGTGAAATTTCCAATAATCCGATGAACGGCCGGACCGACTGGGCGGAAGTCATTTACGCGAAGCCCGGGAAAACATCATCGTGAAGGAGGAGGACATCCGTCCGCGAGGAATTCTTGACACGTTTCTCGATTTGGCGAACCAGGACATCCCCCGGTTCTTCACCAGCCAGGACCGGGAGGAAATTCCCTGTCCGGCCTGCGGGGGCGCGGGAAGTCCGGCATTCACCAAACAGGGATTCGGATATGAGGAATGTGCGGCCTGCCGGACGCTCTTCGTGAGTCCGCGTCCGTCGGCTGCGGAGTTCCAGGACTATTACCAGCATTCGGAATCCGCAGCCTATTGGGCCTCCACATTTTACCGTGAGACGTCCGAGGCGCGGCGGGAGAAGCTCTGGAAGCCCAAGGCACGTCAGGTGCAGGAAGTCCTTGTCGGCATGGGCTGTGCGGAGGCGGCGGTGGTTGACATCGGGGGAGGATACGGGATTTTTGCTGAGGAATACCGGCTGCTGACCGGGCGCGAGGTCACCGTCATCGAGCCCTCCCGTTTGCTGGCGGGGGCGTGCCGGGAAAAGCATCTGCATGTGGTGGAGGAGTTCCTCGAAAAGGTTCGCGACAGTCAACTTCCGGAGGGCAAGCGCGCCTTTGTAAGCTTCGAGTTGTTTGAGCACCTGCACGATCCCAGGGTGTTTTGCAGGCAGGTGTTTGGGTTGATGAAACCCGGGGACACATTTCTCTTCACCACGCTTTCGGGAACCGGTCTGGACATCCGGGAGCTTTGGGAAAACTCCGCAGCCGTTTCGCCACCTCATCATCTGAACTTCTTCAATCCCCGCTCGATTCGGCGGTTCCTGGAGGATGTCGGGTTTCGTGTCCACTCCGTCACCACACCGGGGAAGCTGGATCTCGACATTCTTCGGAACAATCTCGCGCGCGTGCGTGATCCCTTTTGGCGGCTGTTTCTCGAGGAGGGCAGAGCTGCGGATTTCGCGGCCATGCAAAATGTTCTTTCCCAAAGCCTCTTCAGCTCGCACATGATGACCGTTTGCGTCCATCCGTGATATGAACCCCTCGCCCGCATCCAATACTTTCGCGATCCGTCCGTCCCGCGCGGGAAGCCTACTGGCCGGATGGAACAAACCGGAGTTGGAAAAATGAAGCCGATTGAGACCTGGCTCAGCGAGGGCGAACTCGCGCAGATTTACACCGCAGGATATTGGAATGACATCGAGCGGGAACGTACGAAGCACTGGTGGATAGCGGACGGAAAATACGAACGCTGCCTAAGCTATCTTGAGACGTCCGGACTCTTGGACGAGTATCGGGCTGCGGAGGGGCTCATCACGGGATCCGGGAAGTCCGGACTCACGGTTCTGGATCTGGCGGCGGGCACGGGCTGGGCCTCCGCCCTGCTGACGAAGCTGCCGTGCGTGTCCTCCGTTCTGGCGGTCGAAATTTCCAAGCACCGGCTTGCGGAACTTTTCGAGCACTCCTTCAAGATGCTCGCAGGTGACGGGGACAAGGTGACGCGTTGTCTGGGGAGTTTTTACGATTTAAAGGTTCCCAGCGGAGCGGCGGACATTGTCTTTATGTCCCAGGCCTTTCACCATGCCGACCGGCCCTTCGATCTCTTTCAGCAATGCGACCGCGCCCTGAAGCCCGGCGGGATGGCTCTTCTGGTGGGTGAGCATTGGATTTCCACAACCAAGTTGATCGCCCGCGCGCTTCTCTTCGCAGCCCGTTCGCGGCGGTTGCCGGAATCCTTCCAGGACATTTTCCCGACGGATCCGATCCTCGGCGACCATTATTACAGGCGGTCAGACTACTATTTTCTGCTGGGTGCCTTCGGTTATGATGTCAGCCATGTGAAAACGGGCGGATCGAAATGTATTTACGTGGCGCGCAAGCCGGGCGCGGGCAGGTAAGCCGATTCCGACGCGGAGGGGCGGGCTGCCAGCAGTCTCCCGGGGCGTCCGGATTTCTATATTTTGAGTTCCATCATGCGCACGGCGGTTGTTTGGGACAGGGAGGGGGTGTCGTCTGAGACGGGCGATTTCCTGGTACTCTGGAGGGAATGGGTGGTGCCCGAGGGTGTCCGGGGGGTTGGCCTTCCGCAGTTGGTCGAGGACCGGGCCGACCCGCTCAGGAAGCGTTATTTGGACTGGGTCGGGGAGTTCGGTCGGCAGCGCATCTCGGGGAAATCCCTGATCGAACACCTGGAGATCCGTCCCGGACTGAGTGCCTGGTGGATGTCACTCCTTGTCGAGAAGAGCCTTCTTAAATCCCCACAGATGACGCAGGCGATCAAACTCTTTGCCTTCGAGGAATGCCTGCAGGGCGAGGGGATCCGCCGTGTGGTGGCGCATACCGATGATGCCGAACTCGCGGAATGTCTTCGCCGATTCTGCAAGAGGGCGTCCATGGAATTCGAGTGGAGGAATTCCGGCCAGCAAGCCGCAGTAAAAACGTCCCTGGTACGTTCGGTCGTCCGGGCGTTTGCCTATCTCGCCCATTATGTTTTGAATCGCTGGCCGTTTCGTGCGCGGAGAACCCCCTGGAAGCCGGGAGGAATTTTCTTTCTCGATTATCTCCTCAATGTTGGTCCGGATGCGGAGGGAAAGGTCCGCTTCGCATCGCATTACTGGACGTTGCTGGTTGATAAATTGCGCGCGGCGGGATGCGTGACAAACTGGCTGCACCTCAGCTTTCTCTCGTCCGCCATCCCCACATTTCGCAAGGCGGGGGATCTGATCGCGGGATTCAACCGTGATGGTCCGGCGACGGAAACGCACAACGCGCTCGACCAGTTTCTGGGGTTCGGGGTTCTCGCAGGCACTATCCGGGATTACTTGAAAATTTGTTTCCGGACGATCCGGTTGCCGGGCCTGGCAAAGTGCCATGTTCCAACCGGGAGTGCCGTTGATCTGGCACCGTTGATGGGGCGGGACTGGACGGACTCGACCTGTGGAAAGACCGCGATGTGGAACATGCTTTCCCTGAATCTTTTTGAAGAGGTGCTGCGCGACCTGCCCTCGCAAAAATGCGGTGTCTATCTCCAGGAAAACATGGGCTGGGAGCGCGCCTTTGCCTATTGTTGGAGGAAGAGCGGACAGGGAAAATTGATCGGGTTCCCGCATACCTTCGTAAGATTTTGGGATCTCCGCTATTTTTCCGGTCCCGCGGAAATGTCCTCCCTTCCGCGTCAGTTGCAGCCGGATGTTCTGGCGACCACTGGTCCCTGGAATCGAACGAACCTTCTCGAGGGGGGATACGGGGAGCAGGATTTGGCGGAGGTGGAAGCCCTGCGTTACCTGTTTTTGCAGGAACCCCGTCCACCGCAGGTCGCGGCGGAGAGGCGGACGCTGTTGGTCTGCGGAGACATTTTACCCAGCGCAAATCACATCCTGCTATCCTGGCTTGAGCAGGTGTTGGGCAGAATGGATCGGGATTTTCATGTCGTGGTCAAATCTCATCCCGCTCTGAGGATGGATTTGTCGGCCTATCCGGGAATCCGCGGAGAGTTGAGTGATCGTCCCGTGCGGGAACTGGCCTCCGGAGCCGACCATGTGCTCACATCGAACGTGACCTCGGCTGCGGTGGATGCCTGTGGAGCCACCGTCCGGATTATCCAGGTGCTCGACGGGACGACCCTGAACTTCAGTCCGCTGCGAGGCGTCGCAGGCGTGCATTTTGTTCGTAGCGCGGAGGAGTTGCTCCAGGCACTGGAGGAGGACGCCGTCGGCGCACCTGTCGCCGCTGCCGCCGCGTTTTATCTCGATCCGGAACTGCCCCGTTGGAAGGCATTGCTGGAGATTTGAGTCCCGACGGGGAATTTAAAATCATGGCAGACACGGGACAAATCAATCCGCCGAAATTTACGATCATCACCCCGGTATTGAACGGCGAGAAGTATCTGCGGGGATGCCTTGGCGATGTCCTTGGCTTCAACGTAAGCGACTGGGAGTGGATTATCGTAAACGACGGTTCAAGCGATGGCACGGAGGCTGTTTGTCGGGAACTCGCCGAAAGGGATTCCCGGATCCGGATTGTTTCGTATCCGGTCAACCGTGGGCGCGGGCATGCAAGGAACCGGGCACTCGCCGAGGCACGCGGAGAGTGGATCGTCATTTTGGATGCGGATGATCACTCCCTGCCGACACGCCTTGACTATCTGGCCGGAGTGCATGAGCCGGATTTCGACTGGCTCGCCGCGCCGGTGATTCTCGCAAGGCGCGGAACCCTCGAGGTCTATGGCGGGAGGAGCCACACGGATAACGAACTGAACCGGACGAAGATCAAGCCGATTCACCCGTCCTTGATTGTGCGGGCCGATGTGGCCCGGGATCTGGGGTATGCGGAATGTCGTACCGTGGGGGGAATCGGCGAAGACGTGCGTTTTCTCATCCTGCTCTCGTTGAAATATCGCGGACATTTTCACGAGCGGGCCAGCGTCCTCTATTGTGAGGACAGCGAAGTAAACCTGCGCAAGGCTCTCCACTCGAATGCCATTCTTTTTCGAACCTGCCTGCAGATCCTGATTGCGCATCCGCGGCTCGTCCGCGTGAACGACACCCTCCGGACGCTGGTGGCGCTGGTCATAAAGCTCACGATTCTCTTCGGGATGTCCTTCCTGCCCGACCGGGACGTCCTTTATCGTCGTTCCATTTCCCGGCGGGTTTCGTCTCCGCCAGCTACCGATGACCGTTTGGCCGCCGAAGAATTTATCCTGGCCCGGGGATTGAAGAGGACCCCGTCCGTCCCGTGAAAATTCTCGTTATCACCCAATACTTTTTTCCGGAGAATTTCCGTGTCAACGACCTCGTCGAGGGGCTCGTTGCCCGCGGCCATCAGGTCACGGTCCTCACCGGTCAACCCAATTATCCCAAGGGAACATTTTTTGAGGGATACGGCTGGAAGGGTCCCCGGGAGGAAACCTTGTGTGGAGCCCGGGTGATTCGGACGCGTCTCCTGCCCCGTGGAAAGGGGGGGGGACTGGCACTCGTCGCAAACTACTTTTCCTTTGTCCTTCTCGCATGTTTTGGGGTTCTCTTTCGCTTGAAGAAAGCGGACGGTTTCGAAGCGGTCTTCGTCTTTGAACCCTCGCCGATCACGGTGGGCCTCCCTGCCGCGCTTGCCAGGAAACGTTTCCGGATCCCCGTGCTCTTTTGGGTTTTGGATCTTTGGCCGGAGTCCCTGGTGGCGGTCGGGGCGGTTCGTTCGAAGCGGATTCTGTCGGCTGTGGATGTTCTTGTGCGGTGGATTTATGCGCGCAGTGATCGGATCCTCGTGCCTTCGCGGGCCTTTGTGCCGCAGATTTTGCGACATGGCGTGCCCGGAGAAAAAATCGCGTTCTTTCCAAATTGGGGGGAGCCGGTCTTTGAAGACGTCAAGCCCATGGAGGCTCCGCCGGATGCTGCCTGGCCGGACGGCTTCCGTGTTCTCTTTGCCGGCAACATCGGTGCCGCGCAGGATTTCCCCGCCGTTGTGGAAGCGGCCACGCACTTGAAGGATCGCGGGGACATCCATTGGGTCATCGTCGGAGACGGACGGATGCGTGCCTGGGCGAAAGACGAGGTAGCCCGGCGGGGACTTCAAACCGTGCATTTTCTGGGGCAGCGTCCGCTGGAAGAGATGCCCGCATTGTTTCAAAAGGCGGACGCCTTGCTGCTCAGCTTGAAGGCCGATCCGGTTTTTTCGCTGACCATTCCGGGCAAGCTGCAGTCCTACCTGGCCAGCGGGAAGCCGATCCTCGCCATGGTGGAAGGCGAGGCGGCCCGGCTTGTCGGGGAATCCCGCGCCGGCCTGGCCTGCCCGGCGGGAGATTCCGCAGGCTTGGCCGCCGCCGTGAAACATCTTGTCGGTCAAAGTGCCGCAGAGCGCGCCAGGATGGGCGAGGACGGCCGCCGCTACTTCGAGAAACACTTCGCGCGCGACGTTGTCCTGGATTCCCTGGATGCGATGCTTGCAGAGGCTGTGCGAACATGCAAAATGAACCGCCATGAGTAAATCAGCATGGGAACAGGATCTCGCGGCGGAATTTTCCGGACGGACGATTCTGATAACCGGCGGAACGGGTTCGTTCGGCCATGAATTTCTTTCGCTGATTCGCCCCTACGGGTGCGCCGAAATCCGGGTGTTTTCACGGGACGAACTCAAGCAGGAACAGATGCGGGTTTCGCTGCGGGACGACCGCGTCAAGTTTTACATCGGGGATGTCCGGGACCGGGCCAGCGTGGATGCCGCGATGCGCGGTGTGGACTTTGCCTTCCACGCAGCCGCGCTGAAGCAGGTGCCGTCATGTGAGTTTTTTCCCATGCAGGCGGTTGCGACCAATATCGGCGGAAGCCACAATGTCGTGGAGTCGGCCATGGCCCACGGGGTGAAAAAACTCGTCTGCCTCTCGACCGATAAGGCGGTCTATCCGGTCAACGCGATGGGCATGACAAAGGCACTCATGGAGAAGGTCACCCTGGCGGCGGCCCGGAGTCTCGGAGAGAACGCCGCGTCCACCCTTTGCAGCGTGCGCTACGGCAATGTGATGTGTTCGCGTGGCTCGGTCATTCCGCTGTTCATCCAGCAGATTCGAAACGGGAAACCGCTGACCCTGACCGTGCCCGAAATGACACGCTTCCTCCTGCCCCTGCCCTCGGCGATTCACCTTGTGGCCTTCGCGTTCCGGCATGGCCGACAGGGCGACCTTTTTGTCCGAAAGGCGCCGGCCTGCACCGTCGCCGCCCTGGCCCAGGCTCTGAAGAATCTCTTCCAGTCGGACGTGCCCCTGAACGTCATCGGGATGCGTCACGGCGAAAAACTTTTTGAAACGCTTGCGACGCGCGAGGAACTCGTCAAGGCGGAGGATCTCGGCGACTACCTCCGAATTCCCATGGATGATCGCGACCTGAATTACGGAAAATATTTCACCGAAGGCCGCACCGAGGAAGCCACGATCGAGGACTACACGTCACATAATACCGAACAACTGGATCTCCCCGCCGTGGAGAATCTTCTCCGGTCGCTTCCGGAAGTGATCGGACAGTTGCAGCAGGCTGGCAGACTTTGAAAATTGGCATCACTGGCGCGGAGGGATTTCTCGGATGGCACGTCCGGGCCTGGTTGCGGACATTTCGTCCGGAGGTGGAGATCCGGGCGGTCGGACGCAAGGCATTTTCCGGTCGGGAGTCGCTCGAGGCCTTCTGTCGTGGGCTCGATGCCATCGTCCACTGTGCCGGACAGAATCGTGGGGAGGACACCGAGGTGGAGGCCACGAATGTGGCGTTGGCGAAGGCGTTGGCCGCAGCCTGCCAGTCGGCCTGCGCACCGGCCATCCCGAGACTCGTCTTCGCAAACTCGACGCACATTGACAGGGATTCCGCCTACGCATCCGGAAAGCGCGCCGCCGCCGGGGTGCTCGCCTCGGTCGCTGGCGAGGGGTCGCAATTTACCAATGCGATTCTGCCCAATCTCTTCGGCGAGTTTGGCCGGCCGTATTATAATTCCGCCATTTCCACATTCTGCCACCAACTCACGTTCGGAGAAAAACCGGAAGTCCACCAGGATGCCACGCTGCATTTGTTCCACGCGCAAAAAGCAGCCGCCCTCCTCGCGAGGGCCGCACTCGGCGAGGGCGGTGGCGGTGAGGTGAGGCCCCAGGGCGAGACGACAACCGTCCGCGCCGCACTCGACCGGCTTACGCAAATGCACGAGTCCTACAACACTGCGGGGATTGTGCCGGATGTATCCGCCCCTTTTGATTTGGAATTATTCAACACGCTCCGCAGCTACCGCTTCCCCGACCGCGTGCAGGTTCCCTTTCGCATGCATGCCGATGTCCGCGGCGGGCTTTTTGAAACCGTAAAATCCGCAGCCGGAGGGCAGACGTTTGTTTCCACGACGCATCCGGGAATTACCCGAGGGAACCATTATCATACAGGCAAGTTCGAGCGCTTTGTAGTCTGCTCAGGCGAGGCCGACATTTCTCTGCGCCGGCTGTTTTCCGATCAGGTCGTCACGTTCCGGGTAACCGGCGATGCGCCATGCGCGATCGACATGCCGACCTTCTGTGCGCACAACATCACAAATGCCGGCACGGGACCGCTGATCACGATGTTTTGGGCCAATGAAATTTTCGATCCGGAAAAGCCGGACACATTCAGCGAACAAGTCACTCCATGAACAAACGGCTTAAAGTCCTGACGGTGGTGGGAACCCGCCCGGAGATCATCCGATTGTCGCGGGTTCTGGCGGCTCTCGACCGCCATACCGAGCACACGCTGGTCCATACCGGCCAGAACTACGACTACGAACTCAACCAGATCTTTTTTGACGAACTCGGGATCCGTCCGCCGGACATCTTCCTGAATGCCGTTGGAAGCACGGTGGCGGAGACGATCGGCAACATCATTGCCCATTCCGACCGGGTGCTGGCGGAGAAAAATCCGGATGCGGTCCTCGTGCTGGGTGACACGAATTCCTGCCTGTCCGTGATTTCCGCCAAGCGCCGCAAGATCCCGATTTTTCACATGGAGGCCGGCAACCGGTGTTTTGATGCGCGGGTTCCGGAGGAAATCAACCGCCGGATTGTTGACCACACGGCCGACATCAATCTCCCGTATAGTGGGATCGCCCGCGAATACCTCCTCCGCGAGGGGATCGCCCCGGACCGCATCATCAAAACCGGAAGCCCGATGTTCGAGGTTCTGAATTTTTATCGTCAGAAAATCGAGGCCTCGGACGCGGTTGCGCGCCTGGATTTGAGCGACCACCAATTTTTTGTGGTGAGTTGTCACCGCGAGGAAAACGTGGATTCCCCGGTCCATCTCCGCCGCTTTGTCCACATGATCAACGCGCTTGTGGAACGGTTTGCGCTCCCGGTCATCGTGTCCACCCACCCACGCACGCGCAAGAACATCGATGCCGCAAAACTTCCGCTCCAGCCCCTGGTGAATCTTCTCAAGCCGCTCGGCTTCCCGGATTATGTCCGACTCCAGCAAAGCGCGCGCGCGGTCCTCTCGGACAGCGGAACGATCAGTGAGGAAAGTTCGATCCTCAATTTCCCGGCCGTGAATATCCGGGAAGCTCACGAGCGACCGGAGGCGATGGAGGAAGCCAGCGTGATGATGACCGGACTGGACACCGAACGCGTGTTGCAGGCGCTGGAGATCCTCGAGTCCCAACCGCGCGGCTCCGAGCGTCTGCTCCGGATGGTCGGCGACTACGCGGTGCCGAATGTCTCGGAAAAAGTGGTGCGTGTCATCCTGAGCCATACGGATTTTGTCAACCGGGTGGTTTGGAACAAATCGTCGGGCGGAGGCCACGATTGAGAGTGCCGGATTCCACCATCCCGCAAACGTCCTGATGTTATCCTTTGCAAAGCCCCTCGGTTTCCCGGGGGAGGCGCCGGGGTTCCGCGCTTGTTTTCCAGCGTTTTCTTGGCTGATCTTCCGTCCGCAGATCACCGGGTGTCTTGCGCTGGCGTTGGCATTGGTGAGCGTCCGCAGTGAGCCGCTCTTCGCCTGCGGCTTCCTTTGTCTCTGGACCGGACTTCTGTCCTTTTTCCTGGAGCGCAGGGTGCTTGACCGATTGCTTCTGCCACCATTCACAGCCGTCATGTCCTGGGCGGCGCTGGGCACGGGCCTCGGCATCCCCCTGATGTATGCCTCACCATATTTTCAGGAGTTTTACGAAGTCTATCGTGTGGACAATTGGCGGGCCGTGTTGTTCGCGACGCAGTGCGCTCATCTACTGGCATTCCCCTTTGCCTGGTTGGGATATTGGAGTTTGGGATTTCGCTGGGTCGGGAGTCTTCGCGGGGAGGAGTCCGTCTGGAGCCTTTCGGAAGGCACCCGAAGGAAGGTCACCCTGCTGGGATGGTTGCTTCTCGTGGTGGCCGTGAGCCTGCTCTCCGCAAAGGCGCTCATGGGGTTCGAGGACCGCAGCGTTCTTGCCCGGACGCTGGGCGCAGAAGGGACAACGAGTGCCGCCTTCCTCCTCAACGTCCTGCCCAAGTTTAGCATGATGGGTTTTGTTTTTGTTCCGTTTCTGTGGCAAACGGGCACCCGGATGGGGAAAGGTTGCGTGGGCGGGCTTCTGTTGGTTTACGTGGGGTTTGCGTTGTCGAGCGGATCCCGGGGGCTGTTTCTGTATATGGCGGTTTTTGTCTTCGTGGGTGCCTATTTGTTCCGGCGAAGGGATGTCCGCAGTTTTGAGTGGGGGCTGGTCGGACTCGGCGTGGCAGGGAGTCTTCTGATCGGCCTTCTGCTGGCCTACCGGACTTCGCAGGGCTTCCACGAAACGACCTCAAAAAATGTGATGTCCCGGTTCAGAATTCTGGCCGATCCGCAGACCTACCGCGAGTCCTTCGTCCTTCGGCCCGAGGGGGTTTACAGGTTTGGCTATTCGCTGTTCACATTCGACGATCATCTTGTTTTTGCCCAGACGCCCGAAAGGGTTCCGTTTGCCGGGATGGCGGGAACGTCTGCGGTGCTTTGGACATGGATTCCCACGACATTTCTTCCCGGCAAGGTGCCGTTGCTGGATGCGGAGTCCATCACCGGGGCCTATGAAAATCCTCCTGTGAAAAAGAAAGTGGGCACCGGAATTTCTCTGTCCGCAGACGCGTATCGGAGGTTTGGTTGGTGGGGGGTCCCGCCGGTGGCCTTTCTGGCATACGCCCTCTACGGGCTTCTGGCCCGCTGGTGTCTGACCAGTTGGCGCTCGGGCAGCGTGTTGGGGTGGGCACTGCTCGCCTTGGTCGTGACGTATTTTTGGTCGCGCCCCTTCGGCACCGTTCTGAGCACATGGTGGAGTTTTTTCTATGACGCTCCCAAACATCTCATCACGCTGACCGTTCTCGCTGCGCTTGTTTCCGTGTTGGTCAAAGGACATGGGGATGCGCGGAAAGCGAACCATCCGTCCGTGGACAAGTCAGTCCCGTCATAAAACTGAAAAAGACTCGTCAGGGAATTTTTCCCCGGACAGTCTGAGACTATTTCCTCATAACAACCTCATCATGCAACCCATCGGAGCAATTCTTCAGCACCTCTATGCCGCCCGGATCATCGGAGCGGGGCCATTACGGATTCCCACCCATATGTCCTATCGGGAACGAATCAGTCTGTTCCGAACGGCGAAACAGATTCCCAAGGGATCGAGCATTGTTGAGATTGGGAGCTGGATCGGCGCCTCGATTTCAATCATGGGAGCCGCGACAGAATCTCCTCCGGCTCCGCTTGTCTGCATCGATACCTGGATGAACGAGGGAATGAGCGTGGATCCCGGAAGTGGTCCGCTTGACAAAAAAAGTTCTCATATGGGCGAAAAACTCAGCACCTACGAAGCCTTTCAAAAAAATACCGCCCCCCTTGAAGGCAGACTCACAAAGATTCGGGCCGACAGCACCAGGGTTTCAGCGGCTGATCTACCGAAAAATATTGGCCTCTTCTTTATCGACGGGGATCACTCATATGACGCCTGCAAAAAAGATCTGGACCTTGCCCTGGCGGTTTCCGGAAACGACACACACGTGCTTTGCCATGATTTTGGAGTCCACCGCGGAGTGACCGACGCCGTCTGCGAGTATCATGCCGCCGGGAAAGTGATTCTTCACAAGTTGGTGGACAGCCTGGCTCATCTCGCGATTCCGGCTTAGGCAGCGGCCCCTCAATTTATGTCGTCTGAACCCGCCTACCGGCACAATGCCGATGAACTGACTGCGGATTTGAAGTCTGCGGAGATCGTTGTCGGCAGTCTTCTCGAAACCTATTCCCCGCGCAGCGTGCTGGATGTTGGCTGCGGGTTGGGGCACTTCATCCGCAAGTTCCGTGAGGCGGGAGTCACGGACGTGCTGGCTGTGGACGGAAGCTATTTGGACCCCGGTCGGCTTTGCATTCCGCAGGAACTTTTTCGGGAGGCGGACCTCACGAAGCCCTTTGATTTTGGCCGCAAGTTCGATCTTGTTGTCAGCCTGGAAGTGGCCGAGCACCTGCCGCCATCCTGTGCCAGCCAGTTCGTGGACTGCCTGGTCCGCCATGGGGATGTCATTCTTTTCTCGGCGGCGTTTCCCGGACAGGGCGGGCAGAATCATTTGAATGAACAATGGATCCGCTGGTGGGCGCGGGAATTCCAGCGGCACGGGTATCTGCCCAGCGATGCGATTCGTTGCAAGTTGGTCTCCTCCGCCGATCTTCCTCCCTGGTATCGTTTCAATGTCCTTCTCTACGCCAAGCCGGGAGCTCTCGCCGGGCCCTCGCTGCAGGCGGACTTCTTTGAACACGTTCTCACTGGCGGGCTGGGAATCAAGTTGTCGCTCAGGAGCCTGCTTGCCGCCGTCCAAAAAAAATTCCGCCGCCACTCTTGAAACGTTCCAGCTTGCCGGAAACCGACCCGAAAAAAATCCGGGTGGCGATCTTTAACACGCATCCGATCCAGTATTATGCGCCGATTTGGCGGAAGCTGGCCGGGTTTGCGGACTTCGAGTTGACGGTTTACTACGGAAGTGACTTTAGCGTTCGCGGCTATCGGGATCGGGAATTTGAGACCGAGGTTCTTTGGGATGTTCCGTTGTTGGAGGGTTATGAATCGCGCTTTCTCGATGGGTTCGATCAGATCGACGGCGCGGGATTTTTCCGTCCATCGCCCTGGCCGGCGGTGAGAGTTCTGCGATCCGAGCGTCCGGATGTTGTTGTGATGACCGCCTACCACGCGGCGTTTTGGTATGGGATTGCCCTGGGGGCGGCGGCATTCGGTTCGCGGGTTGTGATGCGTCACGATGCCACGGACGAGGCGTTTGGCAGCCGGGGGATCAAGGCGGCCGTTCGCGGAGTCATCCTTCGCACGTTGTATCGTTCGGTTTCGCGGTTTGCCGTCGTGGGCAATCGCGCCCGTCGGCATTTGCGAAAGTATGGAGTCGGGGACGCCCGCATGACCTGGTCTCCGTTCTGTGTGGATTCCGACTGGGTGGAAACCCGGAAGGATTTCTGGATGGGTCAGCGTTCGGAATTGAGGAAGTCCCTTGGCATCCCGGATCACGAGTTTGCGCTCCTCTTTTGCGGCAAGCTCATCGGGCAAAAGGATCCCCTTTTGATTTTCGATGCGATTCGTCGCCTTCCGAACGCCTCCGCGTTACATCTTGTCGTGGCGGGGAGCGGCCCGCTGCGCACGGAATTCGAGGACGCCGGGAAAGCCCTTTTGGGGGATCGCTTCCATCCGCTGGGATTTCTCAATCAGGGAGAACTCGGCCGGGCCTACGCGTTAGCGGATGCCTTGGTTTTGCCATCACGCAGCGAAACCTGGGGGCTTGTTGTGAATGAGGCGATGCAGTTCGGTCTGCCGGCAATCGTTGCCGACGGTGTCGGCAGTCATGAAGATCTCGTGTCGGACACGCAGACCGGCCGCGTCTTTCCTGCGGGGGATGCGGCGGGCTTGGCGGAGGCGATCAAATCCCTGCTCCGGGAGTTTCCCGAGGCCCGTCCGCGGTATCAGGTTGCCTGTCGCGCCTGCGCCGCCCGCTATTCGCTGGATGCGGCGGTCGTCGGTCTGCGCGAGGCAATCCTTGCTGCCCGCCAATGAACATCCTTTACCTCGGCGAGACAAATCCCCGGAGCACATCTGCTCACCGAGCCAATGCCTTGCGGCGGCTCGGGCATGAGGTTTCGGCATGGAATCCCGGAGCGCTTGTCCCCGGGCAGAAGCAGATTCCTTTTTTTGCCTCCTTCAATGTTCGCACCGGATTCCGGTTGGTTGCCTCCCTTGTCGCCGCCCGGTTGCGAGCCCGCCTCCAGGGGGCATCCTGGGATCTCGCCTGGGTGGATTGCGGGGCGGAACTCCCCCCTTCGTTCTACCGGTGGTTGAAGGAAAGGGGCGCGCCGATCATCAACTACATCACCGATAACCCGTTTCAAAACCGGGATTATCGGAAGTGGGACCAGTATCGCAAAAGCCTGTCGCAGCATGACCTGACGGTTGTGCCCCGGCTGGAAAACGTGGAGCAGGCCCGCCAAGCGGGCGCCAAAGATGTGCTGCGCGTGAGCTTTTCCTATGATCCCATCGCGCATGCCCCCACGCCGGGTGGAGTTCCCACGAAAACACAGGATGTGCTCTTCGTGGGGAGTTGGATGCGGGAACGCGGGCCGTTTGCCACTGAGGTCCTGCGCCGCGGGTTGTCGCTCGGAATTATTGGGGATGGCTGGCCCCGTTCGCCCGAGTGGCCGGCTTTGAAAAGTCATTGGCTCGGCGGCTCGGTCTATGGGCGCTCCTATGTCGAGGCGATCGAGTCCACGCGCATCGCGATCGGTCTTCTCTCGAAGGGCAACCGGGATCTGCACACCACGCGCTCGGTCGAGGTGCCCTTCATCGGATCGGCGGTCTTTTGCGCGGAACGAACATCCGAGCACATGGAGATGTACCGCGAGGGCCACGAAGCCGCCTTTTGGGACTCTCCGGAAGAATGCGCAAACGTGTGCGCCTCCCTCCTGAAAGATTCGTCCGCGTGTGCGCAAATGGCGGTCCGCGCCAGACAACGGGTGATCGCATTGAAACTCTCCAACGACGAGGTGATGGCCTCGATCCTGGACCACCTGGAGAAAAGTCGCTAAAGCCGCATGCCTTCCCCACGCATCAGCGTTTGCATCACGCATTACAATCGTCCGGAGAAACTCGGCGCCACGCTCGCCTCACTGGCCCGCCAAACCCGGATGCCCGATGAGATTTTTCTCTGGGACGATTGCTCGCCGAAGGATCCCACGGAAGTCGCCCGAGCCTGGCAGGACAAGTTTCCGCATTTCGTTTACCACCGGAACGAACGCAACCTGAACATGCCGGCCAACTTGAATGAGGTGATTTCCCGGGCATCCGGCGACTTCATTGCCAATCTTCACGACGCGGATGAATTTGATCCCCGATTGATCGAACTCTGGGCCGCCGCGCTGGAGGCCCATCCCTCCGCAGGCATGGTCTATTGCGGGTTGGAATCACCGATTCCAGGGGCGCCTGAACCGAAATTTTGGCTCGCCCCGGAGATTGCTCCCCTCACAAACGGTCGCGCCTACTTCCGGAAGCATTTTCTGCACAAGTGGAGTTCCCCGATCTGGGGGACTGCGATGGTGAGGAAATCAGTTTACGACGCATTGCTGCCGTTTCGGGACCGTTTTCGGAATTGGGCGGATGTGGACATGTGGATAAGGATCGCTTTGAATCATGATGTGGCCTATGTGGATTTGCCTCTCATTAAAACCGACGAGGGAGAGACGCCGCTGCGGGGGTTCGATTGGAAAAAAGTATTCATCCATCATCGCATGGTCGAGGACGGCATCCGGCTTTACTGTGAGAAATCCGGTGCCCGTGCCCGCCTGCCCCTGCTCATCCAGCACGGAGGCCTTGTTCTGCGCTGGATGAGATTTCAGGCGGGAGCTCTCGTGCAGAACGACTCGGACCGGCTCAAAAAGGGATTCACCTATTTTTGGGAAGTGCTCCGCAACTCGGTTCCTCCACTCTGACCCACCATGAAGGCCGTAGATGACAAAACTTATAGAAATGAGGGCAATCCGGCGGTGTTGCGTTGTGTTCCGGAGTCCGCGCGGACAATCCTGGATGTTGGCTGCGGTGCCGGAGACAATGCCCGGAGGCTGGGACGCAATGGCCGGGCTGTGGATGGCGTGACATTGAGCGTCGCCGAACGGGAAGAGGCGATGAAACACTGCCGCAATGTGGTGATCCATGATCTGGAAAAAGGTCTCCCGGCGGAATTGGCCGGACCCTACGATTGCGTCATTTGCTCGCATGTCCTGGAACACATTTGCTGGCCGGAAAAGTTGCTGCGCGACATCCGGGAACGCCTTGCGCCGGATGGCCGACTCGTGGTGGCCCTGCCCAACGTGATGTTCTACAAAAACCGGTGGAATCTTCTCGCTGGACGCTTTGACTACCAAGACTCCGGTCTCATGGATAACACACACTTCCGCTGGTATACTTTTCGCAGTGCCGGCGTGATGTTGACGGCCAATGGATTCGAGATCCTCCACGCGGAAGCCGAGGGATCTTTTCCGATTCCTGCGGTGAGAAAGTTTCTCCCCGGCGGGCTGATTCGTTGGATTGACGCCCGCGCCAGCGCGGTTTTCCCCGGGCTCTTCGGCTACCAACTCGTCTATTGCGCCCGCTAAGGCGCGCTCCGGACACATTGCGGCAGAAAATAAACCATTGAGTCAGCACTCCCAACCAGTTGAGAGGCGCGTGGTCTCCGGATCCTTTCTGGCCGGCCTGTCTTTCGTGCTGTCTGTTTTGCAGACGATCGTTCAGGTGCCCCTGTTGCTGAAGTTTTGGAGTCCGTCGGAATACGGCATGTGGATGGCGGTTCTGGCGGCGACCTCATTGGTGACGCGCCTGGATATCGGACATCAAAGTTTTGTCGGAAATCTCTTCAACCGCTACTGGGTTGAGGACAAGGTCCGCCTGCGGGCAATTTTTGCATCCGGGGTGCTTGGGGCGCTTCTGATAGCGGGCGTCGAGCTGGGCGCCGGCATCCTTCTGTTTTTGTTTGGGAAAACGGAATGGCTGAGCGGGTCGTTGCCCGAGGGTGCCGGGCGGGAGGATTTTCGCATCGCATTTTTTGCCTACCTGATATTCTGGGTGGCGCAGGGATCCGTGGGGGGGATTCTGGCCCGCCTCTACCAACCGGCCGGGCTCTTCGCGAGGGCACAGGCGATCGGCATCGTCTATTATCTGGCAGGCTTCTTCGCGCTGACGGGTTCCGTGGCTCTCGGCGCCTCCATTGTCGGGGCGATGCTCGCGCAGATCGGTGCCTGGGTGGTCTGCAATCTTTTCATGTTCTGGGACGTGAGGCGGAAATTCCCGGAGTTCTACCCCTGGTGGCAGGGCGGAAACCTGGCACTCGCCTGGAAAAATCTTCGCGCCTCGCTGGTCCTCACGATCAACAGCCTTGTTGATCAGGCGGGATCGAGTGGAATCGTTTTGCTGGTGATGGGAATTCTTGCGCCGCTGGAAGTGGCCATGTTCACAACCATTCGGACCGTTGGAAACACTGCCTTGCAGGGAATCTCGGTGATTCTTTACCCCGTGATGCCCGATATCGTGCGGTATCATTTCCAACGTGAGCCGGAAAAGCTCGATGCGGTCTTCGGGTTGGTGTGGTGTGCGGCGGGCTCGCTGGTTTGCCTGGGATTCAGTGCGACGGCACCGGTGTTGGCTCCCCTCTATGGGCTGTGGACGCGAAATGCGCTGCCATTCAGTCCGGTATTGTTTACGCTTGTCGTATTGGCGGTTTGTTTCCGTCAGTGGGCGGCTCCGCTCCAAACCTACCTGCACGGGATCAATCACCTTGCCCCCCAAACGCTGGCGATCATCCTTCGGACAGCAGGAACCCTGTCCCTGGGTTTTCTGTTCTTGAAGCAGGGGGGTATTGCGGTTGCGGGCGCCGTGCTTCTGGTCGGGGAAATCCTCGCAGCGGGCGTGTATTTTTTCGCCGCGCGAAACGCCTTCTACAAACTGGGCGGCAAGCTTTCGCTCAGGGCACCCATGATTTCCCTCCTCCAGATCGGGGTCATGGCAACCGGTCTGGCCTGTGGAGTCGGGCTCCCAACCACGAGAATCTGGAGCGTGCCTCTGGCCGTTGGTGGCGTGCTGGCCTTGGGAATCGTCCAGTGGACCCATCTCGGCCATGATGTGAAACGTAGAATTCTTGGCCTCCTGCCGGATAGGCTGTTCAAATCTTTTACTCCGCAATGAAACGTCTTTTTGATGCAATCCTTTCGAGTGTTCTCCTGGTGGCCTTTTTGCCACTGCTGATGATTTTGGCCCTTGGCGTTCGCCTGACCTCCCCTGGTCCTGCTTTGCATTGGTCGAAACGCATCGGATGCCGAAATGCGCTTTTTCTGATGCCCAAGTTCCGCACCATGCGCAGCGACACCCCGCAGCTGGCCACTCACTTGCTTGGCTCGCCGGATTCCTTCATCACGCCGATCGGGAAGTTCCTCCGCCGGACCAGTCTGGACGAATTGCCCCAGCTCTGGAGCATCCTGAAGGGGGACATGAGTTTTGTCGGGCCGCGTCCCGCGTTGTTTAATCAGGCGGATTTGATTGCGCTGCGTACCAAGGCGGGAGTGGACGCCCTGTTGCCAGGGCTGACCGGCTGGGCACAGGTCAATGGCCGGGATGATCTGCCGATTCCAGTGAAGGTGGGGTTCGATGCGGAATACCTGGCCAGGCAGTCGATGGGGTTTGATCTGAAAATCCTGGCAATGACCTTTTTCAAGGCACTGCGCAGCGAGGGGGTTTCGCATTGAGATCGGACAGAATCGGCGATGATGCCAGGCGGCTGACCTTGTTCTGCCAGGTTTTTTACCCGGACGAGCAATCCACCGCGCAGCTTTTTTCCGATTGGACGGCAGCACTGGTGGGCCGGGGATGGGATGTCCGCGTGGTCTGTGGATATCCGCCGAAACCGGAAGGAACCCCGCCCCCTTCACGCGAAAACTGGAAGGGGGTGGAAATCCGCCGGGTGGGCCTGCGATGCGATTTCAAACGCTCCCTCATCCACCGGGCCACCCACTATGCCGCCTATCTGGCCGGAGCCGTCTGGGAACTTTTCCAGGAACCAAAACGACTCGCCCTTGTCGTCACAAATCCGCCCTTTCTTCCCATCGTGGCCTCGTTCGTGCGGAAGATTCGTGGCGGTCGGTATGCGGTCGAAATCCAGGATCTTTATCCCGATGGCCTCGTGGCGGTGGGGAAGCTGTCGGAGGGGCTTGTTGCGCGGTGGTGGCGGTGGCTCAACCGGATGGCATTTGACGGCGCGGAGTTTACTGCGGTTCTCGGGCGGGACATGCGGGAACGATTGCTCTCCGCCTATGCGCTGGAACCCGGGAGCGTGACCGTGCTTCCGCACTGGAGCCCTGTCGAGGTCGCGGAACCGGGTGTCTTTGAAGCATCCGAACTCATCCACCGCCACAAACTGGAGAAGGCCTTTGTGGTCCAGTATTCCGGAAATATGGGGCTTTGGCACGATATCGAGCAAATTGTGCATGCGGCCAAGTGGCTTCAGGGCGAGTCGGGAATTCATTTTCTCATGATTGGCGCGGGGATGCGCCGGACCGCTGCGGAATCCCTGGCGAAAAAGGAAGGACTGCAAAACATGACCTGGCTCCCCTTTCTCCCGAAGCAGGAACTCGCCGATTCCCTCTCGGCCTGCCATGTGGCACTGATCTCCCAGCGGGAGGGGCTTGAGGGGATCGCCGTGCCGTGCAAACTCTATGGAATTCTCGCCTCGGGCCGTTGTGTCATCGGAGCCGTCCCGGAGAATTCCGAGACGGCGAGGGTGCTCCGCGAGGAAAACTGTGGGGTCCAAGTTCCTCCCGGGGATGCCAGGGCTCTCGCGGAGGCCATCAAGTCGCTATCTCGAAACCCGGATTCCGTCGTGCGGATGGGTGCCGGCGCACGCTCCGCCTACAAACGACTTTACACCCTGGAGGCGGCTCTGGATCGCTTTGAAGACATGGCCATGAGTCGCCCCATCAGGCCGACTCGGAAGAAACTTTCTCCTTGATTAACACTGGGGGCTGACTGATAAGCCTCCCACCTTTTTCTATGAAGTCGATCCTGGGTCTTTCCGCATTTTATCACGACAGTGCCGCAGCACTGGTCGTTGATGGAGAGATTGTTGCCGCTGCCCAGGAGGAGCGGTTTACGCGGGTCAAACACGACTTTCGATTTCCCACTCACGCGATCGAATTTTGCCTTCGGGAGGCTGGGCTGACGGCCGCGAGCCTGGATGCCGTCGTCTTCTACGACAAGCCGATCCTGAAGTTTGTCAGAATCCTTGAGACCTATCTGGCGTTTGCTCCGCAGGGCTTGCGATCCTTCTTTCTCGCCATGCCGCTCTGGCTTAAGCAGAAGTTGTTTCTCCCCCGGGAAATTGACAAGGGGTTCCACCAGGCGTTCGAGGGACCGATCTACTTTACCTCACACCACGAGAGCCACGCGGCGAGCGCGTTTTTTCCATCCCCCTACGACGAGGCGGCGGTCCTGACCCTCGACGGCGTGGGCGAATGGAGCACTGCGACGTGGGGCGTGGGAAAAGGCAACCATATTACCCTGAAAAATGAGATCCGGTTTCCGCATTCGATCGGACTGCTCTACAGTGCCTTCACTTACTACACGGGTTTCCGGGTCAACTCCGGGGAATACAAGGTGATGGGACTCGCGCCGTATGGAACGCCAAAATACGCACAACTCATCTACGACAACCTCCTCGATTTGAAGGAAGATGGTTCGTTCTGGCTCGACCAGAGTTACTTCAATTACTGCCAGGGCCTGACGATGACGAACGCAAAATTTCACCGGCTGTTTGGCGCGCCTCCGCGTCCGCAGGAAAGCCGGTTGACCCAGCGCGAGATGGACCTTGCGGCCAGCATCCAGGCGGTTGCCGAGGAGGTCATGCTTCGGTGCGGACGCCATGTCCACGCGCAGACCGGAATGAAAAATCTCTGTCTCGCCGGTGGCGTCGCCTTGAACTGTGTGGCGAACGGGCGTCTCCTTCGCGAGGGGCCGTTTGAGTCGCTCTGGATCCAGCCTGCGGCAGGCGATGCGGGTGGGGCGCTCGGTGCCGCGTTGTTCGGATGGCACCAGATCGCCGGAAATGAGAGAAAACCGGCGGGGGGGGATGCCATGAAGGGTTCCTTCCTCGGGCCAAAATTTTCTGACACCGAAATTGTCGCCGACATGGAAAAGTATCCGTCGAAATCGCATTTGTGCGGGAGCGAGCGCGAACTCTGCGATCGCGTGGCGGCCCTGCTGGCCGACGGCAAGGTTGTCGGGATGTTCCAGGGCCGTGCGGAATTCGGCCCAAGGGCACTCGGCGGACGGAGCATTCTTGGGGACCCGCGCAATACCAGGATGCAGGCCATCCTGAACTTGAAGATCAAGTTCCGCGAATCCTTCCGCCCATTTGCGCCGGCAGTCCTCCGGGAACGCGTCTCCGAGTATTTCGAGCTTGAGGGCGACAGTCCCTACATGTTGCTCGTTGCGCCAGTGAAAAAGGAACGCAGAAAAGAACGCCCCGAGGGCGAGTCCGCCAAGTTCGGAATCGAGCAACTGAACGACATCCGCTCGGATATTCCCTCCGTCACCCACGTGGACTACTCGGCCCGCGTCCAGACTGTGGATGAGGTCCGCAATCCCCGGTTTTACCACTTGATCCAGTCCTTTCAGGCCCTGACGGGCTATGGTGTTCTCGTTAATACCAGCTTCAACATCCGCGGCGAGCCGATTGTCGGCACCCCGTCCGATGCCTACCGGTGTTTCATGTTTACCGACATGGACGTGCTCGTCGTCGAGAACCGGATTTTCCTCAAGGAGGAACAACCGCACATGCCCGGAGCCGAGGAATACAAGGCCTGCTTCCACCTTGATTGATAGCCCCGTTGATTTAACATTCTCGTCATGGCCAAAAGACAAAACATCATTTCCGAACTCCTCGGATACCTTGGCAAGCACAAGGCCTACTGGCTGATTCCGATTCTCGTGATCGCCCTTCTTTTTGCCGCGCTGATCGCGCTGGCCGCCATTAGTCCCGCTGCGGCGCCCTTTATTTACACCCTGTTCTGATGCTGGATATTCGTTGGAATCCCACCGCAAAAGATTTGCGCGGCTTTGGCTGGGTGATCGGGATCGGCTTTGGAGCCATCGGT
The DNA here is from genome assembly GCA_014879575.1 of Chthoniobacterales bacterium. Taxonomy (GTDB): domain Bacteria; phylum Verrucomicrobiota; class Verrucomicrobiia; order Chthoniobacterales; family Terrimicrobiaceae; genus QYQL01. The sequence goes on along the minus strand of JACSRU010000150.1, from coordinate 54,341 downwards.
CTCCTCAAGGCGTTCTGGCCGTTCGAGGGGCTGCTTCACCGAAATTTCACGGCGGGAATGTGCCTGCTGGCCGCTGCCGTTTTGATTGGTGGACCCGCAATGCTCGGGTGGCGGGTTATCGTGCCCGCCTACTGGGCATGGATGGGAATCGCCTGGCTGGCCCACAAGATCATGTTTCCCGTGATGTTCGGCGCCTTTTACTACATTGTATTTTTTCCGATTGGCCTGCTCATGCGCCTGGTCGGGCACGATCCCCTCCGCTTGAAGCGGGGCAAGGCCAAGTCCTGCTGGATTCCTCTTGAGAGCCCTGGAAGCCCCGGGGACTATGAGCGGCAGTTTTGATTTTTTTGAAAGCGGTTCTGGCCAAATTCGCATTGGTGCTGGCCAGCGTGGGAATCGCGCTGGTGGTGCTGGAGGTGGGGCTGCGATTTCTTGGGCCTCCGCCGGCCTCGGCACCTTTGGTTCCGGATCCGGTTTTTGATCATGTCCACCTGCGAGATTTCGCCTACAAGGCCTACAGCCCGGATGGTCAGTTCCAGTCGTTTACCGTCTATTGGGATGCGGAAGGACTTGTCGCGGATCCCAAAAATTCCCACGAGCCGGATGTCGTCGCCCGCCCGCGAACGATTGCCCTGATGGGGGATTCCTTTGTCGAGGCCGGACAGGTTCCCTATGCGACGAGCTTTGCCGGAATTCTTAACCAACATGCGGCGGCGGATACTTCGTTTTTGAATTGGGGGGTTTCGAGTTACAGCCCGATGCTCTACGTTCTCCTCTGGAGGAATCGCATCCTTCCCACCCACCCGGCGCATGTTTTTCTTCTGTTGTATGAAAACGATGTCAATGACGACACCGTCTATTCCGGGAAGGCGAAATTTGATGCCGACGGATTTCCTGTGAGCGTGACGGGAAGCCCCGAGCCTCTTGTGCTCGCCTGGATTCGCCGGAGTTCGCTCTTTCGCACGTTGCGGTATGCCTTCCTGAAAATTCAGGCGGGGCACTCGGGGACGGATGCTTCCCGGGCCGTCAATGCGGGGAACTATTTGGAGGTCAGCCCGGACATTTCGCCATTGACCGCCCGGATGCTCCTCGGGCTGAAGAAGGAAGTGGAGGCCTCCGGGGCAAAACTTACCGTGCTGTCGGTGCCGTCGCGCCGTTCGGACATTCTGGGAGATCCGCCGGACAGCCCCGTTCCTTTTGCCGCGCGGGCACACGCATGGTGTCGTGAGAATGGCATCGACTACATTGACTTGGAAGCACCCTTCCAGAACAGCCGAAAATCCCAGGGGAATGGAAAACTATTTTTCGCCAAGGACATCCATTTCACGGAAGCCGCCCATCGGATCGTGGCCGCAGAAATCGAAGCCCGGTATCCGGAATACTTTCTGCCCGAAGGGAAGGAAGTACCCGCGCCCCAGCCGTCGTGGTGATCGGATGCCTGTGGGATGCGCTAAAAACTTCCTATGAATGCCAAGAGTTGCACCCGGGCCATCGTGCTCAGTCCGACATATTTTGACGGGCGGAAAAATGGCATTGGCCGTGTCGCGGGAGCTGTGTCGGCCGCACTGGAGCGTGCGGGGATGGCGCCGATCGTATGGTCGGCCAACGATCCCGGCACGAGCGCCGGTGCGCCTGATCGCGCATTCGGACGAAATTATTACCGGATGTTTTTGGAGGCCTTTCTGACCCGGGGGGAAGGGGTCCGCGCGATTGCCTGCCTCCATGTCGGCTTGGCTCCGGTGGCAAGGGTTCTGGCCCGGAGGCTTCGTGTGCCTTGGTTTTGTTGGATGCACGGAATCGAAGTTTGGAAACCCCTGCGCGCGCGAACGCGATGGGGTCTGTCCGGGGTCCCCCTGCTCTGCAGCAGTTCGGCGTTTACGAGAGACCGTGCCGCCGTTGTTAACCCCGGTTTGGGATTGGAGAAGGCCCTGCCCGTGCCACTTGGATGGTTGATGTCCGAGCCGCCCGATCTTCCGCCGGGGGCTCCTGTCCGACACGGGGTGATCTCCGTGGGACGCCTGGATCCGGAAGACCGATACAAGGGATTTGATACGCTCATTGCCGCTTGGAAGCAGGTGACGGATGCTCTGCCCGGTTCCCGGTTGACCATTGTCGGACACGGAAATGACCGGCCCCGGCTGGAAGGATTGGCGCGGGAGTTCGGGGTGGGAGACGGAATCGAATTTGCCGGATTGGTGGAAACCGAGGAACTGAAGCGCAGATATTTCTCCGCAGCCGTATTTGCGATGCCTTCCGAAAATGAGGGCTTTGGATTGGTGTTTGCGGAAGCCATGGCCTACGGCCTGCCGTGTGTGTGCGGCAACCGGGACGCCTCGCCGGAGGTGGTCGCCGATGGAATCACCGGATACTGCGTGCAGACGAGAAATCCCGCTGCCGTGGCCGGAGCGTTGATTGCGTTGCTCGGCAATCCGAAAAAACTTGCGGAGTTTTCCGATCGCGCCAGAAAGTCCTTCCTCGAAAATTTCGATGTCGGGCCGGTCAATGAGCGCATGGATTCCCTCGTTGCCACTCTTTTAGCCCAACGACTCTAATGTGCGGAATTGCAGGAATTGCAGGACGCGGGGACGGGTGGCCGGATAAACCGGGCGTCCAACTCGTTGCGGATTTGCTGGAAAGGCAAGTCCACCGAGGGCCGGATGATTCCGGACTGTGGGAAGGGGGCGACGTTGTCCTCGGGCACAGGCGGCTTGCAATCATCGACCTCTCCGCCGCCGGGCATCAACCGATGGAGGATCCGGCTTCTGGTTGCGTCATCACATTCAACGGAGAAATTTACAACTTTCGGGAATTGCGCGCCGAGTTGGAAACCCTCGGCCGGAAGTTCCATTCGCACACCGACACGGAAGTCCTTCTTGGCGCATATGCGGAGTGGGGGAGTCGCTTTGTGGAACGTCTCGATGGGATGTTCGCGTTTGTCCTTTGCGATCCGGCCCGGCGGATCCTGCTCATGGCGCGCGATCATGTCGGCATCAAGCCGCTCTACTATGCGCGCGCATCAAACGGTGCGCTTTGCTGGGCATCCGAGGTGCGTTCCCTTATTCATTCCGGACTGGTGTCCCGGACGCTTGCCCCCACGGCACTTACTGATTATCTCCGCCTGGGTTCCATCCAGGAACCGCATACGATTTTTGCCGAGGTCCGGGCCTTTCCCCCTGGGCATATGGCCGAGATTTCGGTGGATTCGCTTGCGCCGTTTTGCCCGCGTCCGTATTGGGATCTGGAATCGTTTTATCGTGCGGGCGGGGGCGATCCAACCGCGCACCGTGCGCTCCTCGAGCAGACGGTGCGCGGGCAACTCGTTGCGGACGTGCCGGTGGGAATTTTCCTTTCTGCGGGCTTGGATTCCTCCGCGCTGGCCACGATCACTGTCGCCACACGAGAGATGCCGGATCGGTTGGCGGCATTTACGATCGCATCCGGAGGGGGGGATCAAAACGAAGCCGCCTGGGCGGCCGCCGCCGCTGCGCTGCTCGGATTGCGCCATCACACGCGGATTCTGGATGATCCGACCGCCGGAGATTGGATTCCCGGCGGTCTCGCCGCGATGGATCAGCCTTCGTGTGACGGAATGAATACCTATCTGGCCTCGCGCGCCTCGCGGGAATCCGGAATGGTCGTCGCATTGGCGGGCACGGGAGCGGATGAGCTGCATGGAGGATACGATCACTTTTATCAGCTTCCCCGCCTCTTCCGATTGCTTGCGCACCCCGTGCTCCGCCGACTCGCCGGACCGATCCTGGCTCTCGCGAGGGGATCCCTCGCGGTCCGCCGCCTCCGTTTGATGGCCGATGCCTATCCCTCCCTTCCTGCCATGGTGGATGAGAAGCGCAGATATTTTATGCCGGAGTGGATTCGTCGGCATGCTCCTGTGGGAACGGGGGATTCGGGGGCCGTTGCGGCTTCCCGTTGTGAGCATTTGGAAGATGCGATCAGCCTGGCGGAAATGAGCGGCTATCTTCGGAACACCCTGCTCCGCGACAGCGACTGGGCCACCATGGCCAACTCGCAGGAACTCCGGGTTCCCTATCTCGGAAAACGGTATATGGAATACGTCGCCACATTGCCATGGGACGCAAAAATGCGGCGGGCCGGTGTAAACAAACCCCTCATTGCAAAGGCACTCACCAGTGAACTTCGCAGCTTGCTGGCAAGAAGGCCCAAAACCGGGTTTCATCTCGATTTTGTCCGCCTGATTTCCGGGCCTTTGCGTGAAACATTTCGGGAAGCGATTGCCGCGCTCCGGGAAAACGGATTTTCCTTGAGCCCGGAGCACTTGCTGAGTGCGTTGGAATCCACAAAATCCCAAAAATACGCCCGGCGGCTCTGGGCGCTGACCGCTCTGGGCTTCTATCTGCGGCACAATGTCGGCAGACTATAATCCTCCGCTTATGCCATCGTCCAAAATTCTCGTCACCGGTGCCACCGGCTTTATTGCTTCGGCTCTCATTCCGGCCCTGCTCTCCGCGCAATATGCCGTCCGCGCGGCGAGCCGCCGTCCGGGGGATTTGGAAGGTGTGGAATGGGTAAAGCTGTCGGGGGATGGAATGCTTTGCGATTGGCGGGGGACTGCGGACGGGGTGGATACGATTGTGCATCTGGCGGGATTGGCACACTTCCACTGGAAGGCCGAAGGCGTCGGCGCCATCGGACGGCTCAAAAAATCCGACATTGCGCTCGCTCTGGAGACCGCCAACGTCACAAACTCGCGCCTCCTGGCCATCGAGGCCCGCCGGGTGGGAGTCCGTCGCATGATCTTCGTGAGCAGCATCGGAGCGGTTGCCAGTCACAGCCCGGCGGCTATCACCGAATCCACCGTGCCTTTCCCGGATACGGACTACGGCCGCAGCAAGCTGATGGCGGAATTGGTGCTGCGCGAGGAACTCGACCAGTCGGACATCGAGCTTGTCATCATCCGCCCGCCCCTGGTTTATGGTCCGCGAAATGTGGCGAACATGTTCCGCCTGATTCGCTGGGTGGAATCCGGGCTGCCCATCCCGCTGCAGTCCATTCACAACCGACGGAGCCTCGTCAGCATCGACAACTTGGTGCCGTTGATCCTGAGCTGCATCCATGCGGAGGGAGCTGTCGGGCTGCCGCTCTTGGTGAGCGATGGCGAGGACCTTTCCACCCCGGAGTTGATCCGACGGATTTCCAAGGTCACCGACTCGCCCTGCCGGCTTTTCCCCTTTCCCAAATCCTTTCTTCTCTCGATGGATTTTTTGTTCGGAATCGATGTTTTCCGGAAGTTGTGCGGCGATCTTTTTGTGAATTCTGCGGGCACTTTTGATCGGGTGGGCTGGAAGCCGCTGATCGGTGTTGATGAGGGACTCCGTCGCACGGTGGGCCGCTGAACATCTTCAAAGAGACCGACTTCATGGACGGGGCCTGGACAGGCTCTCCGCACGGAGATCGTGCAGGGCGGCGACAAACTTTTCGAAGGTCAGGTGGCTTTCCGCCCAGGCTTTTCCCGCATTTCCCATCGCCGTGAGCGACGCGTCTTCTGTGTGATCGAACGCCTGGATCGCCGCTACGGCGGTCGCCTCGTCATCGTCTGCCAGCATCCATCCGCAATCCAGCGACTTGATTTCCCAGGCCAGATCATTTCCCGGGGACAAAATCACCGGGAGCCCCACTTTCATGGCTTCGGCGGCCGAGTGCCCGAAATTTTCGCGCCGGGACAACGAGAGAAATCCATCCGCGGCAGCGAGGAGGGATTCCTTGCGCGCGCCCCACACAGGGCCGATGACGTGAATGTTGGCGTGACCGGAGGAAAGGACCATCAATTCCTCCCGGGCGAGATCCCCATCCGGACCCGCCAGGACGAGGCTTGTGCGGGCGGGCGCCGCCTTGAGAAAACTCCGGATCGTTTCGAGAGGACGCTTCATCGAATGCAGGCGTCCCAAAAAAACAAGCAGGCGCTGGCGGGGGCCGACCCGCAGTTCTTTCCGCCACTCGGCTCTGGCCGCCAGGCGTTCCGGTTCGGGGAGGGACGCGTTTGTCACCGGCCAGGGAATGACCCTTCCATTGTCCCGGGAAAGAAACGGAGCGGCCTTTTCCATTTCCCGGCGGGTGGAAAAAATCACGGCGGAGGCCTCCCGCAAAAAGGGGATCCCCATCCAGCGCATCCACGGCTTTTTCTGCCAGGCGCGATAGGAAAAAACATACGGGTCCAGACATCCGTGAGGGACCACCCAGTAGGGGATGTGTTTTCTTCGCACCCAGTTCCGCACCCAATGCACATGGTATCGAAACAGGCTGTGGCAGGAGACAAGGTCAGCCTCCCGCAGGAGCGAGTCCGCCCGCGCACGGGCCAGAGCGGGAGCCCAGCTGTAAAGCCGTCCGCGCAGACCGGCATCCATGCGCACATGCTCGGCACCGACCACCGCCGAGCCTTCCCTGTCGAGCAGGTCGCCATCTGTGAACGATACCACCGACGCGTCCAGGGCCTGTCGGAACAACTCGACGGTCTTTGGCATTCCTCCCATTGAAGGAAGCAGCCAAATCCCCGCCAGCAGGACGCGGGGACTGCCTGTCGGGGAATCTGTCACCGTTTGGACGTGTTCGCTCGCGGGCGGGTTGACCGGAGATTCATAAATTTCTTGTGCAAAAATAAAACCGAACTGGCAAAGCGCGATTGGTGAGGGATTGGCGGGCCATCGTCAAGCTTGCGGAGCGGCCCGGACCAGCGAATCCTGATCAGAATTGCCAAAGGATGCGGCCTGGGATAAGTCTCCACACGTCGCGCCCAAGCGGCGAGGTGGCCCGGGAAAAACCCTCCGGCCTGTTTTACAAATCTATGGCAAACCCGAAAGACAAGCTGTTTTCGCTGAGTCCCACGATGCGGGCGGGCATGCTCCTGTTGATCTACTCGGCCGTCATCACGGGATCGCTCGTGATCAGTTACCTTTTTCGATTCGATTTTTCCGTGCCGACCGAGCACATCGCAAAGTGGCTGCGGTTCCTGGCGATCATGATTCCGTTGCAGCTTTTGTCGCTTTATGCCTTCGGCCAGTTCCGGAGTCTTTTGACGTATTTTAGTCTGCCGGACTTGAAGCGGCTCCTCTTCGCGCTGGCCGTGCCAGCGGTGATCCTGTTGCTTCTCCGTTACACCCGGTATGCGGACATCTTTCCACCCAAGAGCATTGTCGCCCTGAATGCCGTCATCAGCTTTTGTGCGATCGCCGCCGTGCGGACGGGTTTTCGCGTCATCCGAGAAAAGCTCTCCGAAGGGGGCGGCCAAAATGTCCATATGAAGCGGGTTGCAATCATTGGAGCCGGCAATAGCGGGGCCAGGCTGCACAGCGAGATCCGCGCGCGGCCCGGGCTCAACATGAAGGTGATTTGCTACCTCGATGACGATCCCCGGAAACGCGGGACGCTCCTCCACGGGGTCCCTGTTGTGGGGAAAACCGATGACATCGCCCGCGTGAAGAGCGACATCCAGATTGCCAAGGTCATCATTGCCATGCCGCATGCCCCGGCTGAAAAAATCCGGGAGATCGTCGCCCGCCTGAATGCGAATGACCTCGAGCACGACATCCTGCCCTCTTTTGCCCTCTCCCTGAAATCCGGCGCTTCCGTGCTCAGCCTCCGCCATGTGCAGATCGAGGATTTGCTCGGCAGGGATGCGGTGGACCTCAATGCCGAAAACATCCGCCGGATGGTGGAGGGGAAAACCTTGCTGGTCACAGGCGCCGGCGGGAGCATCGGCAGTGAAATCTGCCGGCAGATCGCATCGTATGATCCGGACAAAATTGTCCTTCTGGAACGTTCCGAGGCCGCCCTCTTCCTCATCGAACAGGAGCTGTTGAAAATCCATCCCGCCTCAAAAATTGTCGCCTATCCGGCGGACATCAATGATGAGCCGCGCGTCGAGGCGGCCATCCTGAATTTCCGCCCATCGGTCATTTTTCATGCTGCCGCCCACAAGCATGTGCCAATGATGGAGGCCCATCCCGCAGAAGCCGTCACCAACAACCTCATCGGCACGCGCCGAATCGGCCGACTTGCCGCCAAACATGGCGTTGAGAAATTCCTGCTCATCTCAAGCGACAAGGCCGTACGTCCAACAAATGTCATGGGTGCCACGAAGCGGCTGGCGGAAATCTACCTGCAAACCCTCCAACGTCGTCCGAACGTAACGACAAAATTTCTGGCGGTCCGTTTTGGCAATGTCCTCGGATCTTCCGGCAGCGTCATTCCCATCTTCCAGAAGCAAATTTCCCAAGGTGGTCCCGTGACGGTGACCCATCCGGACGTGACGCGCTATTTTATGACCATCCCCGAGGCGGTGGGGCTTGTCCTCCAGTGTGGTGCGGAGGGTGAAGCCGGCGACATCTTTGTCCTCGACATGGGCCAGCCGGTTCGGATCGCCGACGTGGCGAGGCAACTGATCGAGCTGTCCGGATTGCGTCCGGACAAGGATATCGAGATCCAGTTCACCGGGATGAGGCCCGGCGAGAAGATGAGCGAGGAAGTCACCTACGAAAACGAAATCCTCTCGCTCACCCATCACCCCAAGATTCGCAAGCTCTCGGTTCCAACCGCCGGCTTTCCGGATCTCGACAGCGAATGGGAAAAAATCGAGAACCAGATCGACACCATGGAAGCCGCAGCGGTTAAAGCCTGGATTCACAGACAGGTGCCCGAATACGTCGTCCAGTGGAACTGAGTCCTTCCTTTCCCCGTTGATGTTCCTCCTGCGTTGTGGTGCCAGCCCGTTGTTCCTCGCTTTCCTCGTGGTCTCCGTCCGGCAATGAATTCTTCACCGTTTAGCTCTCCTGATGTGGCGGCAGGCGCAGGAGCTTCCTTCCGGTGGATGGCCTTGACTGCGGGGCTTTCGCTTCTCGGGTTTGTGGCACTCTTCCTTTTGCTGCGAACGGGCGGGCTCCCGACCAGGAACGAGAATTTTTTTCTGTTACCCTACGGAGATCCGACGCGCGTGGTGCTTGCGTTGGAGGCGAGGGAGTCCGGGGAGGGAGTCCGTCGGCACACAATCCGCATGGAAACCCGTGAGGCGACCCGCTTGTGGAATTCCCAAAAAATCGGGCTTCGGATGCTCTGCAACTGGAACCCCGCAAAAATCGTATCCGGCAAAATGATATTTTCAGAAAAGTCGTCTGGAAAAGTCACCGCAGTTTACAAGGTGCAACCGGGGACGGTGATTCGCGAGGGGCGTCAATTGGAATTTGAGCGATCGCAGGATCCGGCAGGGACGCGGGATGAGCAAATCGTGACTGTGAGCCTTGTCACGCGCGGTGCCGCCAGTCTCGCGGTCGAGGGGCAATTTTCTGATGCGGAACCCGTCCCCGAATTTCTTTTTATTTCGACGACTTCTCCGGGAGGAAAGCCGGGGCTCGCCAGCCTCTGCGGCTCCTACGACGCGGGGCTCAAGGGCGCCGACTATCGCAAGGCCCAACTTCTGGCGCAGACTTGGGGATTTGGCATCGGGGGGGAGTGGATCATTTTCCGCTTTCTCGGTGTTGCAGCTGGCGCCTGGATGCTCGGCTTATTGGCGGTTTTTGGAGCATTTCCGCAGCTTTCCTCCGTGGGGCATGGCCTGCTGACTGCTGCGGGCGCCGCCCTCATGGCTTTCAGTGTCGGCTTGGTTTTCGTGATTCTCATCCCCCCCTTTCAAGCTCCCGATGAGCCGGACCACTTTTTGGCGTATGCGAAAGATTCGCCGACTTTGGCAACCAGTGCGCTGGACCTTTCCAATGCCGGACATTTCGAGCGCATAAAATTTCGGACCGACGAAAAGTTTTCCGGGGCCGACGTGGACCGTCCGATGCGGGAGCCCTGGGCCTCCCATATTGGCGGGACCGATCCGAGTCGTTCGCCGATCGCCCGCTCGATCTGGTCGTATCTCGCAAGGATCCTCCCGGTGGAACAGGCTGGCCCTGCGCTGTTGGGGATCCGGGTTGGGAATGTGGTGTTTGTCTCGCTCTGCCTTGGATTCTCACTGGTGCTGGTCGTCTGGGCCGTGCGCCCGGAGAGGTTGTCGCTGTTCTTTGCCGCGCCCCTGCTCCTGACCCCGAGCCTGTGTTTCTTTTCCGTGGGGGTTTCCAACTATCCGTTTCTTGTGGGAGGATACGTCGTTCAGGCCATGGCCCTCGGTCTGCTGTGGGCTCAGGGACCGGTGGGCGGGGGAAGTTTCCGGATTCAAGCCGCTGTGGCCACGCTGCTCGGCGGGGGGATTGCGATTGCTGTGAGCGCTGCGGACAACGGGCTGTTCGCCTTGATGTTTTGGGCGACGCTCCTCCCGCTGTATTGGTTTTCGCGGGGAATTCAGACGACAGATTTTGTGTTTGAACGGGCATTGCTGGGAAGGTTCTCCGTCACATTTGTTGGCGCGTTGTTTCTTGGCTGGCTTTTCACGGGCTTGTTCGCCGCAAGTTTCGGCATCCTGCCGTTGACGCTCCCGGGATTTCTGAAAACGATTCTTTCCGGATCCGGGCTCCACTATCTGGGATCAAAAACCCTGTTCGGTCTCGGGTTCGTTGTGTTTGTGCTCCTGGCCTCGCGGGCACTGGTGTATGGGGGATGGAAAATCGCGGGATGGTCCTGGCTGCCGACGCTCCGACGTGGCGTCCTGGGCATCCTGATTCTGGGACTTTTCCTCGCGGTATTTCTCCGCAGTCCGCAAATCCCGGAGGATCGGTCCACGAACATTGGCGACTTTTCCGCCCGCGTCGTATTTTCATTTTTCGACTGGTCCGGCCAGGGGAGAAATGACTTTCTGGTTGGCCAATCGTTCTGGGGAAATTTCGGGTGGCTGGACAATCCCCTGCCTGCGGCGTTGATTGTCGCCCTCAAGGTTCTTGCCGTCGGCGGGTTGGCCTGCCTGGCCTTTTATTTGAGACGGCCGGGCCAATTTTTTGGAGGCCGGGGATTCCTTGCGATCAACCTGCTTGCGCTCGTGGGCTTTGTGGCGACCATTGCGGCCGGATACTATTCGGTGAGAAACATCGTGAACGGACGCTACCTGATCGGTCCGTATCTCATGGTTCTGGTCCTGGCCGCTGAGGGCTATCGGCGGTTGGTTGTCTCGCGGGGAATGGGCCTGCCGTGGGAGAAGCCGATGATCTTCCTGGTGGCCATGAGCGTTCAATTCTCGGCATGGACGGCCGTTCTTTTTCGGTATTTTTAGTATGACGCAGGCGATCCGAACGGATTCCGACGCAAGCGAGCCGCTCGCCGCAGTCGTCATCCCATTGCACCGACTTCCCCTCACCGGGGATGAGGAAATTTCGCTCCGGACGGTGAGGGAGATTCTCGGAAAGTACCCCCGATTTTTCCTCCTTCCCTCCGATTTGTCCCTGCCGGAGGGATTTTTGTGCGGGGAGGAGGTCCTTCGGTTTTCGGAGAAGTTTTTCACCTATCCTCACGGATACAACCGGCTTTTGATGAGCGCCTGTTTTTACAAGGCCTTTTCCGAATATTCGCACATTCTTCTCTACCAACTGGATTGCCTGGTTTTTCGGGACGAGTTGGACGCCTGGTGTTCGAGAAATTATGACTACATCGGCTCTCCATGGCTGGATGGCTATGGCAACGAGCCCGGCGGGGATCCCGTCTGGCGGGTCGGCAACGGCGGTTTCTCACTGCGCAAGGTGGCGACCGCACGAGCGGTCCTGGAAACCCGCATTCCCAGGGGGCAGCTTTATCCCGTGCCGCCGATTCATCTGCCCACACCGGGCTTTTGGGATTGGCTCATCACGAATCTCCGCAAACGCATCAAACAGCATATGAACCTGTGGACGGTCGAGGACGAACTCGGGAACTACGCGGAAAACGAAGACCGGTTTTGGGCATTGGATGTCCTGAAGATCCGTCCGGACTATGCAAAGCCCGACGTGGAGGAGGCGTTCGAGTTTGGCTTTGAAATTGATCCCCGAAGGTGTCTGGAACGGACGAAGGGAAGGTTGCCTTTCGGATGCCATGCGTGGGGAAAGCATGACCGGGAATTCTGGCTGCAGACGATGGACGGAAAGTCATGAAGCCGCAGGTGACATTCCAGTGGATTGACCCCTGCCCAAATGAGCGTCTTGCGAGGGCTCAGGAGTGCCTTCGGGAAAGTGTTGTCGCCCGGGGGCTCGAACCCCTCCTCTTTCCCGCAGGACCCGGACTGGTGAAATTTTCGGAGGTGTTGGGGTTTGCCCGCAAGCACGCGCGGGGGCGAAGCTTCGTGTGGTGCAATTCCGATGTGACCCTGATCCGGAATCCTTACGAACTTGAGGACGGGCAGATGGTGAGGGGATTTCACCGGCGCGAGGTTCCCTCCGGGGATCTGTGCGGCGGGGTGGACATGTATCTCATTCCCAATGCGGTTTGGGACGGGATTCTTTCGAGGGATTTGCCGGACTTGTGGTGCGGTGCCACCCATGTGGATTGGTGGCTTACACGCGCGGCGGCCCTCGCGGGGCGATATACCTCGCATTTCGGCTCCATTGATCATGTCACCCATCCGGAATCCCCGGCTTCGAAGGGGGGCGGCAACCGATTTTACCGGCACAACATCCGCGAATATAACAAGTGGGCCCGCAGGAATCACGCGGGACGCTTCGAGCAGAGGATCCGCCTTCCCCTTGTGGGAGAGTCCCTGTCTCCCCTCACAGACGTGTTCCGGCTCCTGAAAAAATCCTCCTGATGCCCTGGGTGTCCCTCATCGTTCTGCTGGCTGGTCTCGTCGGGCTTTTTGCGGTCAGCGTGTTGGTTTTTGCCATCGGAAAATTCAACCATCTCGTCACTTTGCGGAGCAGGATTTCCACGGAAATGCTCCAATTCGACCTCGCATTGAGGAGGCAATCGGCCGAGTTACAGGCCTCGGGCAGCCTGCCGCCCGATGTCACCGCCCGGCTGGCCGATGCTGAAGCAAAATCCCATCGGGCCGTTTCAGGTCGTTTGACCGCAGACAATCTGGCGCTGCTGCGTCAGGCTGCTGATCTCGTGGCGTCCCGCGCCAAATCCTCCCCCGCTCCGGATTTCTTCGAAAAATCCGCAGAGTCTTGGAAAAGAATCACCAGCCTGGCGGACGATTACCGGCGACTCCACCGGGAGCTTCCCTATCGGGTGGTGTCCCGCGTCTGTGACTTCGAATCCCTTTTGCCCGGACCCGTTCCACCTGATAAAATATCCGGGATCTGAAATGAAAACATGCCTTGTCATCGGGGGAGCCGGATTTCTCGGGAGTCACGTCACGCATTTGCTTTGCGAGCAGGGCTGTGAAGTTGTGGCCTTGGGACGGCGGCCTGCGCCTGATCGGGATTTGCATCCGGCGTGTCGCTACCTGAGCGGAGATTACAGCGACAGGGGGCTGTTGCGCCGTCTGCTCAAATCCGGTTGCGAGGTTCTGGATCTCGCCTATTCCACCGTGCCGAAGACGAGTTTTGAGGATCCCGTTTTCGATTTGCTGTCCAATCTTCCGGCCAGTGTCGGGCTTTTCCAGGAGGCGCTTGCCGCAGGCGTGAGTCGTGTCCTGATCGTTTCGTCCGGTGGCACGGTTTACGGTCCCACGGATCGGCATCCCATTTGCGAGGAGCATCCGACGGCGCCGGTCAGTCCCTATGGGATCACCAAGCTCGCCACCGACAGGTATGCCATGATGTTCCATCGCAATGCCGGTCTTCCCGTCGTGGTGGTCCGGCCCTCCAACGCCTACGGTGAGGATCAGCGCACGGGAACGGGTCAGGGGTTCATCGCCGCCGCAGTAAAGGCGGTGCTCTCCGGGCGCGAAATCGAGGTTTATGGGCGCGAAGGGACCATTCGCGATTACATCCATGTCTCGGATCTTGCATCCGGAATTGTCGCGGCACTCAATCATGGGATTGATGGAGAAATTTACAACATCGGCACCGGGATCGGCACCTCGAACGCCGGAATCGTCAGAACCCTCGAACACCTCGCCCGCCCGCAGGCCATCCCGGTGAAAACAAAAATCCTTCCGCCGCGAAATTTTGATGTGGAAATCAACGTCCTGGACAGCACGAAGTTGAGGACAAAGACGGGCTGGGCTCCTGCGATTTGTCTGGAGGACGGGCTCCGGCGGGTGTGGGAAGCCGGGTTGGCGGGACAAGGCCGCTGAGAAGGCCGCGAAGCGGGAATCCGCCGGTCGGCCTGTCTCTGGAAAAAGAGCCAAACAGCGGTCTTCCGCGAAAATTGACATCAGATGCGATAAGTTTTATCATCAATCATCATGAGAACGACATTGGACCTGGAGAATCCGATATTGGAAGAGCTCCGCGCGCTGGGGAAACGGGAAGGGCGGTCGTTGGGGGATGTGGCCTCGCGGCTTCTTGCGGAAGCCCTGTCGAAACACAAGAACACGAAAGCTCCCGGATTTTCCTGGAAAAGCCAGCCCATGAAAGCGCGGGTGGATCTTTCCGACAAAGAGGCGCTTTTTGCCATCCTTGACCGGAAATGAGTTTCTCGCTGGACGCGAACATCCTTCTCTACGCCTCGGACGAGACATCGTCCTTCCACAAGCAGGCGCGGCATTTTCTCGAAGAGCAATCCCGAGGGGCCGACCTCCTTTGCCTGGCCTGGCCGACGATCATGGCCTACCAACGAATTGCCACGCACCCGGGAATTTTTCGACGGCCATTGAGCCCGTCGGACGCGTGGGGGAACATCCGGCAACTGATCGCACAGCCCCGGGTGCGTGTGATTGGGGAACAATCCGGTTTTCCGGAAGATTACGAGCGGTCAACCGCGTCATTTTCCGTGCGGGGCAACCATGTTCCCGACGCTCATCTCGCAACGATTCTCCGACAAAACGGTGTCGGGAGGATTTACAGCGCGGATGCGGATTTTCGGAAGTTCGATTTCCTGGATGTGATCAATCCCTTTGGTCGCTGAGAGGGCCACGAAGCGGGAATCCGCCGGTTTTTGAACATGCGCATTACGATCAGCAGCCCGGATGGTCTTGGCGACTTTGTGCTGAGGATGCCTCTGATTCAGGCGTTGCTGGATGCCGGGCATGCGGTGCAGTTGTCGTTGCGGCGGCCGGCGGCGGATCTGGCGGCAGAGACGTTTCCGGACGCGGAGTGTCTGGAAATTTCGGCGGACCCCTACCATGCCGACACCCGCCGCAGGAAGAATCCCTTCCGGCGCGAACATCGGGCGATCCGGAAGTTTCGCCCCGACCTCTATGTGGCCTCGCTCTTTGCGCGGAATTTCTATGACGAGGTCTGGTTCGAGCAGGACCAGTGGCGTCTGCCCGTGGGCGGATTTTCCACCGGAGATGCGTTTTGGCCGCCCGGCACAGTCACAGATCCCTCGCGTTTGGCGGAGAGGTTCCGCTTCAATGTCAAAGTTCCGGTGTCGCTGCCGGAACTCGAAAAGAATCGTCTCCTCGGGTCGGCGATTCTGGGGCATGAAATGGGGACGGCCATTCCCCGCCTCGCCCCCCATGCGGTTGCGCTTGAGGCCGCGCGCGGGATTCTCCGGCAACACGGGCTGCGGGAGGGGGAATATTGGATCGCGTGCGTGGGGCATCGGAGCGGGATTGCCCTCAAAGATTGGGGGGAGGAAAATTGGAGGGCCTTTTTTTCAGAGGTCATCCCCGGCGGCAACCGTCCGGTTGTCTTCCTTGGCAACCCCAAGGAGAGCCCGTCGGTCGAACGCATTCGGACCGGAAACTTTTCTTCGATCAACCTGGCGTCCGAGCCGCCGGCGATCCCGGTTTCGACCGCTTTGGCTGCCCTGGCTGCGGGCTATGTGGGGCGGGATTCGGGCGTCATGCACATGACGTGTGCGGTTGGACGCCCGGTGCTCGCGGCTTTTGCCGGCGGTCACTGGGGGCGATTTTTTCCATCCTCCGGTCCCGCTGTCGTGGTGACCCAGGCGATGTCCTGCCGGATGTGCGACTTTGTCTGCCCCCACGAGCGTCCGCATTGCATCACAGATATTTCCCTGGAAACGATGCGCCGGGCATGGGAGCGCCTTCCTGTCACAGACGGCGTGGAGATCCTCGAACAGCCGCGCGATCCAAAAATTGACACGATCTCTCAGGAGGCGGCTCAGGCCTTTGCACGGGATTTGGCCGTGAAGCGAACCGCCAAAAGTTCCACAGCCGGAACAGGCTGGCACCGGATAAAGAGATACACAGCCGCCTTCCGCAAAAATTGTGACCAGGTGCGGTAAAATATATCCTCAAACATTATGAGGATGACATATCCCTTTTCCGGTTGAATTTCGGATTCCATGAAATAAATTGCATCCATGATTTCCACTGTTACCACGAAAAACATGATTTCCATACCTGTTGAGTTGGCGAATAAATATGGGATCAAGCCGGGGTTTACCTTTGATTGGAAGCCCGGGAGAAACTCCGAGGAAATTGCGGTGCGGGTGATCCCGGACAGAAAGACCTTGGCTCGCAGACTGAAGGGGGCTGGGAAAATTTTTTCTCCTGATCGCGATTCTGTGTCCGAGCTGATTGCCGAGCGGGAGAGTGAATGAAATACCTTTTGGACACATCCGCCTTGCTGGCGCACTTTCGTGATGAAGCGGGTGCCGGTCGGGTTCAAGAGCTGTTTGACGAGGCGGGGTCGGACATTTTCGTCGTGAGTGTCACGATGACGGAGTTTTCGCGCCGTCTGTCGGTCCTGGGGGCGACTGCGGCTGAAATCGAGAGATGTCTTGGCGACTACCGGATGTTGTTTCGTGCCGTTGTTTCGATTGACGAGGTGGTCGCGCTGAGGGCATTCGCGATCAGTGAGAGCTGTCTGCCGCGAATTCCTCTCGTGGATTCCCTGATTGCCGCTGCGGCGGCGATCACCTCCGCAACCCTTGTGCATCGGGATTCTCATTTCAACCGAGTTCCCGGCCGGGAACTCGTCCAGGAACAACTGTGAGATTTTTACAAAAGCCGCGAGTCGCATGACCTTCAAGCAGACAACGATTCATTGGGCGCGATTGAGGGTGGCGTTTCGTTGCTTCCTGTCGAGCCTGCGCCTGGACCTGACCAACGATGTCCTGCGACCGTTCGTGCCCGCCACGCTTCGCAGGCGGACCCTCGCCGGAAAGACAGCCTCCCGCATCTCAGGAGGTGGAAGTCGGCCGATAATCTTCGCCTCCTACGCGACCGACGACACGACGAAAGGAAGTCACCGGTTTTGCGGCGGGGAGAAGCTGCTGAACAACCTGGTCCTGCTGCTGCGTCGGCGAGGATATGAGGCCTACATGGTGAGCCTGGGGGGAGGGCATTCGGACTGGCTTATCGAACATGCGCCTTTTCTCTCGTTGGAGGAGTTCCGCGCAAAAAAAATGTCCGCACCGGATGTGCGGTGCGTGACCTCCTGGATGAAGGCGAAACCTTTTATTGACGAGTGTTCCGCATTCTATTTTTGGGATCACGAACTGTCCGCGTCCTCGCGCAGCCATTTTCCCGATCTTGCCCGGTCTGTGGCGCGGGGAAAAATCGTGCGGACGGCCGGTGTCAACCGGGCCGTTCAATCGTTTCATCGCGCGGTTTTCGAGACCCCGGCATTGTTGTTGCGTCAACTGATTGACGAGGAACATTGGACGCCGGATCCGGCGCGTCGCATCCCAAAGCGCGTGGGGTATTTTGATGAGGGGGAACATGGGGCGGATTACGTGCGACAGATGCGCGAAAAAACTGTGGCCGCCGGTCTCGATTTGGAATTTGTCCAGCTTGCCGGGGTCGAAAAAGAGATTCTTTCCCAGATGCAGCAATGCGGAGTTTTCGTGGCATTGAATCTGGGAAAAAGTCCGTTCTGGGGCGAGGGGGGGCCCATGTCACCCCAGGAGGCCATGGCTTGCGGCACGGTGCCCGTGTGCTTTGACATCAACGGCCCGTGGGAACTGATCCAGCAACACTATAATGGGGTGATTGTTTCGGAGCCCACCCCCGACGCCATGGCGCGGGAACTTGTCGGGATTTACTCGCAGCCGGGTCGCCTGGAACTGATGAGCAACCGGGCGCTGGAGATCAGCCGGACAAGCCACAGCCTGCAGGCACGATGGCCGGATGTCGCCCGGTTTCTGGACCTGCCTCTCGAATGACCGATCTGTTGAAGCCCGCAAAGCCCGCAAAGCCCGCACGTCTGTTTCTGGCCGACCACCTGCTGCGAAATGTGGTCGGTCATCATCTTGGTTACAACATGGCGCTGGCGGATGCCGCAGCGCGTCGGGAAATCTCACCCTGCCTGGTGACCCACCGGGCGTTTGATCTTTCGCTGGCTCCCGGGGTGGCCTGCCGGAAACTTTTCCACACGGATTTCCGTGCGGCTCCCCCCGCAGGGATTGCGCGCAATCACCGCCTCCTCCGCCTCCTCGAGATGTGGTGCGATTGGCAGTTCGGGCGGGATCTGCGCAAATTCTCAGGAGTGGGTGACTCCGATGCCGTTTTCGCCCAGATGCTGGCACCCCGACACTTTCTGCAATGGCTGCGTTGGATGTCCGCCCAACCGTCTCCCCCGGTCCTCATCCTGCAGCTCGGCTACCGTCCGGAACGCTTTGCGGCTCCCGGGATCGCGGCGGCTTCCGGTCGGCTCGCACGGGGGATTCGTGAGCGGGTTCTCTTTGTGACGGATAGCGAAAAGTTGATCGGGCCGTTCGAGGAAAATCTCGGACGGCAAGTCCATTACCTTCCGCATATCCTCTCCTACGACTTTCCCCGGCAGCCGCCCGGGAAAACGGGAAAACCCCATGTCCTCTTCGCCCCCGGGAATGCCCGCCGCGAAAAGGGTTTTGCGGAAATCGTGTCCGCCATTCGTACCGTCAGCCGGTCCGGTGCCCGCGATGATTTTCACTTCATGGTTCAGCACCACGATCCCGATCCGGTCTGCGCGGAAGTCCTCCGCAAGGGACTCCCCTCGGGGGTCGAAGCGATTGACCGTCCGCTGGAGGATCGCGAGTATGTCGAGCACCTGAACCGTGCAGACGTTGTGCTCCTGCCGTATCACCTCGATCTCTACGAGCGGCGCACCAGCGGGATTTTCTGCGAGGCCCGCGTGGCGGGAAAGCCGGTGATCGCAACCGAGAAGAGCTGGGCGGGGGATCGGGTCCGCCGCGAGGGTGGGGGCTGGCTTGTGCAGGAAAGGGATGCCGCCTCGCTTGTTGCCTGTCTCCAGTCGCTTCCGGAAACTTTCGCTCAAAAAGCCGCCGAGGCCGGACGTCTGCGCCAGCAAGCATTTGACGAATTTCACCGGGAGGGCTTTCTCACCGCCTTGGTCGGACTTTTTCAAAAGGGGGCGCAAGGTGGACATTAAACGTTTGAGGACACTCTGGAAACGCTGGCTGGCCCGGCAAAAAGCCGGGGCGGATCTCCGGCTTCTTTCCCGCGGTGTCGGCTGCCCCGGGGGGCCCCTCGTATTTTCCGTGGTGCGCAACGAAATGCTGCGCCTGCCGCGCTTCCTCGCGCATTATCGGACGCTTGGAGCCGCTGGTTTTGTGATGGTGGATAACAATTCCACCGACGGGACGCCCGATTTTTTGCGGCAGCAGAGGGATGTCTGCCTCTACGGCACGGACAGCCATTTTTTGGGGAAGGAATCCTGGTTCGACTTTCTGCTCAGAAAGCACGGGAAGGCCCGCTGGTGTGTCGTGGTGGACGCCGACGAGTTGTTGGTGTATGCCGATTCCGACCGCGTGATGCTGCCCGAACTCTGCCGATACCTCCAGCAAACCGGCTGCAATGCCCTCCATGCCATTCTCCTGGATTTGTATCCCGAGGGTGCCGTCTCGGATGTCAATTATGTTACGGGAAGCGATTACTTTGAAATGGAGTGGTTCCACGATCCGCTCTCTTCCCTTGAGAAGGCACCGCGCCATTTTTCCCGTGATGCCGGTCTGGATTTTCGATTCGAGGGGGGGACTCGCAAGCGGGTGTTCGGAGTGACCGCTTGTTGCTCGAAATTCCCGTTGTTTCGCCAGGGTGCCGGGATATTCCTCACGGATGGGCAGCATTACCTTGAGGCGGGCCGGTTCTCGGAACTCCGTGCCGTTTTGTGCCACTTCAAATACCTGCAGGACTTCGCGCTCCATGTGCGCGAGGAGGTGGTCCGCGGTCAACACTGGGGCGGGGCGGTCGAATATCGCGCCTACGCAGAAACGCTGGACCGGGCGGAAACCGGACTGCGGTTCCGCGATCAAAATTCTGTGAAGTTTTCGGGGGGCTCCCAGTTGGAGGAATGCGGATTCTTAACCCGCCCGGATTCCTACGAAAAATTTGTGAGCCTCACGGGAGGCGTGAAACGATGAGGATCAGCGTCATTATTCCTGCCTACAACGCGGCAAAATGGCTGTCGGACGCCGTCGCAAGCGTGTGCAGCCAGTCCCGTCCGGCGGATGAGATTCTTATTGTGGATGATGGCAGCACGGACGGAACCGCCGGGCTTTGTGCGACATTCCCCGAAAACGTCCGATCTGTTCGTCGCGAGAACGGCGGACTTTCCGCCGCCCGAAATACCGGGGTGGAGCACACCTCCGGCGAGTGGATGCTCTTTCTGGATGCTGACGACACACTGGTTCCCGGCGCGCTCGCCGCACTGGCGCGTCTGGCGGAAACAACGTCGGCGGGTGTGATTTATGGGTTTGTTCTCCAGCGTCGCCACGAAGCGGTCGAGGCCCGGTTGCATGGGTTGCCCTACGCGGTGGGTGATCCTCCCCACCCGGCGAAGGCCCACTTTTGGTGGACTCCGATCCCGACAGCCGGCGCGGCATTGATCCGGCGTTCACTCAATTCCAAAGTGGGGGGCTTCGACGAAAATTTTCGGCAGGTCGAGGATGCCGAATACTGGTTGCGTTGCGGGGTGACCACGGCGTTTGCGCATTGCGACGCCCTCGTGCTCGACAAGTCGTGTTCGCCGCATTCCCTCGGCCAGAACAGCGAGGGCAGCATCTGGTATCGCCTCCAGTTGCAGCGGAAATTTTTGCTCTGGTGCGGGAAGATGCGCATCGATACCGGGTTTCTTGCGACCACTCCGGCGGACATGGTGGATCATGCCCTGAAGCGGATCCACCATGAAAAAGCCTGGGGGATTCTGGAACCGATGCTCGCGCAGGCGCGGGAAATGCAGGTGCGCACGCCATGGTATTGGAGAGCCTGGCTCACGGCGCACATCCTCCGGCTCACCGGTGCCCGCCGGACGGCCAACTCTCCGGTTGTCTATTCCCGCTGGCTGGAGACACCAAAGTCATGAAGTTGGGCATCCTTGTGCCCGTGTGGCGGGATTACGAGTGGATGGCGCCGATTCTCCTGGAGGGAATTCGGGTGCAGTGGCCGTCGCATCCGGAGATCCGATTTTGCGGATTGGCGGATACAAGTGCCCTCCCGGCCTTTCCGCTTGAGTCCACGACCGACCGATCCAACTGGACTCAGGTGCTCCTGGGTGGGGTGAAAAAAATGAAGGCCGAGGGCTTCGGGCGGGTCTATCTGATCCTCGAGGAACATCTTCCGCTCGCCCCCTGTCACGAGGAACACCTGAATACCACACTGCCCGCACTCATGGAGTCGCTCCCGGCTTCGTATATCAGCCTCATGGGATGGGACAACCGGCGCTACACTTCACGGAGTCCGGTCGTCGGGCACCACCAACTCAAGCACCTCACCGGCGTCCATGATCCGCGCTTCCATCTTCATCCCGCACTTTGGGATTTGGAAACCCTGGAAATATGCTGTCGGATTGCGCTTCGGAATCCGGAGAAAAACGGTTCCGCCTGGCACTTTGAAAAAGCCTGTGCCCGGCCCGATGCCGATTTGCCACAGGGCACCCGGGAGGGATGCTACCAGATCCGTGCTTCGCAAATGGCCCTGCGCCCCCGCACGCCGCTCCGCGAGGTCTGGGCCGCCCTCGATCGGCTTGTCTTCCACAAGCTCATGGCCCTCTATCCTTTGATTCCCGCCCGCCGGGTCGGACGGTTATTTCTTCGACATGTGCCCTTCGATGACGTTTTTTGCAATGGCCCGTATCCGATGTTCTACTCCGGCATCATGGCCAAGGGAGGACTGAATAAATATTTTATGAACCATCTCCGCCGGAACAATCCCATCCTCAGGGACCGCATCCTGGATGCGATGCCGGAGTCATCCGCAGCGAAGAGGGGGATGTGACGCACGAGGAAGTGTTCGGTTGTTTCAGTGGCAATTCATTAAAATGTTGAACTTCTCCTCCCGCGATAGCGCGAAACTTTCCAATGGCGAATCCTGCCGGAGCAAGCCTGGGGCTCTGGCCTATCGCCGGGTGCTGGCTTACTATTTGAATCTCATCATCCCCGAGGCCGCAGACCTCCTCGAAATGGGCTGCGGAAGCGGGGAGCTTTTGCGGTTGCTTCATGGCCGGTCGAAGACCGGAATCGATGCTTCGGAAAGCCAAGTCTTGGCCTCCAGAAAAACCTGCCCCGAGGCCAAAATTCACCACGGCGATGCCTGTGAGGTGAAGTTGAAGCCAGAGTTCGATGTCCTCCTGGTTTCCGATACTTTGAACCATTGCGCGGATGCCCAGGCGCTGTTGGAAAATGCCCGGAGACTGGCGCGTCCCGAAGCCCGTTTGGTTCTCACGACCTACAACACGCTCTGGCGTCCGGCACTTTCCCTGCTTACCGCGCTTGGGCTGCGTGCGGAACATCCGGCTTTGAATTGGCTGTCTGCGGCAGATGTCAGGAATCTTTCCGAACTTGCCGGCTGGGAACCCATCAAATCCTGGGGACGCATCCTTCTGCCCGTCGAGGTGCCGGTGATTTCCGGCTTCCTCAACCGGTGGATTGCGCCACTTGTTCCATCCCTCTGCCTTACCAATATCCTGGTCGCGAAGAAATCGGAGAGAATGGCAGGAACGCCCTCGGTCTCGATTGTTATTCCCGCCAGGAACGAGGCAGGAAATATTCCGACCGCCATCGAGCGGATTCCCGCCTTTGCTCCGGAAATCGAATATATTTTCATCGAAGGCCACTCGACCGACAATACGTGGGAGGAGATCAAAAAAATCCAAGCCGCTCATCCGGACAAAACGATCCAAATCGCGCAGCAAACCGGGCGCGGGAAGGGAGACGCGGTTCGGCTGGGATTTTCTCTGGCCCGGGGTGATCTGCTCATGATCCTGGATGCGGATCTGACAATGCCTCCGGAGGATCTCCCGAAATTTTACCGTGCCCTGGCCGACGGACGTTGCGAGTTCGCCAATGGCTGTCGGTTGATCTACCCCATGGAACAGGGAGCCATGCAGTTCCTGAATCTCTGTGCCAACAAGTTGTTCGGCATCCTATTTTCCTGGCTGCTCGGTCAGAGCCTCAAGGATACGCTCTGCGGGACAAAAGTGCTGAGCCGGAAAAACTACGAGGCAATTGCCAAAAACCGAAGCTACTTTGGCGACTTTGATCCGTTTGGCGACTTTGATCTCCTGTTCGGGGCGGACAAGCTGAATCTAAAAATCCGTGATATTCCGGTTCGCTACAAGGAGAGAACCTATGGGTCCACAAACATCAGCCGCTTCCGCCACGGAATCCTCCTGTTCCGCATGGTGGCGTTCGCTGCAAAGAAGCTGAAGTTCGTGTGAGCCTCATGCCTGGCATGCGTTCATTTCCCATCCGGGTGATTCTCTCTGTCATCCTGCTGACGGGTGCTGCGCTCGCATCGTTCCCGGGGACGTTCGGGATTTCGAAAGATGCGGGAGTTGTCCGGTTCCTGCCGGGTGAGGGATTTTTACTTTCGGCGGAACTTCCGCCGGGGAGCGCACGAACGAGGAAACGAGTTCTGCTTTTCCCCGAGCCGTCGATCATCTGCGAAAATGGCATTCCCCTGGCGCGTCCCGGATCATCTGAAAAGGAGATCAAAAATGCGGGGAGGGGACGCTACCATGTGGGGGCCTCCAGCCTCCATTTCTCGACATCGGACGGTGGGCCGACCGCAGACCGGGTCTATACGATCCGGGCGCCTCTGTGGTCTATCCGCGAGTCGCTGCTCCTTGGGGTCTGGTTTCTTGCGGTGCTGGGATCAGCGACTCTCCTTCGCCCTCCCTGGCCGCCAGGAGTTGTCCGATTCCTGCAAAGTCGTGGGATCGCGTATGGCGCACTCGGAGGAGCCGCCGTGCTTATGGGCGGATTGTTAGGGTTCCGGGAATCGGTTTCCGACCATTTTTTTCTCGGGATGTGGACTCCGGCATTGTGGGCTGTGGCGATGGGGGGACTCGCGGGGCAAAGAACACTGGCAGGAAAGACCGCTCTGATGGTGGTGGCCCTGTTGCCCGCCCTTGCCGGCTACTTCTACTATGGACTCAACGCCGCTTCCGACGATTCGTTCCTTGTGGCCGGCATGATCCCGTATAGCGATGCGCGACTTCACTTTCAGCAGGCGGCCGAAATTGCCACACGAGGGACAACGGACATCCTCTTCAATGGACGATTTCTCTACCCGGCGTTCTTCGCTGTAGCTTTGAATGTCACAGGACTGAACATACTCGTTGCCAATCTGCTCGTTTCCTCGCTGGTAATGCTGGGGCTTGCCGTCACCTGTCCGCTGGTTGTCCGAAGAGTGGGAATCGCTGGCACCGCAATTTACTGCCTGTTTTACTGGTTGTATTTTCGCGCGCACGGGTGCGGGCTTTTAATGACAGAAAACGTCGGACTCCTGCTCGGCGTGGTGGGGTTGGGATGTTTATTGCTGTCCGTTGATACCGGAAAAATCCGGTTGATCTTCGCGGCGATAGTGTTTCTTGGCCTCGCTTCGGTGGCGAGGCCTGGTGCGTTGCTCGTTCTTCCGGCTTTGGTGTTGTCTGCCGGGGTTCGGGTGTGGATGGCGCGCGCAGGCCGGCTGCGACTGCCGGTCTCGCTTGGGGCCGTCCTTTTTGGGATGGTTTTGATCGCGGGCTGTTTCGGTGCGAACGACCTGCTCATGAAATCCCTCTCGCGCGGAGAAGGAAAAACCTTCGGAAATTTTGCATTCACGCTTCACGGGTTGTTGAATGATACGAAGTGGGAAACCAGTGCCGACGAGTTCGGCTGGGATACCTCGTTGGTGATGGAGCACAACATCCGACAGATCAAGGAAAACCCCGCCTGCCTGATTCACGGGATCGTCCGGGCCTACCGCGAGGCATGGGAAAAGGGCTTTCTTTTTCGGTTTGGCAGGGAAAAGCGGTTTGCAGCCGCTGGCACGGCAGCCTTTTTTCTGGCGATTTTTGCCTGTCCGCTGTGGGCGCCCCTTCGCCGGGATGCCTGGTGGATAGTTCCCGTGGCCGCAGGCCTTCTGGCTTCGATTCCGTTCGCTCCTCCGTGGGATGCCGGTGAGCGGCCCTATGCGGCCACCCTGCCGATCCAAATTTTTCTGGCATCGGCGGGTTTTGCCATGTTGCTTGCCGTAATGCGCTGGCTTGCCGCCCGGTTCGCTTCTGGGGGGGGGCCGGAAGTCTGCACTCCCACAGAAACCGCTATTCCACACGGCTTCGTGGGGGTGGCCTCGATATGTCTTCTCCTCGTTCTTCCCGTTCCCCTGTTGCTCAAGGCGGTCGGATTTCGCAGCACGATTTCCTCATCGGCGCAGGAAATTCTTCCCGGATCGATGTGCGTGATTGCTGGGAATGGCACTCCGTCGGCGGGCGTGTTGTCCCGCGAACAATTTGTTGATCGGCTTTCTGATTTTCAAGCGACCGACCCGGGAAAGGCCCGGGCCTTCATGTCGCAGCCAGAGGAGTTTCTTCTGGCGATCAACTGGAGGACTCTGGAGCCGGTCCTTCTGCCTGTGTCCGCTGGCGTCAAATGAAAGAATCCGTCCAAATCCTCGGCATCGTTCTTGTGCGGAACGAAGACCTTTTTGTCGGACAGGCCGTGGCCAACATCGCTGCTTTTTGCGATGCGCTGATTCTCTGCGATCACCAGTCCATCGATGCGACCCCCCGGATTCTCGAAGACCTCACCCGCAAGATTCCGCAGGCTGAGCTTCACCACCTGAGACATCCCTCGGAGTCACAGGAACTTCTCAAGCCGTTTATCGGCACGCCCACCTGGGTCTTCGGCGTGGATGGCGATGAGATCTATGATCCGGCCAAACTCCTGGCCTTCCGGGAAAGACTGCGCTCGGGGGAGTTTCGGGACATTTGGCGCATGAAGGGAAATGTCCTCCACTGCACGGAACTCCGCCCTGACCGTTCCTCGGCGACCGGTTACATGGCGCCTCCGAGTCGGAGCGTTACGAAACTCTACAATTTTTCCGCCATCTCTGCCTGGGATGGGGACACGGTCGAGCGTCTGCACGGGGGGCACATCCACTTTCAATCCGGATTCGATGACAACAAAAAGTGGAACTTCCAGGAATCCCTCGATTGGGAGGAAAGTCCGCTCCGCTGCCTGCACACCTGCTTCCTGCCGCGTAGCAGCCGGGATGTCGGCGGGATGGGTGTGCGCGAGAATATCATGGAAACCTACCGGGGAGGGATGGGCGGATTGCTGCGCCGATTTTTTTCCCGACTGACCGGGCGGAGTCCGGAGTCGCGATGGAAGCATGAGTATTACCGCCGGGGCACGTTGGAGACTGTTGATGCCCGCCCCTTTTTTCCATGAAGACCTTGCCAGGAATCACCGTTGCCTTTTTAAGTTGGAACCGTCTCCACTACTTCCGCGCAACCGTGGAATCCGCGCGCCGGTGCATCCGGTATCCGGACATCGAGTGGATTGTCAGCGATAACGCGTCCCGGGAACCCGGTCTTCGGGACTATATTGCCGGACTCGACTGGATCCCGAACAAGTGGTTCCGCGAGCAAACCCACGCCGCGGCGATGAACGAAATCGTCGCCCGTGCGACCGGAAAATACCTCCTCCTTTGGCCGGACGACATGCAGTTCGTGGTGGAGGGGGATTGGATGAGCGCACTTGTGGAAACCCTCGAGACGCATCCGGAGATCGGATCGGTTGGCTTGAATTTTCTGCGAAAAAAAACCTGTCGAAGACTTCTCGGCCCGCCCCGGCTGGAGGAGGCGGTCGGCATTGCGGCCGAAGCTGTTCGGAGAAAATTTCATTTCCGGATTCCCCGTCGAATCACGAATCCGCTTTCGCTTGCGACCTGCGGCTGGCGGATTCCCGGTGTGGTTCCCTCGGGGATTCCGTCACTGACCCCGCTGGCTTGCTGGAAGGCTCTGGGCCCCTGGAAGACACGGGATGCGACGCAATCAAATCTTGTGGACTCCTCGCTCGGTGCCGAGGACGACATGATCGAGCGTTTCCAGAGCAGTTCCTTCCACTGGCAGATGGCGCTGCTTTCGCGTCCCGTCGCCGCAGACATCATAAACGACGACATCGGGTGCAAGGCCAAGATGCGCCAGGGGAAAAGGCATGGCATCTATACACCTCCGAAGGACGGTTCGTTTTATTACGAGATTCTCAACGAGGCCTCACTGCCTTCCGGGGACGGACGCTATCCGCTGTCCTTTGAATCCACCGTGAAGCCGATCGGCTTCCAACTTCCATGTGATGCGGAGGGCAATTTGCTTAAGGCGAGTTTGAACTCGAGCGTGATCACTGAGATTGTCACCGCATAGATTTTCCATGAAATCGTTTTTTAGTCCATCCGTCCGACATGCGACCGTTGCCTTCAACATGCGCTGGCGGCGGGGTCCGTATGGCGGCGGCAACCAATGGCTCGGCCAGGTCGCACCCTATCTGGAACGGTGTGGGTTTCGCACGGTTTCCAAATGCGATGACAGGGTGGATTGTGTGCTTGGGACGCATGCGGGGCTTGGTGGGGGGCTGACCTTTTCCTACGATGAGGTGCGGCGGGCGAAGGAATCCGGTGCCCGGCTGCGCTGCATCCAGCGGATCAATGACAACGACATTCGGAAGGGGACGGATAAAATGGATGCCCATCTGGCGGAATGCAACCGGGCCGCCGACCACACAGTTTTTGTGTCCGAGTGGTTGCGGGACTATCACGCGGAGCGGTGGTTCGATCGCTCGCGTCCGCACAGCGTGATCCACAATGGGGCGGATCCTTCGGTCTTCCATCCGTTTGCCGCCCCAGTCTGGAAGCCGGGCCAGCCGCTCCGCTTGGTGACGCATCACTGGTCGGATAATCCCGCAAAGGGGTTTGATGTTTACGAGGCGATTGATGCGGGGATTGCGGACGGCCGCCTGCCGGGGCTCGAACTCTGGATTGTCGGACGCTGGCCGGAGCGGATTCGCTGGCGTGCGGCCCGGACATTTCCCGCGCGGTCCGGTCACCGCCTCGCGGAGATCCTTCGCGAATGTCATGTCGCGGTGACGGCTTCGCGCTACGAACCCGGTGCCATGCATCCGGTCGAGGCGATGCAATGTGGACTCCCGCTTCTCTATACCGCCGACACCGGGGGAACTGTGGAACTCGGAAAGAAATTCGGCGTTCTTCTTGGCGAGGATTTTCCTGCCGCCATGGATGCCTTGCGTTCCAACTATTCCGCCCTCCGGCGTGTTGTTCTCCAGGAGGCACCGTCCGGCGACCAAATGTGCGTCGCCTACCGCAGGATCATCCAGCAACTGGTCTGCTCCACTTGAAACCACACGTCCATTTTTTCGGAGGGCAGGGGATCGGGTGGGCTCTGGATGAGGATCTGGAGCGCGCAAGGGCGGCGGTGGCGGGGGAGGTGGTTGCCGGATCGTTTGCCGCATCCCCGATCATTCATTCCGCATGGTGGCCGCCGCTGTTACAGGCGGGAGCTGTTGCGCTTCGCGGCAAGTCCATCCTCTGCTTTGCCGACAATCCACCGGCTTTTTATCTGACGCGCCCGGGGTTCGAGGAGGCGGCGGCACGTGTGGATTTGTGGATTGCGCGCTCGCGCGAGGCGGTCGCCCAGTTTGAAGAACTCGGACTCCCGGTCGTTCGGGCTCCCTACACGGTTGATCCCGGAATTTTTTGTCCGCTCCCGGCCGGGGAACGCGCCGGGATTCGTCAAAAACTCGGACTGTCTGATGGCGACTTTGTGGTCGGAAATTTCCACAGGGATTCCCTGGAAAAAAATCTCGCCCGGTCCAAAGCCCAGAAAGGACCGGATGTCTTTGTGGAAATTGTGGAGCGGGCGCGCCGGGAAATTCCTTCCCTGAAGGTTTTACTGGCGGGGCCGCGACGGCACTGGTTGCGCGGGGAACTGGCCCGGCGGAACCTCCCGTTTGTCTTTGCCGGGAAGACGCTCTCCACGGATGATTTTTCGGTGAATGTCTTGTCGCGCAGGGAACTCAACCGGCTTTACTCCGCGCTCGATTGCGTGCTCATCTCGTCGCGCTGGGAGGGCGGACCTTATTCCGTCCTTGAGTCCCTTTTTGCCGGGCGTCCGGTCATTTCCACACCGGTTGGCATGGCGGCGGATTTGCTCGACGGCTGGCTCTATACCTCGCCACAGGAGGGGGCCGATCTCCTTGTTGCGATGGCTTCCGGGCGGGTGGATTTTTCTCCGCTCCGCGCGAAGGCTCTGACCTCGCATTCCGCCGCAACATTGGGAGAGTGCCTGGTCGCCGCCTACAAAAAATTTTCCGGCACGCGCGAGCCAGCTGCTCGCCAGGCGGGTGCCTTATGGAACCTTGGTCTGCGGCGTATTTTCCGTGGAGTTCGCGAACCGCTTGGCTGCCATCCGCACGTCGCGGACATCATGAACCATGTCCGCCGCAAACAGGCCGAGCCCGGATCGCTGGCCGCCCGGGCAATCGAAATTGCGAATGCCGAAACTGAGGCGCAAATCCCATGAGTCTCCGCATCATCGAACCTGTCGGCACCGGGTCAGTGCTCTATTTTTCGCTGCGCGAGGCGGCCTCTCGCGTTCTTCATTCCAAAAAACGCCGCGCCGTCCGCAGGCGTGCCTCCGCCCTGCGGACGTCCGCAGATGCCGTTCCGGTTCTTAACTACGGTCATCTCACCCCGTCGGCTTCGTCGTCCGGGCTTCCCATTGGCGGCCAAGTCAAACTCATCCCGCTCAGGGAAAAATTTCCCGAACATTATGACCGGTTCAATATTGTCTATCTCGTGAGCAGCGCGCTCCCCGCCCATGCGGAGGAAATCGTGTGCGCCGCAAAACGCCTGGGGACACGACTGGTCTGGAACCAAAACGGCATCGCGTATCCCGGCTGTTACGGGGATTACTACGCGTGGTTCAACCGGCGGATGGCGGGGCTTCGCGCCCAGGCGGATTATATCCTCAACCAGAGCGAGTTTTCCCGACTCAGTGCCGAGCGGTATCTCGGGCCGTCCACCGCGCCCTCGGAGATCTGCCTCAATCCCGTCGATATCCAGACGTTTTCTCCTGCGGAGGCCGAATTGCCGCGCGAGCCCTGGCAGATCCTTGCGGCAGGCACGAGCCATGCGCTGTATCGCACGAAATCCGTGTTGGACACCTTTCGCGTTCTGCTCAAGCGCGGCCACAACGCCCACCTCACCCTGGCGGGGGAATTTCGCTGGAAGAATGCCGTCGCCCAGGTGGAGCGGGAGATGCAGGGGATTCGTGACCGTGTGACAATCCTGCCGCCTTTTCGGCAAAGCGAAGCACCGGACATTTATCGACGGGCTCATGTTTTGCTCCACACGAAATTCAACGATCCGTGCCCGACGGTGCCGATTGAGGCGATGGCCTGTGGTGTTCCGGTGGTCGGCACGCACAGCGGAGGGATGCCGGAATTGGTGCCGAATGTCGCCGGAGTTCTCGTTCCCGTTCCCCAAAGCTGGACGGAGGATCAGGCGGGGGATCCCTCCGCGCTTGCCGACGGGGTCGAGCAGATCATGCAAAAGCACCCTGCGATGTCACAGGCTGCTCGGGATCATGCGATCCGAACATTTCATGTAAACAGCTGGATCGATCATCACGCGGCGGTTTTTCACAATCTGCTCGCCTCTTGACCGCCGGTTTCCATGCGGCTTGAAGCGGTGGTCCACCTGGAGTAGGCTCTTCACATGCCCGAAGTATTTCCATCGGCAACCCAGCCCCGGTTCAACAGGCTCGGCATGTTCCATTTGATTGCGGATAAAATCGAGCAGAACCCCTCATTGCTTCAAGTGGGACTGGAAAATATCGCGCGATGGCTCGCCAACGGGGCTGACCAGCAGCATCGACTCCGCCAGTGGGAGGCGATGATCATCGCCGCTCAGACCTCCGGGGAAGGAATGCAAGCACTGCTCTCATCGCTGAGGGAAGACAACGAAAAAGCGGAGCATCTGCGGGACTTTGCGCCATTTGCGGGAATCCTGACCGCTGCGGAAAGACGGCCGTTCATTTTGGAATGCGCATTCACGCACTGAAACACCTTGTGAAAGCTGCCGGTGCTCTGGGCGAGAGTCGGAAAGTGGTGGTGCTCGGCTCGGCTTCGCTCCTTGTCTCGTTTCCAGAGTTGGGCGAAGCCGGGCTTCTTGAGAATACCTACGATGCGGACTTGCTTCTGGAGCCGATCAGCAAAGAAATCGCTGCATTTCTAAATGAGTCCCTCGGGCAGGGAAGCCTCTTCAACGCCGAGAAAGGATATCATGCCGACATCCTCCACCCGACGATTGCAGCGAGCCTGCCGCCGGGTTGGGAGGATCGTCTGGTGCCGATGGACGGTTTTAACAATGTTTTCGCTCTGGACCCTCTGGATCTCGCGGCGGTGAAAGTAGTTGTTGGCAGGGAAAAAGACCTGGCACTTGTGAAGGGACTGCTGGAACTCAAGAAAATCACGGAGGAAAAACTCCGTGAGCGCTTGTACACAATGCCGCTCGGGGAAAAGGAGATGTTCAGAGCCGGACGCAACTTTGTCGAAATCATCAAGCCTTGAGCTGCCCGTTTTTCAGCATCCTTCTGCCGGCCTTCAACGCCCGCGCACACATCGGTCGGACGCTTCGCGATCTGCTGGGCCAAACTTTTGGCGATTTTGAAATTCTGGTTGTGGACGACGGCTCAAGCGATGGGACCGACGGGATTGTGCGCGGGTATTCCGATGCCAGAATCCGCCTGATCCGTCTCGATTCCAATCAAGGTTTGGTCGGTGCCCTGAATGCGGGTCTTGCCGAAGCCAGGGGGCTTTGGGTGGCCCGGCAGGACGCCGACGACCGCTGCCATCCGGATCGTCTGGCGCGGCAACGCGAGTTGACCTTGCAGAGCCCGGAGGCCGTGCTCTTTTACTCCTGGGCAACGTTGATTGACCATCGGGGATGGTGGCGTGGGACGCTCCGCCCTCCGCTTCGCGATGGTGACTTGCGCTGGGATCTGTGCTTTCGGAATGCCATTCCGCATACCTCGGCGGTCTTCCCGACAAAAATCGTGCGCGATCAGCTCGGCGGATATTCCGGGGACAATGTGACGGCGGACTTCGATCTGTGGTCCAGGCTGCTGCGCGTGGGATCCGCCGTCGGAGAGGCAAGGTGCCTTGTCTCCTACAGGAACCATCCCGGCTCGATCATGGGACGCGAAAATGCCGCCGTAAAAAAGAAAAGCACGGAGGGCCTTCGCGAGATTCTTCGCGGCAATCTCAGGGAATGGGCGCAGGCTTCGGATTCGGAGGCGGCCAGAATCTCCGAGGTCTGGCTCCTTCCCGATGAGAGGGGCTGGAATGATTATCTGAGCGTCCGGGAGCGTCTCGCATCGCGGGTTGGCGAACCTGCCGGGGAGGTTGTTGCCGAGGAAGACTACACGTTGATGCACCGGGCCCTCGGAGTCTCCCCGGTGTGTGCGGCTTCGTTTCTTTCCTGCCTGCGGACGGTTTGTCCTCTCCGGTATGCTGCGCTTCCGCAGCTTCGCACGTTTCTCACGCGTCTGGCCAGGGGATTTTGATGAAAATAGTATTTCATTCCAGTCACGCCCATTTGGTGCTCGAGCGGAGCACCACGCGCGTATCCGGTGGCGCGGAGTTGCAGGTCGCCCTGTTGGCGCGCGAACTTGCCGCGCGTGGACATGAGGTGGTCATTGCTGCCGGCGATACCGGACAACCGGATTCGGCAGTGCATGAGGGCGTCAGAATCCGGAATGCCGGGAAATTCCAAACCGGGCGTCTGGCGGACACCCTGCGTGCCCTGCCTCGCGTGGCACAAGTTCTCCGCGAGGAACGCCCGGAGTCTGTGTTCCTGCTGGGCTGGACGACCTGGCTCTTTATTCTCCATGTCCTCAAGCCCCTCTTCGGATACAAGCTCGGCTTTATTTGCGGATTGGATACGGAGGTCAATGGCGGCTTTCGACGGGAAAATCCGGTGCGCGGATTTTTCTTTGAATACGCCCTGCGGCGATGCGACATCCGCTTCGCCATGACCGAGGACCAGCGGCGCCTCTTCCGGGCTGCGGGGCTGGACTGTGGCCTCTATCGAAACTTGATTCTTCCGCGCACGGGAGCGCCTTCAGGCGACAAGACGATTGATCTTCTCTGGGTGTCGCGTTGCCAGCCGATCAAGCGTCCCCACTTGTTTTTGGATCTTGTGCGGCGTCTTCCAAAGGCCAGATGCCGGATGGTTTGTCCGCGTGAGGATGTCGGCCTGTGGAATGCCGTCCATGCGCGGGCACTCGAACTCCCGAACCTCGAGTTCATCGAGCGGGTGCCCTACCACGAAATCCAGGGCGTTTACGATTCGGCTCACATTTTCGTGAATACCTCCGAGTGGGAGGGCTGGCCGAACAGCTTTATCCAAGCCGGCCTGGGCGGAACCGCGTTACTTTCGCTGGATGTGAATCCGGATGGACTTTTTGAATCCTACACCCTCGGAAAATTTTGCGGTGGGGATTTCGAGGGCATGGTCACCGCTGCCGCCGGGATGCTTGCGCACGGCGAAGAACTCAGGGACATGCAGCGGGAGGCCGCCCGGTTTGTGGCGGAAATGCACGACAATCAGAAGGAGACATCCGCATTTCTCGCGGGTCTGCGCGAGGCAAAGATCATTCGGTGACTTCGATGGCTTCCGGCACGACCGGACCATGAACTTTGTCCTTCCGGATAAAAACTTCGCTCCGGTAGTAACGCCCATAATACGTGTAGTTGTCCCGGAGCCACTGATACGGGATCGGAGCCCAGTTTCGGAAGCGCGAGATTTCATTCCGGTTGATGCGCCGCTGGTCAATCACGACAACCGCCGGCGAAGTCCGACTCATCAGATCGGCGAAGTGGGCGTTAAACTCATGGCCTGCCGTGGAGTTGTCCACATACAAATTGTGGAGCGGGGAGGGCCGGTCGGTCATGAAGTTGATGGTTGGAGAATAAGGAAGGCAGAGAACATATTCGCCGGGCGAGGAATGCCGTAAAATCGCATCCCGAACCCCGGACAGCCAGGCGGCATCACGGTCTCGCACGATGACGCGCACCCCATTGAGTGCGCGGAATTCGTGCGAGACCTTGTTTTTTGCCGCAATCGAGCCGGCGGATTCCTTGGGAAAGCCATGGGAAAAATACGTGACTCCCATCGCGATACAGATCCCGCCGATCCCGCCGGCGCCGACACGGCCCACCCGACTTTTTCCCTCACGCACATGCCGACCCGCCGCCCAGGTGATGAGGGCGAGTGCCGACAGGAAGGGCACCATCATTTCGGAAAGATGCGGTGTGTCCGGACGGAAGAAGAGAAACTGCGGGAGAAGCATCAGGGAACAACCCAGCACGGTCAGGGGATAAAGCATCCGCTCCTTGGCCTCCCTGTCCCGACGGACCAGTGCAACAAGCAGGCCCATTCCTCCCAGGAGGATAACAAGCATTGAGAGAAAAATGGGAACGTAGGTGCTCAGGGCAAAGGCCTTGTCGGTCCATTTTTTTCCAAGGAAAATATTGGACGCCGGCACCCGCGCGAGGGCGCCGCGATCCTCCCACGATTCCGCAGCCGCCTTTTCGGAGGAACTCTCCTGTGTCTCCTCGTGCGCAACAACTGGCGCAGGAGGCGTGGAGACCGGTGCGGCAGAAACGGCGACTGGTTCGGAGGAAGGCTTCTCTGCCAGATCCGTAAGATGCAGACCCAACTCGGAGCGGATCATTCCAAACCACCCGGTGTATTGGTCCAGAAAGTCCCGGTCGTATCCCCGGGCCTTGGCATCATTCCATACCGGGAGGTGGACAGCCCAGGCGAGCAGGAGTCCGCCAACAGCTCCCAGGAGAGCCAGCCCGCCCCGCCGCAGAAATTTCTCCCGCTCACCAAGGGGGTAAAGCACGGCAAGCCCAACGAATATGAGCGTGGAAAAAATCCCCAGATCGATGCGGAACAAATACGTCAGCCCGAGTCCCGCTCCCGACCCGAGCATCCAGCCCAGGGTCTTCCACGAGGACTCCCTGGGCATCACAAACGCCCTGGTCAGGAGGAAGGCATTGAACACGCCGAGAAATCCCATGTAGTTCCGAAACATCATGCCGGGAACAAGGATGACCAGGATGGCAGGCAGCGCGGAGAACCAGGTGTTGCGCGTGTAGCCTCGGACGAGAAAATATGTCAGAAGCCCGGTGGCTGTGCAGATGGCAAAAAAATACCAGCGCAACACAAGGTAGTTCGGGCCGCCGACCTCAAACAGCCAAGTCACCGGAAGGAACCACAGCACGTTGTATCCGAGAAAGGTGTCAATGATCGGGCGCTGACCTTCCAACAGGCGCATCGCCACGACCCCGATGGTTCCGCCTTCTCCTCCCGGGTTCAAGCCGGCGTTCACGTAGAGCGAATAGTAACCAAGCGCGAATGCCCCAAGAAAGAGGGGCATCGCCAAACCCACCATGGGGTGGGAAGTCAGCCTACCCAAGGCGTTTCGAATGGAATGGAGTGTCGGAAAATTCAATGACGTGGAGCATAAAGGTTGCCGCAATCGGGAGGCCAGTCCCAATCGGTGGATTTATTGGACGCGGGTTGGAATCGGGGAGGGGGAAATCCGCCACCGACTATTTCCCGGCCCTCACGGTCTCAAATCGCGCAAACGCGGATTCCCAATCCGGGCACCCGGAGGGCGAAAAGCTTTCGACCGTAACCGAGCGAGCGACCGTTCTGCGCAACTCGGTGAGGTCGGAAAGTTTTCCGTCGGCGATTGCCTGCACCAGAATGTTGCCGATCGCAGTGGCTTCCACGGGACCGGCCAGAACGGTTCTCCCCGTGGCATCGGCGGCAAACTGGTTCAGCAGCCGGCTCTGACTTCCGCCCCCGACGATATGGATTTTTTGAATCGTCCTTCCGGTGAGTTGTTCGATGTCTGTCAGAGTATGTCGGTAGAGGAGGGCGAGACTCTCGAGGATGCCGCGGGTGAACTGTCCGGGACTCTCCGGCACCGGTTGGCCGGTTTCCCTGGCAAAGGTCCGGATTTTTTCCGGCATGTCCCCCGGTTTGAGGAAGCGCGGATCATCGGGATTGATCAGCGTGCGCAACGGGGTCGCTTCGGCAGCCAGCCGGTTCAGTTCGGCATAGTCCCATGTTGTCCCGGCCTTTTCCCAGTCGCGGCGGCATTCCTGCAGGATCCAGAGTCCGACAATATTTTTAAGAAATCGTGTCGTGCCACCGAAGCCCCCTTCGTTGGTGAAGTTGGCGGCGAGCGTTTCCGCGTTGATCAGGGGAGCCGGAAGTTCGACGCCGATGAGCGACCAGGTGCCAGAACTCAAGTAGGCCCAGTCGTTTTCCTCTCCAGCCGGCACCGCTGCAACAGCCGCTCCCGTGTCATGCGAACATGTGGCCACAACACGGCATCCCAACAGCCCAGTTTCTTCTGCGACGGACTCCGTCAGCGGCCCCAGGACAGTTCCCGAGGGAACGAGGGAGGGAAACGCGGATTTCGGGAGCCCGAAGGCGGCGATCAGTTCCTCCGACCACGCGCGCCGGGTGGGATTATAGATTTGTGTTGTGCTGGCGAGACTTTCCTCCGCCACCCGGATGCCTGAAAACAGGAAGTTGAGGTAGTCGGCAATGCAGAGGAATCCCTCCGAGTGCCGCACGAGTTCCGGGCTCTGCTCCAAATCGGACATCAACTGGTAGAGCGTGTTCAAGGCCATGAATTGAAGCCCGCTCTCGGAAAATATTTTTTCGCGCCCGACCGTGTCCAAGGCTCTTGCAAATGGGGCATCCGTCCGGGGATCCCGATAAGTATAGGGGGCGGCGAGTAGTTCCTGTCCGAGGCCACTCCACACATAGTCCACCCCCCACGAGTCCACACTCAGGCTCGTGACCGGAATCCCCCGTCCCGCGACCAGGGAAAGCCCCTTTTTCAACTCATCGAACGTGCGCAAAATATCCCACCGGATCGAGTTCCCAAGCCGGATTGTAATATTCGGAAACCGGTGGATTTCCTCAAGGGTGAGCCTCCCGGCTTCCAACGAGCCGAGCATCACACGCCCGCTTTCCGCCCCAAGGTCACATGCCAAATAATGGGTCATCATCACCCAGCCATCCTGCAAGCCCCCACCAGAAAATCAAAGCCATTTTGGAGCGGAGTCCGCAGTCCACCCCCCCCGGAACGCCACCGACTTCATAACGGGATCCTGTTTATCTGAAACCCAACAGAGATCCTGTTTTACCCGCTTGATATCGCGGTGAGGAAAAACTTCCAGACTCGCATATTTTCTTGCGAAATGCTGCTCAAGAGCTAAGCACACCTCATGAGTTCTCCCGACAAAGTCGCCCGCCGCACGGAAAAGTTGGCCCGTGTGGCAAAAGCCTTCGGTCCGGGAAAAGTCATTCCGGCTGCCCGGACGGTGGAATTTCTCGAACTGATTCTCAGCCCCGGCGACCGTCTGGTTCATGAGGGGGACAATCAAAAGCAGGGGGATTTTCTTGCGGAGAAGCTCGCGCAGATGGACCCCAAGAAAGTGCATGGGTTGAAGCTGGCGCTCTCCTGCATCGGCCTGCCGGAACACTTGGATTTGTTTGAAAACGGAATCGCCGAGGTGGTGGACTTCGCCTACGCGGGCCCCCAGGGAGGGCGGCTGGCGGAACTCGTCGGCAATGGCACGGTGAAGATCGGCGCGGTTCACACTTACGTGGAGTTGATTGCCAGATACTTCGCCGAGTTGCGTCCGGATGTGGCCTGCCTCGTCGCGGTGGATGCCGATGCCGAGGGCAATCTTTACACCGGCTCGAACACCGAGGAAACGCCGGCCCTGGCCGAGGCGGCGGCGTTTGGCGGCGGCATCGTGGTTGTTCAGGCCAACACGCTGACGGACAATCTCCGCCGCATCGACATCCCGGGGGAGTGGGTGGATTTCGTCATCGAGAGCCCGAAACCGTTCCACCTCGAACCCCTTTTCACCAAGGACCCCGCGTTGATCGACGAGACGCGCATCCTCATGGCCATGATGACGATGAAGGCCATCTATCAAAAGTATCTTCCGAAGGTGCTCAATCACGGCGTGGGATTCAACACGGCCGCCATCGAGTTGCTGTTGCCGACTTACGGCGAAGAACTCGGGCTCAAGGGCAAAGCCTGCACACACTGGGCGTTGAATCCGCATCCGACCATGATTCCCGCCATCGAAAGCGGCTTTGTCGAAGCGATTGCCTGTATCGGCGGCGAGGTGGGTATGGAGGACTACGTGGCCTCCAAACCCGACATTTTTCCGCTGGGTCACGACGGCAGCCTGCGCTCGAACCGCTTTTATGGCCAGATGGCCGGGCACTACGCGGACATGTTTGTCGGTGCCACGCTGCAAATCGATCCCTTCGGCAACAGCTCGACCGTCACAGCGGATCGCTTGGCGGGATTCGGCGGCGCACCGAATTTCGGAGCGGAGAACCGTTCGCGGCGTCACCTTTCCGAAGCCTACCTCCGGGCCGGGGCGGAAGCGCATCAGGGAGAGTTCATGCCACAGGGCCGCAAGCTGGTCGTGCAGATGGTCGAGACCTTCCAATCCGCGAACACGCCCACCTTTGTCGAACGCCTCGAGGCATGGGAGGCGATGAAGACGGCGGGATTCGCGATTCCCCCCGTGATGATTTATGGCGATGACGTCAGTCACGTCGTTACCGAGGAAGGCGTGGCCAATCTCCTGCTCTGCCGGACGATTGAGGAGCGGGAACA
Source organism: Chthoniobacterales bacterium (assembly GCA_014879575.1). GTDB lineage: Bacteria > Verrucomicrobiota > Verrucomicrobiia > Chthoniobacterales > Terrimicrobiaceae > QYQL01. The sequence goes on along the minus strand of JACSRU010000150.1, from coordinate 15,438 downwards.
GGCTGTGCGCGGTGTGGCCGGGTTCACCCCCGTCGGTCTCAAGCGTGACCGGACAATGGTGGCCAACCTCCGGGACCGGGGAATCATCCAGCGGGCCGAAGACCTTGGCATCCGCAAGAGCGACGTCTCGCGTGACCGCCTTGCAGCCCGCAGCATTCACGATCTCGTCCGCTGGTCGGGCGGACTCTACAATCCCCCCAGCCGATTCCGGAACTGGTAGAAACCCATGGAACATCTCTCCTTTGAATTCGACGGTGGCGTCCACGCGCCAAAATCCGGCAAGGCCTACGCGGTGGCGGGGGTCGTGGCATCCAGCAACCTCGAGGTTCTTGCGCAGCCGCAGGAGCTTGGCGGCAGGGTCCGCTTCGAGGTGGACACGACGGCGGCCCATTTTCAGGACGCCTGGCGCGCGGTCATCACCGATTTCATCGAACGACGCCAACCCCGCGACGTGCTGTTTTCCATCAATGACTTCGCCGCCATTCCGCCGGTGGTGAGCCTGAGGCTGGATCAGGCCTGGGAGGGACTCGAATGAAACAGACTCCACGCATCTCCTTTTACGAAGCCTCGGCCCGCCAGCGCGTGGCCGGGCTCCTTGATCCCGGTTCCTTCCGGGAAATCCTTCCCCCCACCGAAAAGCGCACGAGTCCGCATCTGGGGCTGTTCGATGCTCCGGTGTCCTTCGACGACGGCGTGGTCATTGGCGAGGGAACGCTCGAAGGAAAACCGGTCGCGATTTTTGCGCAGGAGGGAAAATTCCGGGGCGGGTCGTTGGGCGAAGTTCATGCCGCCAAAATCACGGGCCTCATCCTCCGCGCCGCAGCCCGAAAGCCGCAGGCGGTGCTCGGGCTGCTCGACTCCGGCGGCGTCCGCCTCGAGGAAGCCAACGCGGGCGAGATCGGGTCCACGGAAATCATGCGTGCCATCTTTGAAGCCCGGCGTGTCGGCGTGCCGGTGATTGGCTTGCTCGGGGGCAGTTGCGGGTGCTTTGGCGGAGCCAGCATCATTGCCGGTTGCTGCGATGCGCTGGTGGCCTCCGAGGAGGCCCGGCTCAGCGTTTCCGGCCCCGAAGTGATCGAAACGGTGATGGGCGTCGAGGCCTTCGACTCCCGCGACCGCGCCCTCGTCTGGCGCACAACCGGCGGCAAAAACCGCTTCCTGTTCGGCAAGGTGGCCACCCTGGTGGACGATCACATTCCCGCCTTCCGCACCGCCGCTTCCGCTCTTGTCCGCCCAAGCACCCCGCTCCGCCTGGACTCTCTGCGCACCGAACGGGATGCCCTCGTCCGTCGCATCGCTACTTTCGGAACCTGCACGGACGCGAAGCAAATCTGGGAAAAAATGGGACTGCCCGCCGACCGGGTGTCCGACATGACCGCCGCCGAACTCACCGCCGCCAAGCCCGCCTGAACCATGGAACTTTCCGCCCTGCTTGATCAACTTTTTCCCGAAGGCCACCGGGTTGCCGTGGATGACGCCCTGGTTTCCGGCGAGGCCACGCTGGGCGGTCAAACCGTCGCCGTGCTGGGAACGACCAACCATTCCTTCATTGGCATCCGCGAGGCGGTCGCGCTCTCCGGCAAATTCCTCGACCTCGTGGAAAAGCGGCCCGGGATTCCAGTCATCATGCTCGTGGACAACAACGGCCAGCGCATGGCGCTCGACGAAGAGCTGCTCGTTCTCCCCGAATACATCGCCCACCTGTTGCGCGCCCAGCAACTGGCCCGCGCCAGCGGAAGCAGGCTCGTCGCCGTCGTCTATGGAAACTCGATCGCCGGCGGATTCATCGCCTTCGGCATGCTCGCCGACCGCGTTGTCTCCGTGCCCGGCGCGGAAACCTCGGTGATGAAGCTCGAAGCCATCGCCCGCGTGACCAAGATGCCCCTGGAAAAACTCCAGGACCTCGCGAAACAAGTCTCGGTCTTCGCCCCGGGATGTGATCATTTTTTCCGGATGGGCGGACTCCATGAAATCTGGACCGACAATTTCTCCGCCCGTCTGCAAGCGACCCTCGCCAGCGATGACACCCACGACACCCGCGCCGCCCTCGGCCTTGAACGGGGCGGACGAAAGGCCGCCCGAGCCGTTATCGACGACGTGCTGGGGGCCTGATGCCTTCCGCCGTCATGTCTTCGCGCGGCTGGCGAAGGACGCCTGGCGACACGCGGTTCCGGAAACCGGCGGCCTCGCGACGCTGCGGGACTGGATCGCGCGCGGACACCCGCTCATTGTCCGGCGTCCGTGTCGGTCCGACGACGGAGGCGAGGTTTTTCTCGGCCTTGCGCTGCCGGGTCGGCGACGGTTGAGCTATCGCGTGCGAACTGCGGACGTGCTCTCCCTCGAACCTCCTCCGCTTTGGACAGGCGGGGATTTTCTGCCCTTTCGTCCCCGCCTCTTTGGGAGCCATGCCTGGCAGGAGCTGACGGGCTTGGAATACATCACCCCGACATCCGACGTGGACCTGTTCCTGGACATCGGATCGCTTGCGGAATGGCGCATGTTTTGCACGCAACAGACCACCTTCCCTCCGCCCCGCATCGACCTGGAGATCGTGTTCCGGGGCGACGCGGCTTTTTCCTGGCGGGAATTTCTCGGACCGGCCAAAGACCTTCTTCTCAAATCGAACCGCCGCGTCTGGCTGGAACCCAGGGACCAGTTGGATGGGTTTCTCAAATGACACTCTGCGCCCTCTCTCCACAAACCATCGCCCGCTGCGTCGCCGACGCGCTCCACGAGGAACTCGTCACGTTCCCCAAGCCGGGACTCGTGAGTTTCATGGACAATGGCAGCCATCCGGACATGGACGCGGACTGTTTCCTCACCTCCATCGCCGCGATCACGCCGTTCTTCGCCGAGATGGCCGGGGCGGCGGGAGAGAACGCCTCACTGTCAGACCTGCAGGAAATCGGCCTCACGGCGGAAACCGCCATGTTCGCGGCAACCGGGGGACGGAACACGCACAAGGGCGCCATCTTTTGTCTCGGACTGCTGGCGGCGGCGGCGGGCGTCCCGGAGGCCGGGCCGGAGCGTTCCCTCGGACGGATCGTGCGCGAGCGTTGGGGGCGCGACATCCCCCGGGCGGACGCCCTTCCCGAGACCAGCGCCGGAATCGCGCTGTGTCGGCAATTCCACCTCGGCGGCGTGCGCGCCGAAGCGGCGGGCGGATTTCCCTCTGTTTATCAGTACGGCCTGCCGATATTGGAAGCCATTACGGACAGGGAGGCCGCGCGGGTACAAGTGTTTTTTCATCTGCTCGAACACTGTGAGGATACGACCGTTCTGAAACGGGGCGGTCTTGCCGGGCGGCAATTTGCCTGTTCCGAGGCCCGGCGGTTCCTGCAAAATGGCGGCGTGAAACATCCGCAATGGAAGGAAACGGCCGAAGACATCCATCGGGAATTCGTCCGCCGAAATCTCACCGCCGGAGGAACGGCTGATCTGCTGGCGGCCACACTTTTCACGGCGAAAATCGCCCGGCTTCGATGAGCGCGTTTGCGGTCGTTTGTTCGGGTCAGGGGGCCCAGTCTCCGGAACTCTTCTCCCAGTTTCCCTTCACCGCGCGCGGACTCGCCATGAAAGAACGCCTGCAAAAATCTCTGGAGCCCGAAGCAGCGGCCTGGCTCGACGATCCGAAAAAAAATCCCGAGGTCCTTTTTCAAAACCGTTTTTCCCAGCCGCTGCTCTGTCTGTATCAGGCCATGATATGGGCGGAGATGGAGCCGCTCCTGCCCCCTCCCGCCATGGTGACCGGCTACAGTCTGGGCGAGCTTTCCGCCTATGGATGTGCCGGGGCACTGACCCCGGAGGACGTTGTCCGTCTGGCCACGCTTCGCGCCCGCCTGATGGATGCGGCGGGCCCGCGCGGGGAGTTGATTGCTGTGACCGGCCTGTCACCCAAGACCGTGGAAAAATGCGCGGACGCCCATCTGGCGATTGTCATTGGCGACGACCATTTCGTGGTGGGCTGTCTCGCGGGACGCGCGGAGAGCCTGGCGGGAGAATTTCGAGCCGGGGGTGCCAATTGTGCAACCCTTCTTGCCATGACCGTGGCCTCCCACACGCCCCTCCTTGATGCCGCCGTCGAGCCATTTCGCGCCGCCCTGCAAAGCACCGATTGGTGCCCGCCGGGCGTTCCGATCCTTGCGGGCATTAATGCGGCTAAAGTGATGCGGCGCGAACAGATGGAACACACCCTGCCTGAGCAAATCCACTGCACCATCCGCTGGGACCATGTCCAGCAGCGCTTCCTCGAATCCGGTTGCCGCGTCCTGCTCGAACTCGGCCCTGGCCGCCAACTCTCTCACATGGCCGCCGCCCGTGGACTCGAAGCGCGCGCCGTCGAAGAATTCCGCTCCCCGGAAGGCGTGGCCGCCTGGGTGGAAAGCACTCTTCAACGGCTGGGCTGACATCCTTTCCCGCTTTCTTCTTTGCTGGAAGAACGAGATCCATACCGGGGAGGGCATGAGCGACGAAGTTTTTGAACATCCGCTTTGAGCAGTTCATGCTCTCTCAAGCCTCCGGCTACGCCGGAAGTTTCTGAAAGAAAAAATCCCTTGTTTTTCAGGGCTCAGTCCTTCGGCGGGGGATCCTCGAGGAACACCACATCGCACCCCATGGTGTGCGCAATCTTCCGAACTTGTTTTTCGGCTTCGGCGGTTGCGGCTTTCAGGATATCGGTGCCAAGGAATTCCGCTTTGGCAGTCTTTGTGAGGATGCGAAACGCCTTTTCACGGTCCTGGGCGGTCAGTTTGTTCCAGTGCCCGTCCTCATCACGCAGAATCCGGATATCCCCCATGTCCATCGAAAGGATTTTGGCGCGGGGCAGTCGGACTTCGAGCCTCCGGCCCCCGCGGGGAATGTTTACCGTGAAGGCATCGCGCAGATGGAGCCCGGCGTGGGCGGTAAATGGTGCCTCGACTTCAAAGACCTTTCGGCTGTGCCACCAGGATTCTTCGAAGTGATGTCGCACAAGGGCCTGACGTTCGACGGTCACGAGTTCCAATTTCGGGGTGTTCTGAGCAAAGATCACCGCATTGTTTGCCAGGATTCGGGGCGTCAGGTTCAGAGCCTCGACAAATTGCGCCTGAACCTCCTTGCCGGTCTTAACCGCTTGGGTGATCGGATTGAGAAAAAAAATCCAGAGGAGGGTGGTAAAGACGGTGGTAACGACTGCGGCGCAGAGAATCGTCATCCAGAATATCCGGCTCTTCATTTCGTGGCGCACGCCTCGCGGTAGAGGGCTTCGATGTTTGCGATTTGCTTCGCCGCCGAAAATTCCGCAGTCACAAAATCCGCCCCCGCCCCGGAAATCCGCTCGTAGAGCACCGGATCGGCGGCGAATTCCAGGAGGGCGGCGGCGACAGCGTCCGGATCGCGTTCCGGACAAAGCCGTCCGGTTATCCGGTCCTCAATCACCTCGGGAATGCCGCCGTGCCTGGTGGACACTGCGGGAAGTCCCGAGGCCATCGCTTCGAGCAGGGAATTCGGAATCCCCTCCACATCGCCGCCCACTGTCTCGCTGGGATGCAAAAAAATGTGGGCCCGCTGGAAGAGTTCGCCGAGCCTTTCCTGGGAGAGAAAACCGCCAAACTCCACGCTGCCGGAAAGGCCGAGATCCGCCGCCAGTGCGCGCAGCTCGCCCTCGAGGGGACCCTCGCCGACAATGGTGAACCTGGCCAGGGGGTGCGTCTTCAGAAATTCGGCAAATGCGCGAAGCGAGGTGGAGAGCCCTTTCTTGGAAACCAGGCGGGCGGCTTGGACGATGTGCCAGGTGCCATCCGCGGGCGGGACATGCCGGGTCCGACGGAGCGGCGGCAGAACGGTCCGCATGATCCGAAGTTTGGCGGGATCGCATCCGAGTGCCTGAACTCTCCGGGCGAGTTGTTCCGAGCGGCACAGCACGAGGGTGGCCCGACGGAACATCTCGTTCCGAGCCCGCCCGAATGCCGGAGTCGCAATCTCACCGGTCACATCGGATCCATGAAACGATACAACAACCGGAACGGGGGAGCAGCGCAGGAGTGGCAACATATGGACGGCCACATTTCCAAAAAAAATGTGGAGCACCGAGGCGCCGGTGCGACGCAGGATCGCCGCCATCTTTCGCGTCTCCCCGCCGCTGATTTGCCAGGGTCTCCCGAACCACCGCTCGATACCGCGTCCCAAAAATCGGAAGCCCGATCGCGGGATGACTTCGAGGGTCCTCACCGGCCAATCCCCTTCCCTCTTCTGCGTGAGGACCACCGGTGAGAACGTGCTCAGCCCGACGATCTGCCGGTGGATGTGGAGCATTTCCGGACGCAGGAACGTCGCGCAGAAAATCGCCGCCGTGCCGGACTTACCACTCAACGGCAACAACGGTGAGAGTTTGGGCGTGATGGGGAGTGCCCGGACCAAAATCCTTCGAGACAAATCGCTTGCCGGAACCATACGTCTTCGGAGCGAGCGGATTCACCGCCTGCCACGGCTTCTTCGTGAAAATTTCTTTCACCATTCCCTCGATGGTGGGTCTCTCCGACGGAAGTTCCCTCACAACCGTGCGCTGCCGTCCGGCGGGTGCCACAAAATCCTGAGCCATCGCCGCGCCGGCGCAGACCATAAAGAGCAAAAGCATCGGTTTCATGGAGTTATCCTACCACCACGCCTCAGCGTCGGCAAGATCGGTGATTTTTCCGGAAAACCCTCTTCGGATGCGGAGGATGTCAACGATCCAACCGGTCCGCTTGTTTATCTTTCCGGCCAGCGCTTCAGGTTCCGCACGGCGGCAATCCGACGCCACAATTCCGGGTTGTCATGTTTTTCGGTGCGCAGCAGGTATTCGATATATTGCTCACGCGACATGTTGAGCGACGCCAGGGGGGCTTTTTCGACCACTTGGAAGCGGTTCCTGCCAATCTCGGAAAAGACATCAAAAATAAACACCGCAGCCACAACCATGAGAATGGCCACAGAGGTGATCAGGATGAGAAAGGTTTTCATTCCTGCGGAGAGCCTAGAGGAATCCCCGGCCCGCCTGCCAGCAGGAATTTCCCCCGCAAGGAATTGTTTGCTCAAGCGGCGGGGATGTTCTTCACTGGGGGAACCATGATCATCGTTCTTCGTCCACACACCCCCAAACCCGCCATTGAGGAGGTCATCGCCGAGGTCTCCAAACTGGGCTATGATCCCGCTCCGATCTTCGGCGCGACCCAGACGGTGATCGCGGCGATCGGCGACGAACGCACCCACCAGAATCTCGAGTCCCTCACCGCCTTCCCGCAGGTCGAGAGCGTTCTGCGCGTCCAGAAACGCTACAAGCTCGCAAGCCGGGAGTCGCATCCGAAGGACACCGTTGTGGATGTGGATGGCGTGAAAATCGGCGGAGGACACTTCGCGCTGATGGCCGGCCCCTGCTCGGTGGAAAACGAGGAGCAACTTCTCTCCACGGCCCGCGCCGTCAAAGCGGCCGGGGCGACCATTCTTCGCGGCGGCGCCTACAAGCCCCGCACGTCTCCGTATGAATTTCAGGGCCTCGGGAAGGAAGGCCTCAGCCTCCTGGACCGCGCCCGCAGGGAAACCGGACTGAAAATCATCACAGAAGTCCTCAGTGAGCGCGATGTCGAGCATGTCGCCGCCTCGGCCGACATCCTCCAGATCGGCGCCCGCAACGCGCAGAATTTCCAACTCCTCATCGAGTGCGCCAGATCGGGCAAACCGGTGCTCCTCAAGCGCGGGATGAGCGAGAAAATCGAGGAGTGGCTGCTGGCCGCCGAGTATATCCTCGCCCACGGCAACCCAAATGTCCTCCTCTGCGAGCGCGGCATCCGCACGTTCGAGACCTACACCCGCAACACTCTCGATTTGGCTGCCGTCGCGGTTGCCAAAAAGGAATCCCATCTCCCGGTCATCGTGGATCCCAGCCAGGGCTGCGGACGCTCGGATCTCGTCCTCGCCCTTTGCTGTGGTGCCGTCGCCCTCGAGGCGGACGGCCTCCTCGTCGAGGTCCATCCAAATCCCGCCGAGGCCATGAGCGACGGCCAGCAACAGGTGGACTTCGCCGCCTTCCGGCAACTCGCGGAAAAAATCCGACCCTTCCTCGCCGCGACCGGACGGGCGGGATAAGACGACTTGGCGCATGTCGCCTGATCCGCCCCGGTGCCAGGAGCCGGTCCCTCCCCTTGCGCAAGTCGTTTTTCAAACGGGCAGGTTTTTCGTGATTGGGCTTGACCATTTGCCGTGGACCGGAGGAAACCGTGTATCCCGTGAATCTCCCGGAGTTTGTCTATACTGTCCTGCTGCGTCCAACGCCATTGCGAAGGCTGGCCAATGCCTGCCTGCGGCGTCTTGTGCCGCCCGTTCTGGACAGGGGAGGGGCAAAGGTTGTGCTGAATCCGTTGGACCCCGTCGTCTCGGGCGCGCTCACTCTGGGAGTTTACGAAAACGACGAAATCGCCTTTTTCCGACAGCACTTCCGAAAGGGAATGACCTTTGTCGATGTGGGGGCCAACGTCGGGCTCTACACGGCGTTGGCCCTCCGGGGGGAGGCTGGGCGGGTTCTCGCCGTGGAGCCCCATAAGGAAACCTTTGCCTATCTTGGGAAGACGGTTGCCGCGAATTTTCCCCGCTGTCCGGTGGCTCTTGAAAACCTTGCTGTGGGAGCGGCTACGGGAGAAATGGTGCTCTGGTCAAATCCCAACAACAAAGGCGACAACAGGCTCTACGCCGACCCCATGCTTGCCGACAGCCAGCCCACTCAGGTCGAAACCCTTGACGCACTGTGTCTGCGTCAAGGCATCGCGGCCGTTGATTTTCTCAAGATCGACGTGCAGGGCGCGGAGTTGCTTGTTCTGGAAGGCGCTCAAAAAATCCTCCGTGCATCGCGCCAATGCATTGTCATGGCCGAATTCTGGCCCGAGGGAATCCGACGCTGCGGGGGAGATCCGGGCCGCTATTTCGAACTCTTTTCCTCCGCGGGAATCGAGCTGAAGGAAATGGTCGGAAGGCATCTTCGCGAGGTGGATCCGACGCGCTTGATCCGCGAGACCCGCGGGCGGTGTTATCGAAACCTGGTTGGCTTCGGGGTTTAGCAGGGGTGTCGGCTCCCCCCAGCGGTCCCCGCCACCACCCTCGACAACATGTTGAAAAAACCGCCGCTCCGGAACCCCCGGTGCGGGTGAGGGGTTTCTGGGCGGCTCAGTCGCCGCCTCAGCGAGTTTTTCGGGAGGATTTTCGATGTTTGACCGCAGGGGGGCGATAGCTTAAATGGCTGGCAGCATTTATGTCCAAGCGTCCAACCATCCTCTACACCAAGACTGACGAAGCACCGGCTCTCGCGACCTATTCCCTGTTGCCAATCCTGCAAGCCTTCACCAAGCATGCGGGCATTTCGGTCGAGTCCCGCGATATTTCGCTCGCCGGACGAATCCTTGCGCAATTTCCCGAGAACCTGAACGCGTCCCAGCGGGTTCCCGACCATCTGGCCGAGCTGGGTGCCCTCACGCTTCAGCCCGAGGCCAATATCATCAAACTCCCGAATATCAGCGCCTCGGTTCCCCAGCTCAAGGCCGCCATTGCGGAGCTTCAGAAAAAAGGATACCGGCTTCCGGACTATCCCGAGAACCCCGCGACGGCGGAGGAAAAGGAAATCAAGGCCCGCTATGGCAAGGTCATGGGCAGCGCGGTGAACCCGGTGCTCCGCGAGGGGAATTCCGACCGCCGTGCACCGAAGGCCGTGAAGGAATACGCGCGCAAGCACCCGCATGCAATGGGTGCCTGGTCGCCGGACTCCAAAACAACCGTCGGCACGATGGGCGGCAAAGGGGACTTTTTTTCAAATGAAAAATCGGTGACGGTTTCCGAGGCGGACGATGTGAAAATCGAATTCACCGGCACCGACGGAACGGTCCAGATCCTCAAGGCCAGCACCCCGCTCAAGGCGGGGGAAATCCTCGACGCCACATTTCTGAGCCGGAAGGCGCTGGTGGGATTTCTCGGGGAACAAATCGCAAAAGCCAAGGCGGACGGCGTGCTTTTCTCCGTGCATCTCAAGGCGACGATGATGAAGGTTTCGGATCCGATCCTGTTTGGCCATGTTGTGAAGGTATTCTTTAAGGATCTCATCGCCAAACAGGCCACCGTGCTCCGGGAACTCGGCGTCGATTTCAACAACGGTCTCGGGGACCTGGTCGCGAAGATCCAAACACTCCCCACGGACAAAAAAGCCGAAATTGAGGCCGACATTCGAAAGACCCTCGCAGAAGGTCCGGCGCTCGCCATGGTGAACTCCGACAAGGGAATCACCAACCTTCACGTGCCGAGCGATGTCATCGTGGACGCCTCCATGCCGGCCATGATCCGCACATCGGGCCAGATGTGGAACGCGGACGGCAAACCGCAGGACACCCTCGCGGTCATCCCCGACAGCAGCTACGCGGGCGTCTATCAGGCCACGATTGACTTCTGCAAAAAACATGGCGCCCTTGACCCGAGGACGATGGGCTCGGTCCCAAATGTGGGCCTCATGGCCCAGGCGGCGGAGGAATACGGATCGCACAACAAAACCTTTGAGATTCCCGCCGACGGAACCGTCCGGGTCATTGACTCCCGGGGGAAGGTTCTCATCGAGCACCAGGTCGGGCAGGGCGACATCTGGCGCGCCTGCCAGACAAAGGATGCCCCCATCCAGGATTGGGTGAAACTCGCCGTCCGACGCGCCCGCGCCAGCAACACGCCCGCCGTTTTCTGGCTCGATAAAAACCGTCCGCATGATGCCCAGCTCATCCAGAAGGTGGAAAAGTATCTGAAGGACCACGATACGACGGGGCTCGACATCCGAATCCTTGCCCCCGCCGAGGCCTGCACGTTCTCGCTCGATCGCATCGCCAAGGGACAGGACACGATCTCGGTCACGGGCAATGTCCTCCGCGACTACCTCACGGATCTCTTCCCAATCCTTGAAGTGGGAACCAGCGCAAAAATGCTCTCGATCGTTCCGCTCATGAATGGCGGCGGACTCTTCGAAACCGGCGCGGGCGGCTCCGCACCAAAGCACGTTCAGCAATTCGTCCAGGAAAACTACCTTCGCTGGGATTCTCTGGGCGAGTTTTTCGCGTTGGCGCCGTCGTTCGATCACATCGCCGAAACCTTTTCCCTGCCAAAAGCCAAAGTCCTTGCTGAGACCCTGGATGCCGCCACCGGGAAATTCCTGGAAAATGACCGGTCGCCCGGACGCAAACTCGGCACCACCGACAATCGCGGCAGCCACTTCTATCTCGCCCTCTACTGGGCACGGGAACTCGCGGCCCAGACGAAAGACCCCGACCTCCAAAAACTTTTTGCGCCGATCGCCGCCGAACTCACCGCGAACGAGGAGAAAATCGTCGGCGAACTTCTGGCGGTGCAGGGGAATCCGGTGGACATCGGCGGCTACTACATGCCGGACGATACCCTGGCATCGGCCGCCCTGCGCCCGAGCAAGACGTTGAATGAGATTCTCGCCAAATTGTAAAAATCCACGGGAGTGCCCGAGGGATTGGTTGCCTGCCGACCGGGCGCGGCACAGACGCGTGATCGGATGGCTTCCTTGATCTGTTATGGATAAGGACACCGGCGCGGCGTCTCCCCGCTCGAAGAAACTCGCCTTGACGCTTGCGGCGTTGGGAGTGGTCTTTGGCGACATCGGAACAAGTCCGCTCTATGCGTTCAAGGAATCCATCGCGCACAGCGTTCACAGCGGCACCGGCGGAGCGGAAGCCGTGCTGGGGATCCTGTCCCTGATCCTCTGGAGTCTGATCGTCCTTGTTTCGATCAAATACGTGGGGTTGATTCTCCGCGCGGACAATCACGGGGAAGGCGGCATCCTGGCCCTGTTGAATCTGGCCTTCCCCGCCAAGGATGCCGGATCCCGGCAGAAGGGCATGGTCATCATGACGGCGGTTGGGCTTTTGGGCGCCGCCCTGCTCTACGGCGATGGAGTCATTACGCCGGCCATCTCGGTGCTCTCCGCGGTCGAGGGCTTGAAGCTCTTTGCCCCGGGCCTCGCGCACTTGATCCTCCCGATCGCTGTCGGGATTCTCATCGGACTTTTCTCCATCCAACAATTCGGCACCGGCGCAATTGGCAAATTTTTTGGACCGATCATCCTGATCTGGTTCTTCTCAATCGGCTTTCTGGGACTTCTCCAGGTTGTAAAATTTCCGGGGGTCATTGCCGCGATCAACCCGCTGGCAGGCCTCGGATTTCTTGTCCACCACCCGGCAATCTCCTTTGTCATCCTGGGCAGCGTGTTTTTATCGGTCACCGGTGGGGAGGCTCTGTATGCGGACATGGGGCACTTTGGCAGAATTCCGATCCGAACGGCCTGGCGCTTCGTCGTGCTTCCCTCCCTCGCGCTGAACTACCTTGGCCAGGGCGCGCTTGTGCTGGCCAACCCCGCGGCCGCCGAGAACCCGTTCTACCTTCTGGCACCTGGCTGGGCGACCCTGCCACTGGTGATTCTGGCCACAATGGCAACCGTCATTGCCTCGCAGGCCCTGATCTCGGGCGTGTTCTCCCTGACCACGTCCGCCATCCAGATGGGATACCTTCCCCGCATTCAAATTTTCCACACAAACTACGAAAAATCCGGACAGATCTACATCCCGGCGATCAATACAGCCCTCGCCGCCGCCTGCATCACTCTGGTCATCGTCTTCAAGTCCAGTTCGGCGCTGGCTGCGGCCTACGGCATCGCGGTGACGCTCACCATGCTTGCCACGACATTGCTATTTTACTGTGTGGCCAGACGCAACTGGGGATGGAGCCTGCCGCACGCACTGGGAGTCTGCCTCATTTTCGCATTCATTGAGATCCTCTTTCTCTCCTCCAACCTTCTGAAGCTGCTGCACGGCGGATGGATCACTGTCGTGATCGGAGGCGCAATTTTTTACCTGATGACGACCTGGAAAATCGGACGGACATTCGTCCGGGAAAAATCCGCCAACGCCCTCTCCCTGCCCGACTTCATCGAATCAATCTCGATGTCCGGGGTGTTGAACCCGGCCTTCGCGCCCCATCGGGTGAGTGGCACGGCGGTTTTTCTTTCCGCGAGTCCCAATGTCACACCGGGAGCGCTGACCTACAACCTCACCCACAACCATGTCCTGCACGAACGAAACATCGTTCTGACCATCACCCTCGAAAAAATTCCCTATGTTGCCGAATCCGAAAGGGTCGAAGTCCGGAACCTGTCCGAGGGATTCCTCCAAGTCTTCGCAAAATTCGGCTTTATGGAAGTGCCGACCATCAAAAAAATTGTGGCCGGATTGAAGGCCAAAGACATCGAGCTCCACCCCGACAAATGCACGTTCTTCCTCGGACGCGAAACCCTCATCAAATCCCAGGTGGGACTTTCCCCCCTGCGGGCCCGGGTGTTTATCGCCATGGCCAGAAACGCCCAGAACGCGGCCCAGTTCTTCCGTCTTCCGAGCAACCGGACGGTGGAAATCGGAAAGCAATTCGATATTTAGGGCTTGCGCAAAGGACGTCCGCCGGGCGGCGATCTCAGGGCAGCGGGAAACGCGATGTGAAGGTCGTGACCTTTTTGCGGAGTGCCGCCAGGGCGTCGTCGTCGTTGCGCGCTTCGAGCGCGGCGTTGAGGAAATCGGCCACTTCCATCATGTTCTCCTCATCGAGTCCGCGGGTGGTCATCGCCGGGGTTCCGACCCGGATGCCGCCGGTCTTTGAGATGGGTTCCGTATCGAACGGAATCGCATTCTTGTTCACCGTAATCGCGGCCTTGTCCAACGCCGTCTGAGCCTCGACGCCGTTGATCCCCTTCGGGCGCAGATCCACGAGCATCACATGATTGTCCGTGCCGCCGGAAACGATCCGGAAGCCGAGCATGGACAGGCGGGCGGCAAGAGCTTTCGCATTGCTTACCACCTGGTGCGCGTAGGTTTTGAATTCCGGCTTCAGGGCTTCCTGCAGGCAGACCGCCTTGGCGGCGATCACATGCATGAGAGGGCCGCCCTGGATGCCTGGAAAGATGTTGGAATCCACCTTCTTTGCAAATTCCTCCCGGCAGAGCACGAGGCCCGCACGGGGTCCGCGGAGGCTCTTGTGCGTTGTGGTGGTGACGAAATGCGCATGCGGAACCGGCGACGGATGCGCCCCGCCGGCAACCAGCCCGGCAATGTGTGCCATGTCCACAAAAAGATAGGCACCCACCGAGTCCGCAATCTCCCGCATCCGGGGAAAATCAATCGTTCGTGGATACGCGGAGGCGCCCGCCGTGATCATCCGGGGCTTCACCTCGAGGGCCTGGCGTTGCAGGGCGTCATAATCGATTCTTTCCGTCTCCTGGCTGACGCCGTAATGGTGAACCTCGTAAAGTTTGCCCGAGAAATTCGCCTTGTGTCCGTGGGTGAGATGCCCCCCATGAGACAGGTCCATCGTTAAAATCCGGTCGCCGGGCTGGAGAACGCTGAAATAGACGGCCATGTTCGCCTGGCTGCCACTGTGCGCCTGGACATTGACATGCTCGGCTCCGAAAAGTTCCCTGGCCCGCTCAATGGCAAGCGCCTCGACCGTGTCCATGAATTCACACCCGCCATACCACCGGCGACCGGGATACCCTTCGGCATATTTATTGGTCAGGCAGGATCCCTGGGCCTGCATCACCGCCTGGCTTGTGAAATTTTCAGAGGCGATCAATTCGATGTGTTCGAACTGGCGTTCGCGTTCGCGCCGGATGGCTTCGGCAATTTGGGGATCGGTCGCAGTGAGGGCGGCGAGGTTGTTGGCGGAGTCGGTCGTGGTCATGGGTGATTCGTTGATTTTTTTCAAAATGGCTGGCAGGGCGTGGCGGATGGTCTCCTTGCACTTTTCATAAACCTGGCGACCCTGCCCAATGGGATCCGGGACGTCGGGACTCCCGGGCTCGGCACCCCGGAGAAGGGAAACCCGGGGCAAGGCCTCGGGATAGAAGAGTTCCAACAGACGGCGGTGATCTTCCGTCATGACAAAAATATGGGTTGCCCGCTGAAGAAGCTTTTCCGTGACCGGTTGACTCCGGATCTTCGATATGTCAACGCCCAAGTTTGCCAGCACCCGGACGGCCTCGGTGCTGGGGGGTTGCCCGCTGGCGGCGCTCAATCCGGCGGACTCCGTCGTGATCCCTCCCAGCCCGGTGATGAGATTCCGGAACAGGCCTTCGGCCATCGGGCTCCGGCAGATATTGCCCGTGCAAACAAACAGGACATGACGGCGTGGTACGCTCATTTTTGGAAACGTCCCACACTAAAGCCCCCGCGCCTCAAGTCAACCGCGCCGAACGACATTTCCCCAAACCGGGCGCCTCTCCAATAAGTGCAAAAACGAGAATCGTGGCATCCGGCCTGAAGGGCTGGGATCTGCGTGGAGCAGGTGGCGGACCTTCCGCCCGCTAACTTCGTCTGGCCTTCAAACCCAGGCCTTGCAGCC